>NZ_CP115450.1:3351250-3720625 GCF_027627435.1 Kitasatospora cathayae | reverse complement strand
ATCCGCACGGTCTCCGAGGACGCCCTGTCGCGGGCCCTGCTGCTCGCCCTGGAGCGGCTGAAGCTGGTGGTCGAGCCGGCCGGGGCGGCGCCGATCGCGGCGCTGCTGGAGCAGCCGGACTCCTTCGAGGGCCCGGTGGTGGCGGTGCTGTCCGGCGGCAACATCGACCCGCAGCTGATGCAGCGGGTGCTGCGGCACGGACTGGCGGCGGCCGGGCGCTACCTGTCGCTGCGGGTGCGGCTGGCGGACAAGCCGGGCTCGCTGGCGGACCTGCTGGGGGTGCTGACCAGGGTGGACGCCAACGTGCTGGACGTCGCGCACGTGCGGATCGACCCGCGGCTCGGGCTGACCGAGGTCGAGGTGGACCTGCACCTGGAGACCAAGGGGCCGGAGCACTGCGCGCTGGTGGTGGGGGAGTTGCGGGACGCGGGGTACGTGGTCGCGGGCTGAGCGCTTCCGGTCCCGGTTCGAAGACTTTCTTCGAATCCCCTTGACGCGATGTATCGCGAGTCGTCAGACTCGCGATACATCGCGTTCTGTGTCGGTGTCGGGAACCGAGTCGCCCGTGCGCCCGAATGGGGGGCAAAGCGGAACAGATCGCCACAATCGTCCAAGGAGATGAGGCAGGCCATGGCGCCAGCCATCCAAGCCGAGAACCTGGTGAAGACCTTCGGCGACGTACGGGCCCTGGACGGCGTCAGCCTCGACGTCCCCGAGGGCACGGTGCTCGGGCTGCTCGGCCCGAACGGCGCGGGCAAGACCACCACCGTCCGCGTCCTGACCACCCTGCTCCGCCCCGACTCCGGCCGCGCGGTGGTGGCCGGCGTCGACGTCCTCAAGCACCCGAACCGGGTCCGCAGCCTGATCGGGCTGTCCGGCCAGTACGCGGCGGTCGACGAGTACCTGACCGGCTTCGAGAACCTGACGATGGTCGGCGAGCTGTACCAGATGCGCACCCGCGACGCGAAGGCCCGCGCGCTGGAGCTGCTGGAGTGGTTCAACCTCACCGAGGCCAAGGACCGCACCGCCAAGACCTACTCCGGCGGCATGCGCCGCCGCCTCGACCTCGCCGCCGCGCTGGTCGTCCGGCCGCCGGTGATGTTCCTGGACGAGCCGACCACCGGCCTCGACCCGCGCAACCGGCTCGCCCTGTGGGAGGTCATCGAGACCCTGGTCGAGCAGGGCACCACGCTGCTGCTCACCACCCAGTACCTGGAGGAGGCCGACCGGCTCGCGCACGACATCGCGGTGGTCGACCACGGCCGGGTGATCGCCCGCGGCACCGCCGACCAGCTCAAGGCGCAGATCGGCGGCGAGCGGATCGAGGTCGTGGTGCACGACCCGGGCCTGGTCACGGACGCGGTCGCGGCGCTGTCCGGGTACGCGCTGGGCGAGCCGGCGGTGGAGAAGAACACCCGGAGGATCACCGTGCCGGTCAGCGGCGGCGCCCGGGTGCTCGCCGACGCGATCCGCGAACTGGACGGCCGGGGCATCGAGATCGACGACATAGGCCTGCGCCGCCCGACCCTGGACGACGTCTTCCTCACCCTCACCGGCCATGTCGCCGAGGCGGTCGAGGAGGACAACGGCGGCGCCTCCAAGGGGCGCGGCCGGGGCCGCGGGAAGACGGGCGGCGATGACGCGGACGGCGCCGGCGACGGTCAGGAGCCGGACCAGCAGCAGGCCGTCACGGCCGGAACGGAGCGCTGAGATGAGCACCAGCACGGCCACCGAGCACGCCATCGGCGCCGCGATGCCCACGCCCCGCCGGGGCCTGTCCGCGACCTTGCACGACTCCTGGGTGGTCGCCAAGCGCAACCTCCGCCGGATGTCGCGGATCCCCGAGATCGTGGTGTTCGGGCTCATGCAGCCGGTCATGTTCGTGCTGCTGTTCTCGTACGTCATGGGCGGGGCGATCAAGATCCCCGGGGCGAGCTCGAGCTCCGACACCTACATCCAGTTCCTGATGGCCGGCATCTTCGCCCAGACCGTCACCTTCGCCACCGCCGGCGCCTCGGCCGGCATCGCGGAGGACATGACCAAGGGCCTGGTGGACCGCTTCCGCTCGTTGCCGATGGCCCGCTCGGCGGTGCTGGTCGGCCGCACCCTCGCGGACCTGTGCCAGACCGCGTTCACCGTGATCGTGCTGGCGCTGGTCGCGCTGGCGGTCGGCTGGCGGATCCACGACGGGGCGCTCAAGGCGCTCGGCGCCTTCGGGCTGCTGCTCCTGCTCGGCTACGCCTTCTCCTGGATCGGTGCGCTGATCGGACTGTCGGTGCGCAGCCCCGAGGCGGCCACCTCGGCCGGGCTGATCTGGCTGTTCCCGCTGACCTTCGTGTCCAACGCCTTCGTGCCGGTCAGCTCGATGCCGGGCTGGCTGCAGGGCGTCGCCTACTGGAACCCGTTCAGCGCGACGGTGCAGGCCTGCCGGGACCTCTTCGGCAACCAGGTCGGGCCGGTGGACAGCGCCTGGCCGATGCAGCACGCGGCGCTGGTGTCGGCGCTGTGGTCGCTGGTGATCACGGCGGTGTTCTCCTGGCTGTCGGTGCGCAAGTACCGCTCGGCCGTGGGGTGACCTCGTGGTGACCGTGGGGTGAAACGTCACCGTTGGAAACGCCCGAGGGCGGCCACGGGGTCCTGGTGGACTCCGCGGCCGCCCTCGGCGGTGTTCGAGGGTCGGATCAGCCGGCGTGCGGCACGACCTTGACGATCTTCACCATGGCCGGCTTGCCGTTCGGCAGCTCGTAGGTGGCCTCGTCGCCGATCTTCTTGCCGTCGATCGCGCGGCCCAGCGGCGACTGCGGCGAGTAGACGTCCAGGTCGTCGGCGCCCGCCACCTCGCGCGAGGCGAGCAGGAACTCCATGAGGTCGTCCTCGTCGCCGTCGAAGGCGACCGTGACGACCATGCCCGGGGCCACCACGCCGGAGTCGGCCGGGGCCTCGCCGACCTTGGCGCGCTCCAGCAGCTGGGTCAGCTGGCGGATGCGCAGCTCGTACTTGCCCTGCTCCTCCTTCGCCGCGTGGTAGCCGGCGTTCTCCTTGAGGTCGCCCTCCTCGCGCGCCGCCTCGATCTTCTGGGCGATCTCGATGCGCCAGGGCCCGGTCAGGTGATCCAGCTCGGCCTTGAGCTGGTCGTAGCCGGCCTGAGTGAGCCAGGTCACGTTCTCACTGGTCTGGGTCACGGGTGCTCCTCGTAGGTGCTGGGGGGGCTGTGCTGAGGGTGTGAGTCGTCAGCAGGGTCGTCGGTGATATCGGTCTTAACTACAAAGCAACGCCCGCTCCCGTACCATCCGGTGCGGAAGGGGCGAAACCACGAGCCTAACAAGTCCTGCCGACAAGCGGGAGAGCCGTTGTCGTGGCATTGACGGTGGCGTTACGCCACGGTGTACAGGAACCGGGTGCGGGACTTCCTACGGATGCCCGTTCTGTCGGACGAGTATGCGTCCCCGGGCCGTTCCCCGTCTCCTCCTGGCCTGCTTGCCGGCGTACCTCCCGGCCCTGCGTCCCGGTCTACTTCGCCTTCGCCGGGGTGCAGCCCAGCAGCTCGGCGGTGGTGCCGCGGGCGGTGGTGCGCAGGGTGACGGTGGCGTCGTAGCTCGACCCGGCCGCCGGGACCGGGAAGTCGGCCACCCCGACCACCGCGTGGTCGTCGCTCTGCGAGCGGACCGTACAGGTACCGGCCGTGCCGTCGCTCTTGCTCACGGTCAGGTGCAGCTGCACCTCGGAGTCGGAGAGCACCTGGAAGGTCGGCACCGAGCCGTTGATCTTGGACTCGCGCAGCAGGTAGGAGCCGCCCAACCAGGCGATCAGGCCCAGCCCGAGCACGCCGCAGACCGCGCCGACCACCTTCAGGCGGCGGTCCGAGTCGCCGTCGTCGCGCCGGCCGTAGCGCCCCTCGGGCAGCTGCGTGGCGGTGCTCTGTGCAGTCATCGGACTTCGTCCTCTCCTCGGGAGGGGCCGCGCGGGCGGTGCGGGGGAATGCCACGGTCTCCCAGTCCGTCACTATAGGAGGGGCACGCCCGCGGCCGGTCCGGCGGGGGCGGGGCTCGGCCGCGCCGGAGACCTGCCGCGGGCCGGGCCTTGCGGCGACGCGGTCCCCAAGTGAGCGGTTCGTACGGTGGGCTGACCGGACTTCGCGGAACGCCCGATGACGTGGAAGGAACGCAAGGCGTTGACTGAGCAGTTGCGACTGATGGCGGTGCACGCCCACCCGGACGACGAGTCCAGCAAGGGCGCGGCCACCATGGCCAGGTACGTCGAGCAGGGTGTGGACGTGCTCGTGGCCACCTGCACGGGGGGCGAGCGCGGGTCGGTCCTCAACCCCAAGCTCCAGGGGGACCCGTACATCGAGGCGAACATCCACGAGGTGCGCCGCAAGGAGATGGACGAGGCGCGGGCGATCCTCGGCGTCAAGCAGGCCTGGCTGGGCTTCGTCGACTCCGGCCTGCCGGAGGGCGACCCGCTGCCCCCGCTGCCCGAGGGCTGCTTCGCCCTGCAGGACGTCAAGGAGGCGGCCGAGCCGCTGGTCCGGCTGATCCGCGAGTTCAAGCCGCAGGTCATCACGACCTACGACGAGAACGGCGGCTACCCGCACCCGGACCACATCATGACCCACAAGATCACCATGCTGGCCTTCGACGCCGCCGGTGACCCGGACGCGTACCCCGAGGCCGGCGAGCCCTGGCAGCCGCTCAAGCTGTACTACAACCACGGCTTCCCGATGGGCCGCATCCGCGCGCTCCACCAGTACCTCACCGAGCGCGGCCAGGACTCCCCGTACGGCGAGTGGATCGCCGGCTGGGAGAAGAGCGGCCGCAAGGAGCGCGAGATCACCACCCGGGTCCGCTGCGACGACTGGTTCGAGACCCGCGACCGCGCGCTGATCGCCCACGCCACCCAGATCGACCCGGACGGCCCGTGGTTCCGCGTCCCCCTGGAGGTCCAGCGCGAGGTCTGGCCCACCGAGGACTACGAGCTCGCCCGTACCCTGATTGACGTGGACCTCCCGGAGGACGACCTGTTCGCCGGACTGCGCACCCCCACCCTGGCGGCCGAGGCCGTCGACGCGCGCGACTGACCCACCCCCCCGACGGCCCGGCTCGGCGTGAGCCGGGCCACCATAGAGATATGAGCGCCCCCGTGAACCTCATCCACCTCGCCGCTGACCTCGCCGTCGACGACGCCAAGGTCACCCCCGGTCTCCTCGGCTTCGTCGTCTTCGCCGCCCTCGGCGTGGCGACGTGGTTCCTGGCCAAGTCGATGAACCGGCAGTTCAAGAAGGTCGACTTCACGGAGGAGCCGGAGGCCCCCAAGGAGTGACCCGCCGCGGCCGGCCCCCCGCCGTCAGCCGCGGGGGACCGGCCGTCGGCGGACTCGGCCGGGTCCGGACCGGCCTGACGCGTGGGTGGAGGGCGATGCGCGAGGATGGGGGCATGCCGAACCGTCTCGCGGACGCGACCTCGCCGTACCTGCTGCAGCATGCCGAGAACCCGGTCGACTGGTGGCCGTGGGGGCCGGAGGCCTTCGCCGAGGCCGAGCGGCGGGGGGTGCCCGTGCTGCTGAGCGTCGGGTACGCGGCGTGTCACTGGTGTCATGTGATGGCGCACGAGAGCTTCGAGGACGCCGGGCTCGCCGGGTACCTGAACGAGCGGTTCGTCGCGGTCAAGGTGGACCGGGAGGAGCGGCCGGACGTCGACGCGGTGTACATGGAGGCCGTGCAGGCCGCGACCGGGCAGGGCGGCTGGCCGATGACGGTCTTCCTCACGCCGGACAAGGAGCCGTTCTACTTCGGTACGTACTTCCCGCCGCAGCCCCGGCACGGGATGCCGTCCTTCCGGCAGGTGCTGGAGGGCGTGGACGCGGCCTGGCGGGACCGGCGGCAGGAGGTGGGGGAGGTCGCCGGGCGGATCCGGGCCGACCTGGCCGAGCGGGCCTCCGTCTACTCGGCCGGCGCCCACAACCCGCCCGGTGAGGCGGACCTGCACCAGGCGCTGGTGGCCCTCAGCCGGGAGTTCGACCAGAGCCGCGGCGGCTTCGGCGGGGCGCCCAAGTTCCCGCCGGCCATGGTGATCGAGTTCCTGCTGCGCCACCACGCCCGGACCGGATCGGAGGCGGCGCTGGAGATGGCCGTCCGCACCGGTGAGGCGATGGCCCGCGGCGGCATCCACGACCAGCTCGGCGGCGGCTTCGCCCGGTACGCGGTGGACGCCGGCTGGGTGGTGCCGCACTTCGAGAAGATGCTGTACGACAACGCCCTGCTGCTGCGGGCCTACCTGCACCTGTGGCGGTCCACCGGCTCCGAACTCGCCCGCCGGGTCGCGCTGTCGACGGCGGACTTCCTGCTGCGCGAACTCCGCACCCCCGAGGGCGCGTTCGCCTCCGCGCTGGACGCCGACAGCCTGGACGAGGAGACCGGCGCCGCGGCCGAGGGCGCCTACTACGTCTGGGAGCCCGGCCAGTTGGTCGACCTGCTCGGACCGGCCGACGCGGCCACCGCCGCCCGGCTGTTCACCGTCACCGCCGACGGCACCTTCGAGCACGGGACGTCGGTGCTCCAACTCCTCGCCGAACCCGAGGACTTCACCGAGTACGAGGAGATCCGGCGCCGGATGTTCCAGGCCCGGGCCTCCCGGCCCGCACCGGCCCGGGACGACAAGGTGGTCGCCGCCTGGAACGGCCTCGCCATCGCCGCGCTCGCCGAGACCGGCGCCCTGCTGGAGCGCCCCGACCTCGTCGAGGCCGCCGAAAGCGCCGCCGACCTGCTGCTCGCCGTCCACCTCACCCCCGACGGGCGGCTGCTGCGCACCTCCCGGGACGGCCGCCCCGGCACCAACGCCGGCGTCCTGGAGGACTACGCGGACACCGCCGAGGGCTTCCTGGCGCTGTACGCCGTCACCGGCGAGGCGGAGTGGCTCCAGCTGGCGGGCGGCCTGCTCGACACCGTGCTCAAGCACTTCACCGACGAGACCTCCGGCGCCCTCTACGACACCGCCGACGACGCCGAGCAGCTCATCCGCCGCCCCCAGGACCCGACCGACAACGCCACCCCGTCCGGCTGGACCGCGGCCGCCGGAGCCCTGCTCGGCTACGCCGCGTACACCGGCTCCGACCGGCACCGCACGGCCGCCGAACGCGCCCTCGGCATCGTCGGCGCACTGGCCGGGCGGGCGCCGCGGTTCATCGGCTGGGGCCTGGCCGTCGCCGAGGCGCTGCAGGACGGGCCGCGCGAGGTCGCCGTCGTCGGCCCCGCCGACGACCCGGCCACCGCGGCGCTGCGCCGGGCCGCGCTGCGGGGCACGGCGCCCGGGGCGGTGGTCGCGGTCGGCGCACCGGGAGAGGCCGCCGCGGAGGTTCCGCTGCTGGCGGACCGGCCGCTGGTCGGCGGCGCGCCCGCCGCCTACGTCTGCCGGCACTTCGCCTGCGAGGCGCCGACCACCGATCCCGCGGTGCTCGGCGAGCGGCTGGGCGTCGTACTCGAATAATCGTTGGCGGGCGGGCGTCGAGCGGGGCGAGGATGGGCCATGGCCTGGACCCTCAGCACCTCGCTCGACGACTTCCGCGGCCGGGCGGCGGCCTTCCTGGCCGCCCGCCCCGCCGAGAACACCGTCCTGCTCACCGTCGTCCACCGGCTCGCCGAAGCCGGGCCCTCCGTGTTCGGGGAGCGGCCGCCGGTCTTCGGCTGGTGGCAGGCCGAGCCGGGCGGCCCGGTCGAGGGCGCCTTCCTCCAGACACCGCCGTTCGCGCCCCGGCTGTCCGCCATGCCGCGGGCCGCGGCCGCCGAGCTGGCGGTCCGGCTGGCCGCGGCCGGGCCGGAGTTCACCGAGGTCGCCGGCGTCGGCGGGGGAGTGGAGCCGGTCCGGGCCTTCGCCGAGGCCTGGACGGCCGCCACCGGCGCCGGGCAGTCCGTCCGCGCTGAGGAACGGCTCTACCGGCTCGGCGAGTTGACCGACCCGCCCCGCCCACCGGCCGGCCACCCCCGGCTCGCCGAGCCGGCCGACCGGGAGCTGGCGATCCGTTGGTGGCAGGAGTTCCTGCTCGAAGTGAAGATTCCGCCCCACGACGTGACACGCACGGTGGACGACCGGATCGCGTCCGGCGGCCTCCACCTCTGGGAGGACGCGGGCAGCCCGGTCGCCCTGGCCGGCAGCACCCCGGTGCTCGCCGGGATGTCCCGCATCGGCCCGGTCTACACGCCTGCCGACCTCCGCGGTCGCGGCTACGCCAGCGCCGTGACCGCGGCCGCCTCCGCCCACGTCCTCGGCCTGGGGGCACAGGAGGTGCTGCTCTACACCGACCTCGACAACCCGACCAGCAACTCCATCTACCAGCAGATCGGCTACCGGCCGGTGGAGGACTGCCTGGTGCTGGACTTCCGGGCGCGGTAGGGCGGTTACGCGTCCTCGGTGAGGTGGCCGCCGGTCACGCCGACCACCTTCGTCTCGAAGGGGTCGAAGGGGGTGGAGGCCGTCGTCGCGGTGGTCGGCGACGGCAGATGGTCGGCGTTCTGGTAGTCGTGCGCGCAGGTGATCAGATGGCCGCCGGCCGTCTTCATGTCGGTGGAGAGCCCGTCCAGCAGTGCCTTCCAGGCACTGCTGCACCCCGTCAGCGCCGCTCCGCTCTGCCAGCCGGCCAGGCTCCCGGCGGCCGTGGCGCTGGGCTCGGCCAGCTTCGCGGTCTCCTCGGGGACCTTCCCGGCCAGCGTCAGCGCGTTGTTCCCGGCGGCGGTCAACTCGCCCGGTTTGACCGTGAATCCCGGATCCTGCCCCATCGGTTCCCCCTGACATCACTGCCCCCTGCGGACGCTATGGTAGCCGTGAGTGTCGCGGGGGACACAGGGCGTACAGGGGGCCTGGGGATGGACATCGCAAGCCTGCGGAACGCCAAACCGGCGGACCTCTACACGGCGGCGGGGGCGTACGACACGCTGGCCAAGGCGTTGTCGCAGCACGCCACGGACTGGAAGTGCGGGACCGCCGACCGGGTCCACGGTTCCCGGTGGACCGGGCCGACGGCCGACGCCGCGATGCCGGTGCTCGACGGCCTCACCGGCAAGATGCGCGCGGCGGCGACGGAGCTCGGCCTCGTCGGCAAGGGGATCCGCGACTGCGCCGACGCCATGACGCTCGCCCAGGGCAGGCTCACCAATGCGCTGTCCGATGCGCGGACCAAGGGCTTCACGGTCAGTGACACCGGTGCCGTGAGCTGGCCCGCGTCGACCAACCCGTACCAGGCTCCGGACTGGGAGACCAAGCAGAAGACGGCTGCCGACGGGATCAGCAAGCAGATCGCCAAGGCCCTGGCCGACGCGGCGGAGGCCGACAGCGCCCTGACCGGCACGCTCAACAGGTTCGCGGGGCACGCCAAGGACAAGTCGGGCCTGGACGAGAAGACGGCCGGTGCCGACGCGTACATGGACCAGTTCGGCGATGCGTCCGACCCGGCGTGGCAGTGGAACATGCCCCTCAAGGACGCGCCCCCCACCGAGGTCAACTCCTGGTGGAAGGGGCTCGGCCCGCAGGGCCAGCAGTGGTACCTGAGCCACCACCCGGAGGTGCTCGGCAATCTCGACGGGATTCCAGCGGAGATCCGGGACCAGGTGAACCGCAAGTACCTGGGGGACCTGATGGAGCCCATCAGGACCAAGCACAAGCTGGGCCAGCCGCTGGACTCAAGCGACAAGGCGAACCTCGCCCTCTACGGGCCGATCGCCGCCCGCCTTGCCGACAGCAAGGGTGACCCGCCGATCTACCTGCTGGGCCTCGGCAGCGAGGGCCAGGGACGGGCGGTCCTCTCGTTCGGGAACCCGGACACCGCCACCGACATCTCCTCCTACGTGCCGGGAATCACGACCACAATGGCCAGCCTCGGGCCAGGGAAGAACGACGGGACCAACGAGGCGGAGAACGCGCTGAACCTCTACCGCGCCGCGAGCGGCAAGGCTCCGGCCGGTCACTCCGTAGCCTCGGTCGTCTGGCTCGGGTACGACTCGCCGGGGATGGACTTCGGGGCCGCATCGACGAAGGCGGGCAAGGACGGCGCCCCGGCGTACGCCCAGTTCCTCAGCGGGGTGCGGGCGAGCCACGAGGGCGCTCAGCCACCGCACGTCACTGCGGTCGGGCACAGCTACGGTTCGTACTTGGTCGGCCAGGCCACCAAGCTGGCCGCCCAGCCGGGCTCGCGCTACGTGCCCCCGGATGATGTGGTCTTCATCGGTAGCCCGGGCGTCGGCGTGGACAAGGCCGCTGACCTCACGATGCCCGCCGGTCACGTGTGGGTCGGTGCCGCCGACAACGACGTCGTGACGCACGCCCCGTCGAAGTTCAGCCTCGACCCGGACGAGCGCTGGTACGGACGGGACCCGTCGAGCAAGCACTTCGGCGCGAACCGCTTCACCGTCGACGACTGGAGCCGTGGCAACCCCATCGACGCGCACACCAAGTACCTGAACGGGAGGGGCGGGCCCTCGCTGGACAACATCGCGGCCGTCGTCACGGGCAGCGGGGGCGTCAAACTGCAGGGTCGACGCGGATGAAGCGGCCGCGACGCAGGCTGGGTTGTTCCGTGGTGACGGTGCTCGTCCTGGCCACCGGGGCGGGGATCGCCGGCGGTTCGACACCACTACGGGCAGTCGGGCGACGCACTACACCGAGCTTCATCGCTCCGGGCGCGGTGACATCCTGTTCACGCTCTCGGTGACGACCGTCACGGACGACCCGGCCGTGACGGTGGCCGGGCGCGGATGCCCTCGGGGTGCACTACCAGCCTGAGAAGGACTACGGAGCCCCTCCGATCGGTGAGCGGCCGGCTGGCCGCGTTCCCGCCCCCGACCTCGACGACCCGTACTGGTCGCACTGATTGCCCCCCTCAATCCCAGTCCCACCGGATCCCCAGGATGCACGGCCGCACCGCTGTCGCCACCAGGTGGACGCAGCGATGTCCGTCGAGCGTCAACTCCTCCGTCTCGTACGGGGCTTCGCCGGGGGAGTGCAGAGCGAAGCGGTGGCAGCGCACCGGCAGGGCGGTGGGATGGAAGGTTATCTGGAGGACGTACTGGCCGGCGCCGGAGTTGAAGCCGCGGACGTATTCGCAGCTGGGTTCGGGGGAGGGTGCGTCGTCGAAGCCGTAGGCGAGGAGGTGGGTGTCGCCGGCGCGGAGGCGGCGGTCGAGGAGGAGTTCGGCGGCGAGGAGCTGGTGGGTGCGGTCGCGGCGGATGCGGCCGGGGCGGCAGTTCTCCTCGGCGCGGACGCCGACCCGGGTGATGTCGCTGCCCGGGTCGCCCTGGTAGAGGGCGAGGTAGCGGTCGATGCCGTCGCGGTGGGCGCGCAGGGCGTGTTGGGAGTCGCGGCGGGTGACCTGACGGTCGGGGCCGATCCGGACGCGTTCGATGTGGGTGATGGTGTGCAGGCCGGTGTCGCGGGGGCTGGCCAGGGTGGCGAGCAGGTGGTCGACGGCGGTGGCCGGGGAGATCAGGTCGCGGTACGGGCGTACCGGCGGTCCGACGGCGACGGTCGCGCGGCGGGGGCCGAGCAGTCGGGTGAGGGAGTGTTCGGGCAGATCGAGGACCTCCTCGAGGGCGGCGACGGCGCGCAGTGACTCGGGTCGTTCGGGGCGGCGTCGGCCCTGCTGCCAGTAACTGAGGCTGGTGAGGCCGATGTTGACGCCACGCAGGGCGAGGTGGCGGCGGATGCGGTGCAGGGCGAGGCCGCGGGTGGCGATGGCGGTGCGCAGGGCGAGGTGGAACGGGCCGGTGCGCAGGGCCGCGGCGAGGTCGGCTGGGTCGCTTCGGTGGATGGCGGCCTCCTGGCTGGTCGGATCTGGTAACCGGTCGGCGTGGTGCGGGTTTTGACCGTGAATATTCACATCCGTGCGGCGGTTTGTCACCGGTCCGGGCGTCTCGCGCTGCGGTTTCCCCGGCGCCGTTCACATCCGGACCGCTCCGTTCACACCGTGATCGAGCCCCGTCCAGGGCCGTTGACCAGCCTCCGACAACGGCGCGATGCTCAGGGCGCGATCCGGACCGCGCCCCCACACAGCACCTCGCTCCACTCGCGCAAGGAGGCATCCCCACATGCCAGTTCCACGGATACGGCTGCGCCGCGCGGTCGCCCTGCTCGCCCTGGGCGTGCTCGGTCCGGCGCTCACCGCAGCGGTGGCCACCCCCGCGACCGCCGCCCCCGCCCAGGACCGGGCCGCACACCAGGTCCACCGGGCGGCGGCCCCCGGCAGTACGGCCGACCTGGCCGGCACGTACAAGAAGCTCAACATCACCATGCAGCAGCAACAGCAGACCAACTGGTGCTGGGCGGCGAGCGGGAACACCATCGCCACCTGGTTCGGCTACGACTACAGCCAGAACCAGTTCTGCAACGCCGCGTTCGGCCGCTCGATCGACTCCAGCTGCCCCAACAGCCAGGCCACGCTGGCGGACGTGCAGAACGGGCTGGACTGGATCGGCATCAACCCGGGCTCGTACGTCACCGGGTACCTGCGCTACAGCACCGTGCAGTCCGAGGTGGACGCCAACCGGCCGGTCGAGACGCGCATCCAGTGGAGTTCGGGCGGCGGGCACATGCACGTCCTGTACGGCTACGACACCGGCAACAACTGGGTCTACTGGGGCGACCCGTGGCCGTCCAACTACCGCTACAACTGGGCGGACTACTGGTACTACGTGAACAACGACACGTTCTCGTGGACCCACTCCCTGTACCGGATCGGCGCGTGAGGACGACCATGACCGAGCTCATCAGGCCCCGTCGGGCCGCCGTCACCGCCCTGCTCGCCGTCGGCCTCGCGCTGGCGCTCGCCCCGGCCGCGCACGCCGACACCCCCGCACCAGGTGCCCCCGTGCCCGTCCCCACCGCCGACCTGGCCCGGGCCCACAGCGCGGTCCAGGACCCGTCGGTGCTCGACAAGGTGGGCCACTTCTTCGCCCGCAAGGGTGTCCCGCCGACCCAGCAGCTGACCATCGGCGCCGCCGAGGAGGCGAAGGCGGCGCAGGACGCGGCGCCCCGCCTGGCCGGGGACACCGTGCCGGTCTACACCCTGGACGCCGGTTTCGTGGCCGGCACCCCGGGCGCACCGGTGGCGAAGGCCGAGTTCACGGCGAGCAAGGTGGTCGCGGCGGACGGGCAGACCGCCTCGGTCTGGACCGTCCGCCAGGGCGACTCCTGGCGGGTCGTCAACATCGCCTCGGGCGGCGACGAGAGCGACTACGCGGCGAAGGCGGCGGACGGCGGCGGTACGGCGTTCCGGGAGCCGCAGGTCAACGCCTGGTACGTGCTGCGGGACGGCCGGGTGCTGCCGCTGGACGACGAGGCCCGGCGCTCGGTGGGCGCGGACGGGGTGTCGCTGGCCGCGTACCAGAAGCTGGTGCACCAGCGGTACGGCGACAAACTGCCCGGCTCGGCGTACGACCGGGCGGGCAAGGGCGGCGGCTACCGGCTGGACGCCGCACCCAACGCCGCACCCGAAGCCGCGGCGGACGGCGGCTCGGCGATCCCGGCCGTGACGGCGGCCACGGCGCTGGGCGCCACCGCACTGGTGGCCGCGCGCGCCGGCGCGGTGCTGCGACGGAAGCGGGCGACCCGCTGATCGGGCGGACACCCCCACCGGGGCCCGGCTCAACGAGCCGGGCCCCACACCGCCGTCGCCCCCTCACCCGCGTGCACGCCCGCTCACACCCCGGCGAAACCGCTCTCCAGCAGCGCGAAGGTGCGGTCGACCAGCTCGGCGAGGTCCTCCCGGCCGTCGCCCGCGGCCCACTGCAGGACGGCCTCGGTGGTGGCGGCGCCGATGGCGGCGGCGGTGACCAGCATGTCGTAGGTGGGTTCCTCGAGGCCGGCCCGTCGGGTGAGGACGGAGAGGTAGAGCTCGTGGGTGCTGTTGCCGGCCCGGAACAGTCCGGCGCGCAGCGCGGGGACCTCGGTGATCAGCCGCATCCGGGTCAGCAGTTCCTGGCGCTCGTGCTGGAGCAGGTCGCGGATCAGGCCGATGAGGGTCTCCCGGCAGGACCGCAGGAACGGTTCGTCGGCCGGGCGGTCCAGCAGGGCGGCGATCATCGCCGGGTCGTACTCGTCAGTGAGGACGAGGTCGTCCTTGGTGGCGAAGTACCGGAAGAAGGTGGACGGGGAGATCTCGGCGGCGGCCGCGATCTGCTCCACCGTGGTGTTCTCGTAGCCCTGCTCGGAGAACAGCCGGTACGCCTCGCGGCGCACGGTCTGCCGGGTCTTCAGCTTCTTGCGCTCGCGCAGCGACAGCGGCGCCTCCAGCAGCGCCTGGACCGGATTGGTCGGGGCGTCGGGGAGGGCCGCGGTCGACTGCTCGGTCTTCGTGTCCCCGGTCGTCATGTCCCCGATTATCGGCGATCTCCGGCGGGGGCGGGTTCGGCCCCGGCCGCACCGGCGTCCGCGGGCTCCCCGGCCGCACCGGCACCCGCCGGTTCCGCGGCGGGCATCCGGGCCGCGACCAGCATCGCCGAGCCGACCGCGACCAGCCCGGCGACCAGCAGCACCACCGTCATGCCGTGCACGTACGCGGCGTGCGCGGCGGCGCTGAGCGCCGGCCGTCCGGTCTCCCGGGCGATGGCGTCGGCGGCGACCACCGACTTCCCGGCCCGGTGCGCAGCCTCGGCCGGCAGTCCGCCGGTGCCCAGCGCGCCGCGGTACGCCCCGGCCAGCAGGCTGCCGAAGGCGGCGATCCCGATCGCGCCGCCGACCTGCCGCAGGGTCTGGAGCAGTCCGGAGCCGATCCCGGCCCGGGCGGGCGGCAGGGTGATCAGGGCGGAGGCCTGGGCGGTGATCAGCGACAGGCCCATGCCCAGGCCGAGGAAAGCCATGTGATCGAATGGACACTCTCCGTCATGTGTCCTGGAAGTGCTTCTTCCGCACGAGGAATTGACGCAACGTTGATCTGCCGTTCGCCGCCTCGGGGCGGGCGCGGGTGACTGTCGGTAGATACCATGTGGCAATCGGTCAGTGGTGGCCGGACGCGTGCCGAGAGCGGAGAAGGGGTGGGGCGGCAGGAGCCGACCACGAGCCCGGCGCCGGGAAAGGGGAGCCGAAGTGGCCGACAGTGACGACAGGCGGGCGAGTGCCCAGGCGTGGGGCGCGGCCGCGGTGGTGGGTTCCGCGCTGGCCGTGGTCGCGGCCTATCTGATCAATGGCGCACCGCTGGTCCTGGTGGTCGCCGGGTTCGAGACGCTGCTGCTCATGGTGTACGTCGGGTGCCGGTGGCGCGCGCTGCACCGGCAGGCCTCCCCGGCCGGGCACCGGCTGCGGCGTGGCATCCCGGACGCCGCCCACTGCGAGCGCTGTCGCCGGGCCCGTGAATCGCTGGACGCCCGACAGGTGCGCCCGGAGGCCACCTCGGAGCTGTCCGAGTCGGCGGAGGCGGAGGCGGAGGCCGAGGCGGGGGCGGCGCACTTCCCGCCGCCGGAGTCCGGCGTCGCCGAGCACCCGGCGTACCCGCGCCGCCCGCAGGGCCGGGCTCCGTACGAGCGGCCCTGGACGGCCGAACGGGCGGCCGCCCGGTCCGTGGACCGGTCGACCGCCCGTCGTGGTGCGCCGGGTTCAGCCGGCCGTGCTGTACGCCACCAGTGAGACGCCGACGTACTGGACGATGAACGCGCCGAGGGTGAAGGCGTGGAACACCTCGTGGAAGCCGAACCAGCGCGGTGAGGGGTTGGGCCGCTTGAGGCCGTACACCACGCCGCCGATGCTGTAGAGCACCCCGCCGACGATCATCAGCACCAGTACGGCGACCCCGCCGGCGCGCAGGAAGTCCGGCAGGAAGAACGCCGCGGCCCAGCCCAGCGCTATGTACACGGGCGTGTACAGCCAGCGCGGCGCGCCGACCCAGAACACCCGGAACGCTATGCCGGCGAGCGCCCCGCCCCAGGCCACCCAGAGCAGTACCTGCTGGTCGGCGCCCTTGAGCAGCAGGATCGTGAACGGCGTGTAGGTGCCCGCGATGATCAGGAAGATGTTCGCGTGGTCCAGCCGCCGCAGCACGGCGTCCCCGCGCGGGCCCCAGTCGAAGCGGTGGTACACCGCGCTGACCCCGAACAGCAGCCAGGCACTGACCGAATAGATCGCGCAGGCGATCTTGGCCGGGGTGGAGTCGGCCAGGCAGATCAGCACGATCCCGGCGGCGACGGTGGCGGGGAACATCCCGGCGTGCAGCCAGCCGCGCCACTTCGGCTTGCCCTCCCAGCCCTCGGCCAGGTCCTCCCCAGTGCTCTCCGCGAGCGCAGCAGCAGTCATGGGCGGCATGCTACCCGCTACCTACGGAACCGTAGGTTACTGGCGCGTTGGGAAGTGGCGATCGTCACTCTTGGACGTTTTGGAGCATTTGAAGTGTGGCGCCGCGCACTCCGGCTCGGACGTGAGTGACCTGTTACCGCCTAGTAATCGTACTTTCCGTAGTAAAAGATGCGTCAATTTCGCCTCCGTGCCGCGTTGGGGCCTTGGACCCGGAGCTACGCTGCAAGCACCCTCAGACCCCCGCAACGCCGTCTCCTCGACGAGACGGCGTGAAACGGAGCGATCGTGTCGTACGAGATCTCTGCTCTCAGCGCATCCGCGCCCACCCGCCACAAGCAGCTGCTCGCTTGGGTGAGCGAGATCGCCGAGCTCACCCAGCCGGACCGCATCGAGTGGTGCGACGGTTCCGACGAGGAGTACCAGCGCCTCGCGGACCTGCTGGTGGCTCAGGGCACCTTCAAGAAGCTGAACGAGGAGAAGCGCCCCAACTCCTACTACGCCGCCTCGGACCCTTCGGACGTGGCGCGCGTCGAGGACCGCACGTTCATCTGCTCCGAGCAGGAGAAGGACGCCGGCCCGACCAACAACTGGAAGGCCCCCGCCGAGATGCGGGCCATCTTCCAGGGCGAGCAGGGCCTGTTCCGCGGCGCGATGAAGGGCCGCACGATGTACGTCGTGCCCTTCTCGATGGGCCCGGTCGGCTCCCCGCTGGCCGCGTACGGCGTCGAGATCACCGACTCCGCCTACGTCGCCGTGTCGATGCGCGTGATGACCCGCATGGGCCAGGCCGTGCTCGACCAGCTCGGCGAGGACGGGGAGTTCGTCAAGGCCGTGCACACCGTCGGCGCCCCGCTGGCCGAGGGCGAGGCGGACGTGCCGTGGCCGTGCAACACCACCAAGTACATCTCGCACTTCCCGGAGACCAAGGAGATCTGGTCCTTCGGCTCCGGCTACGGCGGCAACGCCCTGCTCGGCAAGAAGTGCTACGCGCTGCGCATCGCCTCGACCATGGCCCGCGACGAGGGCTGGCTGGCCGAGCACATGCTGATCCTGAAGCTCACCCCGCCGTCCGGTGAGGTCAAGTACGTCGCGGCCGCCTTCCCGTCGGCCTGCGGCAAGACCAACCTGGCCATGCTCCAGCCGACCATCCCGGGCTGGAAGGTCGAGACCATCGGCGACGACATCGCCTGGATGCGCTTCGGCGCGGACGGCCGCCTGTACGCCATCAACCCCGAGGCCGGCTTCTTCGGCGTCGCCCCCGGCACCGGCGCGGACACCAACGCCAACGCCATCGCCACGCTGCACAGCAACACCGTCTTCACCAACGTCGCCCTCACCGACGACGGCGACGTGTGGTGGGAGGGCCTCACCGAGGAGCCCCCGGCGCACCTCATCGACTGGCGCGGCAACGACTGGACCCCCGAGTCCGGCACCCCGGCCGCCCACCCGAACGCCCGCTTCGCCGTCCCGGCCGCGCAGTGCCCGACCATCGCCCCCGAGTGGGAGGACCAGGCGGGCGTGCCGATCTCGGCGATCCTGTTCGGCGGCCGCCGAGCCACCGCCGTCCCGCTGGTGACCGAGTCCTTCGACTGGCAGCACGGCGTCTTCCTGGGCGCCAACATCGCCTCCGAGAAGACCGCCGCCGCCGAGGGCACCGTCGGCGAGCTGCGCCGCGACCCGTTCGCGATGCTGCCGTTCTGCGGCTACAACATGGGCGACTACTTCGCCCACTGGCTG
Source organism: Kitasatospora cathayae (assembly GCF_027627435.1). Taxonomy (GTDB): domain Bacteria; phylum Actinomycetota; class Actinomycetes; order Streptomycetales; family Streptomycetaceae; genus Kitasatospora; species Kitasatospora cathayae. The sequence goes on along the minus strand of NZ_CP115450.1, from coordinate 3,702,626 downwards.
AAGGTCGGCGCCCAGGCGGACGCCGCCAAGCTGCCGAAGATCTACTACGTCAACTGGTTCCGCAAGAACGCCGAGGGCAAGTTCGTCTGGCCCGGCTACGGCGAGAACAGCCGCGTGCTCAAGTGGATCGTCGAGCGCCTGGAGGGCACCGCCGAGGGCGTCGAGACCCCGATCGGCGTGCTGCCGAAGGTCGACGGCTTCGACCTGGGTGACCTGAAGCTGTCCGAGGAGGACCTCGACCTGCTCTTCACCGTGGACGCCGACATCTGGCGCCAGGAGGCCGCACTGGTGCCGGCCCACCTGGAGCTGTTCGGCGACCACACCCCGAAGGAGCTGTGGGACGAGTACCGGAGCCTGGTCGCGCGCCTCGGCTGAGCCTGAGCCTCAACCGAGCGAGAGGCGGCCGCGCGGCACGAACCGAGCGCCCCGCCGATGCGACAGGACGGCCGGAGTTCCGCCGGACGGTCTTTCCCCGACCAAGGAGATCGTCCGGACCGGGACTCCGGCCGTAGTGCGTTCCGGCGTTCTTCCGCGCCCCGCCCGGCGCCGCAGCGCCTCAGCGACTCAGCGCTTCGTCCGGCGCCGACGCGCTGCGGCCAGAGCCGGGTGATGGCGGTGATCCAGGCCTGGTTGCCCTGGCAGACGCCGCCCCCCGTGGAACCCTGCCACTGGCGGGCCCGTCCCCCTACGGCCCGGAGAGGATCCCGGGCCGCCGACGCGCGGGAACCATACGGTCCGGCGCGTGATCCGTGATCAAAGCGGAGGTCAAGGCTGGGTGTAGCCGCTGAGGAAGTCGCCGATCCGGGTCACCGCTTCGGTGATCTCCTCCGGACGCGGCAGCGTGACCAGCCGGAAGTGGTCCGGCTCGGGCCAGTTGAAGCCGGTGCCCTGGACCAGCAGGATGCGCTGGGAGCGCAGCAGGTCCAGCACCATCTGGGCGTCGTCCTTGATCTTGTAGACCTTCGGGTCCAGCCGGGGGAAGGCGTACAGCGCGCCCTTCGGCTTGACGCAGCTCACCCCCGGGATCTGGTTCAGCAACTCGTACGCGGCGTCCCGCGAGGCGAGCAGCCGGCCGCCGGGCAGCACCAGGTCCTTGATCGACTGCCGTCCGCCCAGCGCGGCGGCCACCGCGTGCTGGGCGGGCATGTTGGCGCACAGCCGCATCGAGGCGAGCACGGTCAGGCCCTCGATGTAGCTGTGGGCGCGCTGGCGGTCGCCGGAGAGCACCATCCAGCCGGAGCGGAAGCCCGCGACCCGGTAGGCCTTGGACAGTCCGTTGAAGGTGACGCAGAACAGGTCCGGGGCCAGGGTGGCCAGCGGGACGTGCTCGGCGTCGTCGTAGAGGATCTTGTCGTAGATCTCGTCCGCGTAGACCACCAGCTTGTGCCGGCGGGCGATCCCGACGATGCCCTCCAGCACCTCGCGCGGGTAGACCGCGCCGGTCGGGTTGTTCGGGTTGATCACCACGATGGCCCTGGTCCGGTCGGTGACCTTGGCCTCGATGTCGGCGAGGTCCGGGTACCACTCGGCCTGCTCGTCGCAGCGGTAGTGCACCGCGGTGCCGCCGGCCAGCGAGACCGAGGCGGTCCACAGCGGGTAGTCCGGCGCCGGGACGAGCACCTCGTCGCCGTCGTCCAGCAGCGCGGTCATGGCCAGCTGGATCAGCTCGGAGACGCCGTTGCCGAGGTAGACGTCGTCGACGGAGAGCCCGTGCAGCCCGCGGTCCTCGTAGTGCATGACCACCGCGCGGCGGGCCGAGAGCAGGCCCTTGGAGTCGCCGTACCCGTGCGCGTTCGCGAGGTTGCGCAGGATGTCCTGGAGGATCTCCGGGGGCGCCTCGAAGCCGAAGGTGGCCGGGTTGCCGGTGTTGAGCTTGAGGATGCGGTGGCCCTGTTCCTCCAGCCGCATCGCCTCGTCGAGAACCGGGCCGCGGATGTCGTAGCAGACATTGGCGAGCTTGCTGGACTGGATGACCTGCATGCCTGCCTACTTTAGGGGCACGCCGGGGCCCCACGCCGGGTGACCGGAGGCGCGGCTCGCGGGTCCCGGACGGTCTTCCTTGGATCGGCAGGCGAGTATGTCGAGCGGCCTTCCAAACCGTTGGTCCCATGTCCGGAATGCTCATGTATGCGAGGAGCGCGGTCGGTCTCTCGTCCGGCTTCTCCTCCGGAACGAGACGGACGGCACACCGTCCGCCGCCACGGACGGGAAGATGGGCCCGGTGCGTCGACGAGGAGGGGGTGCGCCGGTGGTGACGGTCGTGGCCGGGGCGGTACTGGTCGGACTCCTGCTGGCTCCGCTGCTGCGCGGACTGATCGCCCGCTTCGCCGTGCCCGAGGGCGAACCCTGGTGCGAGGCCTGCCCGTTGTGCGACCGGGCGCTCGGCCGGCTGTTGCCGCCGACCGGGCGCTGCCCGGGCTGCCGGGGCCGGCTCGGTGCCGGCCCCGGAACGGTGGAGGCGGTCGCGGCGGCGGTCGCGGTCGGGGTGGCGTACGCGGCGGACGGGCCGCAGACCGCGGCGCTCGCCTGGGCGGGCGCGCTCGGCGTGGCGCTCGGTTTCACGGACGGGCGGGTGCGCCGGCTGCCGTACCGGCTGACCGTGCCGCTGCTGGCCGGGGTGGCCGCCCTGCTGGTGGTCGCGGCGCTGACCGAGGGGCGTCCGGGGGTGCTGCTGCGCTGCCTGCTGGTCGCGCTGACGGTCGGGGCGCTGCTCGAAGTGGCCGTCCAGATCGGCGCGTTGGGCCCCGGCGACTCCCCGCTCGGGCTCGCGCTGGGCGGGCTGCTCGGCTGGTACGGCTGGTGGGTCGCGATCGGCGGGCTGGTCGCCGCGGTGGTCCTCGCCGGGCTCTGGGGCACCCTGCGGGTCGCCGCCCTGCTGGTCCGTCGGCGCCCCTGGCGCGGACTCGAAGTCCCGGTCGGCCCGTTCCTGCTGCTCGGCGCGCTCACCGCGCTGCTGGCCCGGTGAGCGGAAGGCGCCCGCCGTACCGGAGTCGGTACGGCGGGCCCCACCGTCGGCGCGTGGGCCCGACCCCCCAAGGGACAGCGCGCCGAAGGGAGTTGGATCCGGGACTCACTCAGGGCATCTTGTGGACGAACGGGCCGACCGCGTTGGAGAACGCGTTGCCGTTGTTGGCGTCCCAGTTGGTGGACCAGGTCATCGCGCCCCGGATGGTGGGCCACTTGGCCGGCGGCACGAAGCTGCCGCAGTTGTTGCCGGTGGCCAGGCAGTCGAGCGCGTTGTTCACCACCGACGGGTCGACGTAGCCGCCGCCGGCCGCCTTGCCGGAGGCGGGGACGCCGATGCCGACCTGGTCGGGCCGCAGGCCGCCCTGGATGTGGGTGCAGACCTGCGAGGTGATGAAGTCGATCGTGCCCTGGTTGTAGACCTTGCCGTCGCAGCCGTTCATCCCGCCCGAGTTGTAGAACTGGGTGTTGACGACGGTCAGGATGTCCTTGGTGTTCAGCGCCAGCTGGAAGTAGGCGCCGGAGGTGCTGTACATCCCGATGGTCTCGGGAGCCATGGTCAGCACGAAGCCGGGGCCGACCTTGGCCTGCAGGGCGTGCAGCGCGTCGCCGAGCGGGCCGGCCTGCACGCCGTTCTCCAGGTCGACGTCGATGCCGTCGAAGCCGTAGTCCTTGATGATCGCGTAGGCGCTGTTGGCGAAGTTCGCCCCGGCGGTGGCGTCGCCCACGGTGATCGCGCCGTTCTGGCCGCCGATGGAGAGGACGACCTTCTTGCCGGCCGCCTGCTTGGCCTTGACGTCGGCGCGGAACTGGGCGTCGGTGTAGCCGCCGAGCGCCTTGGACAGACCCGGGTCCAGGGTGAAGCCGATCGCGCCGGTCTGGGTCGGGACGGCGTCGGCGAAGGAGACCGCGATGACGTCGTACGCGTTCTGCACGTCGCTCAGGCGCTGCGGGGTGGAGCCGTTGTCGAAGTTCTGCCAGTAGCCGGTGACCACGTGCGCGGGCAGGCCCGTGGCCGGCGGGGTGGCGGTCGGGGTCGCGGTCGGCGTGGCCGTGGGGGTCGGCGTCGCGGTGGGGGTCGGCGTCGCGCTCTGGGTGGGCGTCGCGGTGGCCGTCGGGGTCGGCGTCGGGGTGGGCGTGGCCGTCGGCGACGGGCTGGAGGTGCCGCCCGGACCGACCAGCGCGACGTCGTCGGCCAGGTAGGCGCCCTGTCCGTACCAGCCGTGCAGGTAGACCGTGACGCTGGTGGTGTTCGCGCCGGTGGTGAAGCCGGTGGACAGCTGGTTCCAGCTGGTCTGGTTCGACCAGGTGGACGGGTCGGTGGCGCCGGTGCCGCGCGCGCCGAGGTAGACGTACGGACCCTGCACCCAGGCGCTGAGCGTGTAGCTGGTGTTGGGCAGCACGCTGATGGTCTGGGAGCACTCGGCGGTGTCGGCCGCGCCCGGGGTGGCCTGCAGCGCACCGGTGCCGGAGTGGACCGGCGAGGACACCGTGGTCGCGCCGCCGGTGCAGGACCAGCCGCCCAGGCCGCTCTCGAAACCGCCGTCGGTGACCAGGTTGCCGACCGCCGCGCCGGCGCCGCCGGCGAAGAGGGCGAGGCCGCCGCCGGCCAGGGCGAGGGCGGTGGTGCCGGCCGCCAGGGCCGGGAGGGTGCTGCGCCGGCGCTTGTGCGCGGGCGCGTTCGGCGTACGGGCCATGGATGACGCTCCTGGGGAAGGAGCGACCGCCGCGGTGGGGGGCGCGGCGGCCGCGTGTGGGGGAGGGGTCCGCAGGTGACTCGGGGGGCGGGTCGTGCTCGTTCCGCCCCGGGTCAAAAGCTGGACTAGACCATTACCGGCCGTCAAGCGTCGCAGGACCGGCTTACGGCTCCCTTAAGGATTCGGAGACCGTTCCGTGTCCACGCCGGCGCACCCCCGGCAGGCCGCTCCGCAGGCCGCTCGCCAGGCGGCGACACGCCCGTCGCGACAGACTTCGTACAGGACCGTGACCAGACCGCTACCTGCGGCTTTACCGTGCGCCTGCGCGCCGGAGTAGGCTGCGCCGGGGCGGTGAGGAAACAGCCTGAACGAGTACGGAGGGGCCGGGAAACCATGGGTCTGCGCGATGTCGCCGAACGGACGCCGGGGCTGCGCACCCTGCTGGGCGGGATGTACCGGCTCTACGGCCGCCGGGTCGAGGTCCACCTCGGGCGCACCCCGCACCACATCGGCGTGATCCTCGACGGCAACCGCCGCTGGGCCAAGGCCGCCGGCGGCTCCACCGCGTACGGCCACCAGCGCGGCGCCGACAAGATCAGCGAGTTCCTCGGCTGGTGCGACGAGACCCACGTCAAGGTCGTCACCCTGTGGATGCTCTCCACCGACAACCTGGACCGCCCGGCCGACGAGCTGGTCCCGCTGCTCGGCATCATCGAGGACGCCGTCACCGGCCTGGCCGCCGCCCGCCGCTGGAAGGTCAACCCGGTCGGCGCGCTGGACCTGCTCCCGCAGCACACCGCCGACGTGCTCAAGCGCGCCGCCGAGGAGACCTCCGGGATCGACGGCATCACCGTCAACGTCGCGGTCGGCTACGGCGGCCGGCACGAGATCGCCGACGCCGTCCGCTCGCTGCTCCAGGAGCACGCCGGGCGCGGCACCCCGATCGAGGAGCTGGCGGAGATCCTGACCGTCGAGCACATCTCCGAGCACCTCTACACCGCCAACCAGCCCGACCCGGACCTGATCATCCGCACCTCGGGCGAGCAGCGGCTGTCCGGATTCCTGCTCTGGCAGAGCGCCCACAGCGAGTTCTACTTCTGCGAGGCGTACTGGCCGGCCTTCCGCAAGGTCGACTTCCTGCGCGCGCTGCGCGCCTTCGAGCAGCGGCACCGGCGGATGGGCCTCTGATCCACCGTCCGGTCGGAACGAACTCCGGCCGGAATGACCGCCGTAGGCCTGGCCTACCCGGCCCGCGCGCGAGGCCAAACGTTCACCGGCAATGATCCGTCAGTTCGCCAGGTGCGCGAATGCACCGCTCCCCGCCTGGGAATACTCCAGTCAGTCCGGCCCCGAGGCCACCGGGGCAGCGGGGGCCGGCTTGCCGCGGATGACGCAGGGTCATCCGCTCTGGAGGCCTAGTGGTCAGTTCCAAGAGCCGCCGGACACCAGACCGGCGCACGTACGTTCTCGACACCAGCGTGCTCCTGGCGGACCCGCTCGCCATGACCCGCTTCGAGGAGCACGAGGTCGTCCTTCCGGTGGTGGTCGTCACCGAGCTGGAGGCCAAGCGGCACCACCCGGAGCTGGGCTACTTCGCCCGCCAGGCGCTGCGGTTGCTCGACGACTACCGCATCCGCCACGGTCGGCTCGACGAGCCGATCCCGGTCGGCGAGCTGGGCGGGACCATCCGGGTCGAGCTCAACCACTCCGACGTCTCGATACTGCCGGTCGGTTACCGGGCCGGCGGCGGCGAGGCGGACACCCGGATCCTGGCGGTAGCCCGCAACCTGCAGGCCGAGGGCTACGACGTCACCGTCGTCTCCAAGGACCTCCCGCTGCGGATCAAGGCCAGCTCGGTGGGCCTGCTCGCCGAGGAGTACCGGGCCGAGCTCGCGATCACCTCCGGCTGGACGGGCATGTCCGAACTGCACGTCGCGGCCGACCAGGTGGACGCGCTGTTCGCGGCGGGCCACGACGCGGCGGTGGACGTCGACGGGGCCGACGGGCTGCCGGTGCACACCGGGTTGGTGCTCACCTCGGAGCGCGGCCGGGCGCTCGGCCGGGTGACCGGCGACGGGCGGGTCCGGCTGGTGCGCGGCGAGCGCGAGGCGTTCGGGCTGCGCGGGCGCAGTGCCGAGCAGCGGGTGGCGCTGGACCTGCTGCTCGACCCGGACGTCGGAATCGTGTCGATGGGCGGCCGGGCCGGCACGGGGAAGTCGGCGCTGGCGCTGTGCGCGGGGCTGGAGGCGGTGCTGGAGCGGAGGCAGCACCGCAAGGTGATGGTCTTCCGGCCGCTGTACGCGGTCGGCGGTCAGGAGCTCGGCTACCTGCCCGGCTCCGAGGCGGAGAAGATGGGCCCCTGGGCGCAGGCGGTCTTCGACACCCTCTCGGCGGTCACCACCCCGGACGTGATCGAGGAGGTGATCTCCCGCGGGATGCTGGAGGTGCTGCCGCTGACCCACATCCGGGGGCGCTCGCTGCACGACGCCTTCGTGATCGTGGACGAGGCCCAGTCCCTGGAGCGCAACGTGCTGCTGACGGTGCTGTCCCGGATCGGCCAGGGCTCGCGGGTGGTGCTCACCCACGACGTGGCGCAGCGGGACAACCTCCGGGTCGGCCGGTACGACGGTGTGGTGGCGGTGGTGGAGAAGCTGAAGGGGCATCCACTCTTCGCCCACATCACCCTCACCCGCTCGGAGCGTTCGCCGATCGCGGCGCTGGTCACGGAGATGCTGGAGGACATCCACCCGTGAACTGCCCCTGATCGGGGCATAGTCGGACAATAAGGTCAACTTGCGGTGCGGGGCCCGTTCCTGACGGAGCGGGCCCCGTGCCCCTTTCGTCACGTCGGTCCGTTTCCGTCCGGAGAACTCCCCCACGGTGAATGTGACATGCGCCACGCAAGCGGGAATTGCGTCGACAGTGTCCGGTGCGGCATGGTGAGGGTTCTGTCAGGCCCCGCGTACGGCGCGGCAGGGCTTCCGGACCCCGGAAGTCAGGCCCCGGAAGGTCCACCAACTCCGGTCGGTGGACGCACAATTGAAGACCGTTGAGCCGTACGCCGCCCGATTTCAACGCCCGGTCGCCTCACCTCGGCCGGACGCCGGGCCAGCACCTCCCGTGACCAGAGCACCCTGCGGAGGTCCGTGCCAAGGGGCATGTTGCGTCCGCACGGTCACGCGCGGGCGATGCTGGAAGGAATCCATGTGACTCGGATCTCGGTCCGGGGAGTTGCTGTGGCCTCCGCCACCGCCGTCACCGCTGTCGGTGCCGTCGTCGGCATGGCCTCGGGCAGCGAGGGCAAGACCACGCAGACGGTCGACGTCGCCGGCGCGACCCTGCTTGCCGAAGTCCCCTCCGGCGCCCAGGCGCAGGCCATCAGTGACAACATCGGCCAGCAGGCGTCCGCCCAGCAGGCCTCCGCCGACGCCGCGGCCAAGGCCGCCGCCGAGCAGAAGGCCGCCGAGGAGGCCGCGCGCCAGAAGGCCGCCGCGGACGCCCAGGCGAAGGCCGACGCCCAGGCCAAGGCCGACGCGGACAAGGCCGCCAAGGCCGCCGCCGACCAGCGTGCCGCGGCCGACGCCGCCGCCAACCGCTCCAAGGCGCGTTCGGCGATGGCCGCGGTGGACGACAGCGCGCCCTCGGTCAGCCCCGGCTCCGTCCAGGACATGGCCCGGCAGATCGTCGGCAACGACACCCAGTTCCAGTGCTTCAGCCAGATCGTGAAGCGCGAGAGCGGCTGGGACTACACCGCGACCAACAGCGGCTCCGGCGCCTACGGTCTGGTCCAGGCGCTGCCCGGCTCCAAGATGGCCTCGGCCGGTGCCGACTGGCGCACCAACCCGGCCACCCAGATCAAGTGGGGCCTCAGCTACATGAACAGCCGCTACGGCAGCCCCTGCGGCGCCTGGTCGTTCTGGCAGGCGCACAGCTGGTACTAGGAGGGCCCGCCGCCCCTCGGGCGGCGCACTCCGCACGGCCCCCGGCCGCTCGTCCCGTTCGACGAGCGGCCGGGGGCCGTGGCGTTTCCCCGGTCCGTCGGGGAAGGGCGGGCCGCGCCGCCCGGGCTGCGCTGACCAATGCGCCCACGGGCGGTGCGGTCCTGGGTGCGGACGCGGGGCGCGGGAAGGGGTCCTGGTTGCTTCCCGCACCGGCCGGTCCGCCGGCGGTTGGCTCGGTTGATTTCAGGGTGAGTGGGACGAGTGGGATGACCCGGTCGTCCCGTTCGGAGTCCTCCCCAGCGGTGCGTGGGCGAAACCCTGGGAAACATGGCGTTTTGTCCCACTTCGCGGAATGAAGCCATCGCGTCGAACGCCCCGGCGGGCGGACTCGCCCGGCGCCCGCCGGGTAGCGTCATCCCTGACGGCCGTGGCGGGACCCACGGCGTACCGCCGGACTCGGCGGGTCCGGCGGGGAAGCGGTGGTAGCGGGATGGCGCGGGGCGGAAAGGCCTTCAAGGCCGTGGCCAAGGGCATGGCCTTGGTGGCGAGCGCGGCCGCCGTGATCGAACGGCGCCGGCGCGCCGCGATGGCGGCCGACCCGCACGAGCTCCCCGTACCGGCCCTCGCCGAGGCGCCCGGGCCGGTCCCGGTGCCGCGCGCCGATCCCGCTCCGGCGGCCCAGGCCGTGACCACGGCGGTGGAGGAGTCCCCCGTCCCGGTGCCCGCGACGACGACCGCGCCGCCGGTCCCCGCCGCGCACGCCGGACTCGGCCGGGAGCACCACCCCGGCCGGCCCGCCACCCCCGCCGAGGCGGTGCCGTGGGGCCTGCGGGTCGCCGCCGAGTCGACCTGGCGGCTGCTGCTGCTCGGCGCGGCCCTGTACGTCCTCTTCTACGTCGTCGACATGCTGCGGCTGGTCGCCTTCTCGGTGCTGGCCTCGCTGCTGATCGCCGCGCTGCTGGAACCCTCGGTCTCCTGGCTGCGCCGGCACGGGGTGCCGCGCTCGCTGGCGGCGGGCGGGGTGTTCCTCAGCGGTCTGGCCGGGATCGGGCTGGTCGGCTGGTTCGTGGTCTGGCAGGTGTCCGCCAACCTGCCGGGCGTCACCAACCAGGCCAAGGACGGCATCAACCGGCTGCGGGACTGGATGGTCACCGGGCCGCTGCACCTGACCCAGCAGCAGATCAAGGACTTCGCCGACCAGATAACCAAGGCCATCACCACCAACACCGACCAGCTCACCTCGGTCTCGATCACCGGCGCGCAGATCGCCGTGGAGACCCTGACCGCGCTGCTGATGACCTTCTTCACCACCTTCTTCTTCCTCTACGACGGCGCGAGGATCTGGAACTGGGCGCTGCGCGGCCTGCCCCGGCAGTCCCGCTTCGCGATGGCCGGGGCCGGCCCGAAGGCCTGGACGACGCTCACCGCGTACGTGCGCGGCACCGTCTGCGTGGCCTTCATCGACGCGGTCTGCATCGGCATCGGCATCGACCTGCTGGGCGTGCCGCTGGCCATGCCGCTGGCCGTGATCATCTTCCTGGGCGCCTTCGTCCCGCTGGTCGGCGCCCTGGTCACCGGAACGATCGCGGTCCTGATCGCCCTGGTCACCCAGGGGGGGCCGTGGACGGCCCTGATGGTGCTGGTCGTGCTGATCGCGGTGATGCAGGTGGAGAGCCACATCCTCCAGCCGCTCATCCTCGGCCGGGCCGTCCGGGTCCACCCGCTCGGTGTGGTCCTCGGCGTCGCGGCCGGCGGGATCATCGGCGGCATCGGCGGCGCGGTGGTCGCCGTTCCGCTGATCGCCGTCACCAACACCGTGGTCGCCCACCTGCGCCGCCGCAACGAGGCCGGCCAGGCCGTCTTCACCGCCCTCGAAGCCGCCCGCGAAGCCGCCGAACGCACGGCGGCGACCCAGCCGGCAGGGGCCCAGTCGGCTGCGGCGACGGACTGACGAAGCGCGGACAGCACGGCGGTGAGGCCCGCCGCGACCGTCAGTCATGACGTCCGGCAGCCGTCGTGATCCGGCCGCCGTGTCCGCTGACGATCCGTCCGATGTTGTCGACCGAGGTGTGGTCGTCGTGGGGGCCGTCGTCCCAGTAGGACGAGTGCGCGGTGAAGTCGGGGGACCCGCCGTCCACGGCGAAGCGGTGGGCGCCGAAGCCGACTCTGGCCGGGTCCCGGGTGTACCAGCCGAGGTGGGAGATGTGGTCCCAGGAGGCGGCGCCGACGTAGGTGTGATCGGCTCCCACCGAGAACTCCGAGGCGTGCCGAGCGCCGGTACCGGGGCTGCCGACCAGGATGACGTCGTCGGCCGCGAGTCCGGTCGGTTTCCTCGCGGCGAGGCCGACCAGGAGTGAACCGAAGCTGTGGCCCTCGGCCGTGACGTGGGCCGGTGCGCCCTGGTGCGTGACGCGTTGTCCCTCGAGGAACCTGCGATAGGCGTCGACGCCGCCCTGGGCGCGGCTCAGGTCGCCGGCTTGCCGGAAGCTGAGCGGCGCGTCGTACCCCAGCCAGGCGATGGATGCGGTGCTGCGGGTCGGGTCGGCGCGCTGGGCCGCGTCGTACACGGCCTTCGCCCGGTCCGCGTCACCGCCGCCGATCCGTTGCAGCGTGGTGTCCAGGCCGCCGACCAGGGAGGTGACGTCCTGGGCGGTGTCGGGGTTCCCGAAGGAGATGATGCCGCGCCCCTGTCCTTCCCCACCGATGCCGAGCAGGAGGACCGGCGGTTCCGTTCCGTCGGTCCGGCGCAGCCGCTCGGCGATCCTGCGGTACCCGTTCAGCTTCAGGTCATGGTGCGGGTCGGATGACGGCCCGCCCTTCTCGTACCTGGCGATGAGTTTCGGCAGGAGGATCCGGTTGGCCTGGTCCCTGGCGACGGCGGGGACGCCGTCGCGGTTGCCGACCAGGTCCGGATGCTCGTGGATGAGCCACTGCTGCCTGTCGGTGGGCAGGGCGTTCCACCAGGCGTTGACCTCGGTGGGCGGGGCATCGTCCTTCGGGACGCTGCCGAGCAGCAGGTCGTCCGGGGCGAGGGTGAGGTCGAGCTGGTCACTGACGGCGCAGAGGGAGTCGAGGCCCGTGCCGTCCTGGGCGCGCTCGACGTAGTGCTGGAGCCGGGCGGCGAGGGCCTGATCGACGGTTCCGGCCTCGGTCAGTGCGGTCGAGATGCGGGTGGCGAGCGCTTCGGCGGTGCGCTCGCAGCTCTTCCGGTGTTCGGGGTCGTGCTGGTCGGCGTAGCTGCCGGGAGGCCAGGAGACGGCGCCGCGGGCGTCGACGGACATACCGGCCGTCCGCGCGTCGGTCAGTGCCGTGCGCAGTGCGGACTGGGCGAGGGCCAGCGCGTCGGCCCCGGCGCGGATGCTCCTGCCGATCTGCCCGAGCTCGCTGTGGGCGGCCTTCAGCTCGCTGGTGCTGCGGCGCAGTGCCGGGCGGGCCGCGTCGGCGCAGGGCCCGGACCAGCCGGCTGCCGCGATGCGGCTGTCGACGCCGTCGCGCCACTCGTCCACGTGCTGTCCGAAGGAGCCGTGCAGCTTGTCGTAGGCGTCTGCAGCGGCGTACAGGTGGCCGAGGTCGGTGTCGCGCAGTGTGGCGAGGTCCATGCGGTCGCCCCTCAACCGAAGTGCAGGACGAAGTTCTGCGCCTGCTGTGCGGTCGGGCCCGCTGGAACGGTCCGGGTGTCCGGGCCGAACGCCGCGCCGATCCGCCGGTCGGTGCTCCCGTAGCCGAGGCCCGCGTCGATCAGGCCTCGGCCCTGCCGGCCCAGCGTGGTGTGCAGGTCCGTCAGCAGGGCGTTCCAGACGTTGGTGCAGGTGCCGAGTGCGATGCCGCACCGGAGCCCGGCCAGTCCGGCGGCGGACTGGTTCGAGACGTCGAGCAGTGCGTTGAGTTCGCCGGGGATCCGGCCGGCCGTTTCGACGGCGGTGCCCCCGGTCTGCCGGAGTTCGTCCGGGTTGGCACCAAAGCCCCCGCCGTTCTCAGGGTGGTCGGACACCGCGGTTCCCCTCGGACCGAATGTCGTGCACGGATCGCCCTGCACTGTAGCGGAGTCGAGCAAGGCCGCGGGGCGCGGAAACGCCGACGGGCCCCTCCGGCAAGCGGAGGGGCCCGTCAGGGATTACGGGGTGCGTCAGGCGTTGACGGCGGCGAGGGCGGCCTCGGAGTCGAGGACACCGGCCACGGCCTGCAGCACGGCGGCGATCTTCATCGAGGCCTGGATGACCTCGCGCTCGACGCCGGCCTTGCGCAGGACGGCCTCGTGCGAGTCGAGGCACTGGCCGCAGCCGTTGATGGCCGAGACCGCGAAGCACCAGAGCTCGAAGTCGACCTTCTCGACGCCCGGGGTGCCGATGATGTTCATCCGCAGACCGGCCCGCATCGTGCTGTACTCCTTGTCGGAGAGCAGGTGCAGCGTCCGGTAGTAGACGTTGTTCATCCCCATGATCGCGGCCGCGCCCTTGGCCGCGGTGTACGCCTCCGGGGAGAGGTTGGCCTTGGCCTCGGGCTCCAGCTCGCGCAGCAGGCCGGGGCTGCGGGTGGCCATCGCGCAGGACAGCACGGTGCCCCAGAGCTGCTGGGCGGGGAGGTCGGAGTTGCCGATGACCGAGCCCAGGTTGAGCTTGAGGTCCTTGGCGTAGTCCGGGAGGGCGGCCTTCAGGTCGTCGAGAGCCATGGGTCAGCCCGCCAGCAGGGCCTGGGCGTCGAGGGTGTCCTCGCCCTTGTTCCAGTTGCACGGGCACAGCTCGTCGGTCTGCAGGGCGTCCAGCACCCGCAGGACCTCCTTGGGGTTACGGCCGACGGAGCCGGCGGTGACCATGACGAACTGGATCTCGTTGTTCGGGTCGACGATGAACACGGCGCGCTGGGCGGTGCCGTCCTCGCCCTCGACGCCGCAGGCGCGCATCAGGTCGTGCTTGATGTCGGCCAGCATCGGGAAGGGCAGGTCGCGCAGGTCCTTGTGGTCCTTGCGCCAGGCGTGGTGGACGAACTCGGAGTCGCCGGAGACGCCGAGGATCTGGGCGTCACGGTCGGCGAACTCGTCGTTCAGCTTGCCGAACGCGGCGATCTCGGTCGGGCAGACGAAGGTGAAGTCCATCGGCCAGAAGAAGACGATCTTCCACTTGCCCTCGTAGGTCTTGTGGTTGATGTCGGCGAAGGCGCTCGCGGCGTCCAGGTCGACGCAGGCCTTCAGGTCGAACTCGGGGAACTTGTCGCCGATCGTGAGCACGTTCGCTTCTCCAGAACATGAGACTGAGGGGATTTGTCCGGATTCCGGACACGAATCCACGATTCCACATCGTGGACTGATCAGGGAAATAGCTACACTGGATGTGTTTGATCGGAGATTGCTATCAGTACTGAACCGTCCGTGCCCAGGCCCGGCGTCCGCAGGGCCGCCGCCGCCAAACCCGAGCCGACTGTGGGGAGCGCCACAGTCCGCAGCCCGCGCACCCCGACGGTCGCCCAGCTCAGGGCCTTCGTCGCGGTGGCCGAGCACCGGCACTTCCGGGAGGCCGCCGCCGCGACCGGGACCAGCCAGCCGGCGCTGTCCGGGGCGGTCGCGGCGCTGGAGGAGTCGCTGGGCGCGCAGTTGGTCGAGCGTACGACGCGCAGGGTGATCGTCACTCCGCTGGGGGAGCGGGTGCACGAACACGCGCGCCGGGTGCTCGCCTCCCTGCAGGCCCTCACCGAGGAGGTCGAGGCCGCCCGTCGCCCGTTCACCGGGCCGCTGCACCTCGGGGTGATCCCGACCGTCGCGCCGTACCTGCTGCCCACCGTGCTGCGGCTGGTCCGCGACCGCTTCCCCGAGCTGGAGCTGCACGTCCACGAGGAGCGCACCCCCTCGCTGCTGGAGGGCCTGGCCGCCGGGCGCCTGGACGTCCTGCTGCTCGCGCTCCCGGCCGGCGGGGCCTCGCCGACCCGGGAAATCCCGCTGTTCGACGAGGACTTCGTCCTGGTCACCCCGCCCGGGCACCCGCTCGCCGGGCGGATCGACGTCCCGCGCGACGCGCTGCTCGACCTGGACGTGCTGCTGCTGGAGGAGGGTCACTGCCTGCGCGACCAGGCCCTCGACATCTGCCGCGAGGTCGGCGCCGACCCGGCGGGCTCCACCACCCGGGCGGCGGGCCTGTCCACGCTGGTCCAGCTCGTCGCGGGCGGCCTCGGGGTGACCCTGCTGCCCGCCACCGCGCTGGACGTCGAGGCGGGGCGCACCGACCGGCTGGCCGCGGTCCGCTTCGCCGCCCCGGCGCCCGGCCGCCGGATCGGGCTGGCCACCCGCCCGGGCTCGGCCCGCAGCGCCGAGTACGAGCGCTTCGCCGCGGCGCTGCGCGAGGTGCTGGTCGAACTGCCAGTGCGGATCGTCGAGAGCTAGGGGGCCTGCCGGTCCCGGGGGCCGGCAGGCCCCAGGGCCTTACCGGCCCGCCGCCTCGCCGAGGCAGAGCCCGACCGTGGTCGCCACCAGCACGTCCAGGGCCTCCACGGTCTCCGGGTCGGGCCGCTCGCCCGGGTGGCGCCGGATGAGGTGGCGGGCCGTCAGTCCGTCGAAGCCGCTGAGGAAGTGGACGGCGATCCGGCCGGCGGGCGCGGCCAGGGTCAGTCCGTGGGCGGCCGCGAGGGCGCTGATCATCTCGGCGGCGGTGCCTTCGATCGCGTGCTGCAGCCCGAGCATGATCTCCCGCACGTCCGGGTCGCGCATCGCCAGCGTCGCGAACTCGCTCAGCAGCACGCAGCGCCCGTCCTCGCCGGTGGCGGCGTCCCAGAGCGCGAGCACCAGGGCGCGGACCTGTTCGCCGAACGGGCCGTCGCCCGGCGAGGCGGCGCGCACCTGGCCGATGAACTGGGCGGCGACCTCCTCGACGACGGCCCGGTAGAGGTCCTTCTTGGTGCCGAAGGTGTAGTGCACCGTCGCCTGTGCCACGCCCAGCTCGGCCGCGATCGCGCGGGTGCTGGCGGCGGAGACCCCTTCCCGGGTCATCAGGTCGATCGCGGCCCGGACCAGCTGCGGTCGGCGTTCGGAGGCGGGGACATGAGCCATCCCGCCAGGGTAGCGCCATGGTCGCCCAACTGGGTCGATCGATCTTGTCGGGCAACTTTGTCATTGAACTTTGTCACCTGACAAAGTTGGGTCTACCGTTGGACGGGTTCGCTCAGGCACCCGCCTGTCCGCCGACCGCACCGCGAGGGGTCAGACCTTGGCCACGTACCTGTACCGACTGGGCCGCCACTGCTTCCGGAGAAGGCGCGCCGTGCTGGCCGTCTGGATCGCGCTGTTGATCGCGATCGGCGGGGCCGCGGGCGCCTTCGCGGGCAAGACCAGCGACGAGTTCAAGGTCCCGGGCACCGAGGCGCAGGCCACCCTGGACCGGATCAAGGGCACCTTCCCGGAGCAGGGCCACGGCTCCGCGCAGGTGGTCTTCGCCGCCCAGGCGCCCGGCGGCATCGCCTCGCCCGAGGCGACCAGGGCGGTCGGCGAGGCCGTCGGCCGGATCGCCCACCTCCCCGGCGTGGCCGCGGCGCCCGACCCGTACGCCACCGGCGCGGTCTCCCCGGACGGGAAGGTCGCGATCGCGCTGGTCTCCTTCGACCACAAGCTCGCCGACGTCACCGACCAGCAGCGCGACGCGGTCAGGGCCGCCGCCGAACCGGCCCGCGCGGCCGGACTGGAGGTGGCCTTCGGCGGCGACGCGTACAACCGGTTCGCGCAGATCGAGGGCGGTTCCGAGGCGATCGGCCTGGTGGTGGCCGGGGTGGTGCTGGTGATCACCCTCGGCACCCTGGTGGCCGCCGGGCTGCCGCTGCTCACCGCCCTGGTCGGCGTCGCCGTGGCCATGGCCGGACTGCTGGCGCTGACCGGCTCCTTCGAGATCATCACCACCGCGCCGGTGCTGGCGCTGATGGTCGGCCTCGCGGTCGGCATCGACTACGCGCTGTTCATCCTGTTCCGCTACCGCCGCCACCTGGACGAGGGCCTGGAGCCGGAGGAGTCCGCCGCCCGGGCCACCGCGACCGCCGGCAGCGCCGTCGTCTTCGCCGGCCTGACCGTGGTGGTGGCGCTCGCCGGGCTCGCCGTCGCCGGCGTCCCGTTCCTCACCGTGATGGGCCTGGCCGCCTCCGGCGCCGTCGTGGTCGCCGTGCTGGTCGCGATCACGCTGCTGCCCGCGGTGCTCGGCTTCACCGGCCGGGCGATCGACCGGCTGCCGATCTGGAAGCGGGCGCTGACCACCCACGGCAAGGTCACCATGGGCGAGCGCTGGGCCCGGTTCGTGGTCCGCCGTCCGCTGCCCGTCCTGCTGGTCGGCCTGGCCGGGCTCGGCGCCATGGCGGTGCCCGCCGCGAGCCTGAACCTCGGCCTGCCGGGCGGCGGCTCACAGGCCGTCGGGACGGACGGCCGGAAGGCGTACGACCTGGTCAGCGACGGTTTCGGCCCGGGTTTCAACGCGCCGCTGGTGGTGGTCGTGGACGCCCACGGCACCCCGCGGCCGGAGCAGGCGGTGCAGGGCGTGGCGGCCAGGCTGCAGGGGCTGACGGGCGTCCAGACCCTGCTGCCGCCGAAGGTCGACCGGGCCGCCGGCACCGCCCTGGTGCCGGTCATCCCGAAGACCGGCCCGGACGACGCGCACACCAGGGCGCTGGTCAACGAGATCCGCGACCAGCGCGCCGGGCTCGAGTCCGCGACCGGCGCGAGCATCGCCGTCACCGGCACCACCGCCGCCAACATCGACGTCTCCACCAAGCTCGGCCAGGCCCTGCCGCCGTTCGTCGCGGTGATCGTCGGCATCGCGCTGGTGCTGCTCGCGCTGGCCTTCCGCTCGGTGCTGGTGCCGCTCAAGGCGGTGCTGGGCTTCCTGCTCAGCATCCTGGCCTCGCTCGGCGCGGTGGTCGCGGTCTACCAGTGGGGCTGGCTGGACGGCCTGATCGACGTGCCCAAGGTCGGGCCGGTGGTCAGCTTCGTGCCGATCCTGCTGATCGGGGTGCTGTTCGGGCTGGCGATGGACTACGAGCTGTTCCTGGTCTCCGGGATGAAGGAGCGGTACGTCCACGGCGAGGCGCCGCGCGAGGCGGTCGTCGGCGGGGTGAAGGGCGGCGCCCGGGTGGTGACGGCGGCCGCGCTGATCATGATCTCGGTGTTCGGCGCCTTCGTCCTCGGCCACGACCCGATCGTCCAGCCGATCGGCTTCGCCCTCGCGGTGGGCGTGCTGGTGGACGCCTTCGTGGTGCGGATGGCGCTGGTGCCGGCCGCGATGGCACTGTTCGGCAAGGCTGCCTGGTGGTTCCCGAAGCCGCTGGAGAAGCTGGTGCCGAAGGTCGACATGGAGGGCGAGCAGCTGATCGCCCGGCTGGCGGAGCGGCGCGGGGAGGCGAAGCAGCCCGCCGGGGTCTGAGGCCCGGTTCGACGCGCCCGGTGGGACGTGGTCCCGCCGGGCGCTTTCAGGTCCCTACGGGCAGCCGCTGCTCGAACCAGACCACCTTGCCGGTGCCCAGCCGGGTGGCGCCCCAGCGGTCCGCGCACCGGGCCACTATCTGCAGCCCGCGCCCGCGTTCGTCCTCCGGACCGGTACGGCGCGGGCGCGGCAGCAGCGGGCTGTCGTCGCCGACCTCGCAGCGCAGCCGGGTGGTGCGCACCAGGCTGAGGGTGACCGGTCGGGTCGCGTGCTGGACGGCGTTGGTCACCAGCTCGCTGACCATCAGTTCGGTCGCCTCGCTCAGCTCGTCCAGCCCCCAGCGGCGCAGCGTGTGCGCGGCCAGCCGGCGGGCCCGGCCCGGCGTCTCGTTGCGCGGCTGGAGGTACCAGTGGGCGACGTCCCCGGCCGGGATGCCGTCGAAGCAGGCGCCCAGCAGGGCGATGTCGTCGCCGCGGTCGCCGGGCGGCAGGATCCGCAGCGCCTCCTGGCACAACTGCTCGGGGGACTGCCAGCGAGCGGCCGCGATCTTCGCGCGGAGCACCTCCAGCCCGTCGCTGAGCGGACGGCTGCGGGTCTCCACCAGGCCGTCGGTGAACAGCAGCAGCGCCGAGCCGGGCGGCGCGGGCAGTTCGACGGAGTTGAAGTCCACCCCGCCGACCCCGATCGGCGCCCCGGAGTCCAGCTCCACCAACTCGGCCGTGCCGTCCGGGCGGACCAGCACCGGCGGGACGTGGCCGGCGTTGGCCAGCACCACCCGGTTGGCGATCGGGTCGTACACCGCGTACACGCAGGTGGCCAGGTGCTGTTCGCGGCCGAGCCGCTGGGCCTGCTCGTCCAGGTGGTAGAGCACCTCGTGCGGCGGCAGGTCGAGCGCGGCCAAGGTCTGGGCGCTGGTGCGCAGTTGGCCCATGATGGCGGCCGAGGTGAGCGAGTGGCCCATCACGTCGCCGACGATCAGGGCGACCCGGTTGCCGGGCAGCGGCACCGCGTCGTACCAGTCCCCGCCGACCTGCGCGCCGCGCTCGCCGGGCAGGTAGCGCTGGGCGAGCCGGACGCCGTGCGACTGCGGCAGGCGCAACGGCAGCATGCTGCGCTGGAGTTCGTTGGCTATCTCCCACTCGCGGGCGTACCGCAGCGCGGTGTCCACGGCCAGCCCGGCCTGGGTCGCCAGGTGCGCGGCGGTCGCGGTGTCGGCCGCGTCGAAGGCCGGGCGGCCGGTGCGTTCAGGAGGCCGGCGGATCAGCACCAGCAGGCCGAGGACGGCCTTGCGGCCGCGCAGCGGCAGGGCGACGACCGAGGTGCCGGGGGCCAGCCGGGCCAGCCCGCGGGTGCCGTACAGCTCGCGCAGTAGCGCCTCGGTGCGCTCGGCGGCGGGCGTGCCGAGGACGGCCGACTCGGCGGGGCGGCGGCTCAGCAGGATGTGCGCCAGCGCGCCGCCGCGGGTGACCGGGGTGGCCGGGCCGGTGTCGGCGGTCGAGCGGGAGCCGTACCGGGAGCGGTGCCGGTCGTCCGCGCCGCTCTTGCGACCGCGGCGGCCGATCCGGGTGCCGGTGCTGTGGTGGATCCGCAGCTCCTCCGGGAAGCCGGGCTCGCGCTCGACGTTGGGCAGCGGGTCGCGCAGGTGGACGACGGCGGCGTCGGCGAGGGTCGGGACCAGCACCCGGCCGATGTTGCGCAGGGTCGCGGCCAGGTCGAGGGCGCTGTTGATCCGCCGGGTCGCGGCGTCGAGGTAGGCGAGGCGGTACGCCATCTTCTCCGCCGCCCCGTTCGTCGTCCCTTCCGCCGCCCTTTCCGTCGCCCCGGCGCGCTCCAGCCGGGCCGCCGGCGGCTTCGCCGGGACCGGTGGCCGGGCCGGGAGCCGGCGGCGCTGGCCCGGGACGGCGGACGGCGGCTCCGCCTCGGTCTTGAGCTGGTCGCGCACGGCTGCCTGTCCTGGATTCGGTGTGGTCTGGTCGGTGGAGTGCTTCTGGTCCTGTGGTCGGTCAGCCGACGCGTCGACAGCACAGGAACAGCTGTTCCTCCGGCGGCAGCGTGGTACTGGCCGGCGCGTACGGATGCCCCGAGCACTCCTCGACGGCGAAACCGGCGGCGACCAGAACCCGTTCCAGATCCTCCCTCAGATACCCACTGATCCGCAGCTCTCTGCCAAGGAACGGAAGCGGAACGTGATCCAAGTCCGCCTCGACCATACCGAGCGCCAGCAGTCCACCCGGCCGCAGGAGTTCGCGCAGGCGCTTCAGTACGGTCGGGATCTCGTCCTGCGGCAGCAGGATCAGCGAGAAGAACGCGGTGACGGCGGCGAAGGAGCCCCGGCCCGCCGGGCCCAGCGCGGGCGCGCCCCAGACCCGGTCGGCGCGCTCGGTGGCCAGATCGTACAGGTCCATCCGGTGGAACTCGGCCGGACAGGGGCCTTCGGTTCGCGCCTGACGGGCCAGCGTGACCATCGCGTCCGAGAGGTCGATCCCGGTCACCCGCAGCCCGCCGGCGGTCAGCTGGCGCACGGTCGGCTCGCCGGTGCCGCAGCCCACGTCCAGCACCCGGGCGCCTGGTTCGAGCGCGTCGAGCAGCCGCCGCCCGCACTCCAGCTGCCCGTCCTTGGCGGGGAACGCCTCGCCGTACCCGGCGCCGATGGTGTCGAAGGCGACCGCCTGCAGGGCCCGTGCCGCCCGACGTCGTCGCACGTCGGGGCCGTCGTCGCCGGCGTCCTCGCCGACGGGGAACGCGTCGGATATCTGTCCGGTCGTCACGTTGAGGGGCACCCTTCCACCCGTGGCCTCCGGTGGGCTCCTCCGCAGCCTCCTGGGCCGCTGCCGGTGGCGGTACGTCACGCTCCCCGCATCACACAGACGGCCTGCACCCCGACACGTTGTCGGCAGACACTCGTGTGCGTACTGGCATCTGAGAATATGCGTGATCACTGCGCCATGGGGTCCGTTTCCGGCCAACTCGTCGTGCTCGGGCCGATGTGGCCCGGCCCGCGGAAGCACTCCGGTGCGGGCGGGGTGGTGCGCGGGGCGCCGCACGCCGGATTCCGCGCCGGGGTGGCGGCGCTGACCTGCGGTTTCACCGGTCCGCAGGCTGACAATCGGACGTTTATCGAACGTCAATCGGCGGGGTGCACAGTTGGATCCAGCGCCGGGGAAGCGTTGAGGGCGCTCCCGCAGCCGGGGGGCTGCGGGGGCGCCGACGCGCTGATCGGGGGAGGTGCTCCGTCGGGGGGCGGAGGCCTCAAGGCGCGGGGGGAGAAGAGAAGGGCTCGGTGTGCTGTCGGGAGATGAGGTCCGCCACGGGGGAGGCCTCCGGCACACCGAGCCGCGTGAAGATCGCGTGCGCCTCCTGGAGACAGGCGAGGCCACGCGCCGGCTGGGCGAGGGCGAGCAGTGCCTCGCCCAGGGCGGCATTGGCGAGGCCCTGGCAGAACGGAGAGTCGAGTTCCTGGGCGATCGCGAGCGACTCGCCGGCTGCCTCGGCGGCCTCGGCGGGCTGCTCGGAAACGAGCAGGGCGGAAGCAAGCCGGGCCAGGGTGTAGCCCTCCCAGAGCGGGTTCCGCTGGGACTGGTAGAGCTGGTGGGCCTCGCGCAAGTGGGGGACGGCCTCGATGCCTGAGAGCACCACACCCAGTTGGTAGAGGGTCTGGGCCAGCAGCGGGCCGTTCTTCGACTCCCGCGCGGCGGCGACGCCGTCACTGGCGGTTTTGATCGCCGTCTCGGCCATACCGAGCCGGTGTTGTACCCGCGCCATGTTGCTGACGATTCGGGCCTCGGCTTTCGGCGCGCCAACGGCCTGGCTGGTGGCCCGGGCCTGTTCCAGGAACGGCAAGGCCTCGGCCGGGCGGTTGCCCATGCTCAACATCACACCCAGCATGTTGGCCGTGGCCACCAGCAGATCGGTCGGGACGTTCGGCGCCTGGTGGTTCAGACTTCGACGGAAGGACTGTTCGGCCCCCTGGAAGTCGCTGGTGACGGACTGAAGGGTGCCGCGGGCGAAGTACACCCGGGCGAGCGCATCCGAGTCGTCACGACGTTGCGCGTCCTCGCGGATAGCCTCCAGTGTCCGCAGGGCTCGGGGGCCGCGGGTCGGGTCCGGGTCGATGCTGATCAGGTAGTTCAGCAGGTCGACGGCTGCGCGCTGCAGGGTGCCGGGGCCGCTCGCGGCGGCCTCGATGGTGCTGAGCAACAGGCCGCCCTCGGTACGCAGCCAGTCCTGCGCGGCATGGCTCGTAGGCAGGCCGAGTCCCGGCGAGGTGAGTGTGGTCAGCTGCTCGATCACAAGATCGTCCGGCTCGATGACCTGCGCTGCGTTGCGCACGGTGGGGATCAGCAGGCCGAGCAGTCGCAGCACCGCCTGCTTCTGGTCCTCGGTGTCCCCGATCCGCTCGTTCTGTCGCTGGGCGTAGAGTCGGAGCAGGTCGTGGTAGCGGTAGCGACCGGGGGTGAAGCACTCCAGCATGTTTGCCTCGACCAGCGCCTCGGCGAGGTCCTCGGCGGCATTTTCGTCCACGCCGAGCAACGCCGCGGCGGCCGCCAGCGGAATGTCGGGGGAGTCGATCAGGGCGAGCAGCCGAAAGGCGCGGGCCTCGGCCTCGGACAGTTGTCCGTAGCCGAGCCCGATGGTGGTCTCCACGGCGAGGTTGCCGAGCTGGAGTTCGTCCAGCCGTCGGCGCTGGTCTGCTAACCGACGGGCCAGGTCGGAGACACTCCAACGCGGGCGGCTGGCCAACCGGGCGGCAGCGATGCGGACGGCCAGCGGCAGGAAGCCGCAGGCGGTGACCACCTTCATGGCCGCCTCCGGCTCGGCAGCGACCCGCTGCTCGCCGACGATGGCCGAGAACAACGCCAGTGCCTCGGCCGGGGTCAGCTCCTCGACGTCGAACAGCTGGGCACCGGGGATGCCGGCCAGCCGGGAGCGGCTGGTGGCGAGCACGGCGCAGCCTGAGACACCGGGGATCAGCGGTCGGATCTGTTCGGCGTCCCGCGCGTTGTCGAGCAGGATGAGCATCCGCCGGCTGGCGAGCAGTGAGCGGTACAAGGCGGCGCGCTGTTCGAGCGAGTCCGGGCTCTCGGCGACACCGAGCGCGTGCAGGAAGTCGCCCAGGACGACCGCCGGGTCGGCCGGAGTGGCACCGGCGCCGCGCAGGTCGACGTACAGCTGCCCGTCCGGGAACTCGGCGCGGACTCGGTGTGCGACGTGCACCGCGAGAGTGGTCTTCCCGACCCCGCCGATGCCGGCCAACGAGGTGACCACTACGGCCTGGCCGGTGGCGTTCATCAGGACTGTCGAGAGGTCGCTCACCAGCTCGGTGCGACCGCTGAAGTCCGATACGTCGGCCGGGAGTTGGGCTGGAGCCGGGGGTGTCGACGGACCTTCCTCGCGGGTGGCGGCGGCAGGCGCAGCGGGGAGCGCGAGGTCCGGGTCGGCGGCGAGGATGCGGTTGTGCATCGCGGACAGGCCTATGCCCGGTTCCACCCCGAGCTCCTCGATCAGCAGCTTGCGGGTGTCGGTGTAGACGCCGAGCGCCTCGGCCTGGCGCCCGCAGCGGTACAGCGCCAGCATCAGCAGCTCTCGCAGGCGCTCGCGCAGCGGGTGTTCGGCCGTCAGGCTGTTGAGCTCGCCGACGATCTCGGCATGCAGGCCGATGTCGAGGGCGGCGGCGCACAACTCCTCGGCGGCGGCGACCTGGCGCTCGGCGAGTCGCAGTCGCTGGGCGTCGGCGTAGGGACCGGGAATGCCCGTGAGCGGGCGGCCACGGAAGAGGTCCAGAGCCTGCGCGAGCAGCCGATGTGTCTCGTGCTTGTCGCCCGCGATCCGGGCGGTCGCGGCCTCGGCGGAAAGCCGTTCGAAGACCGCCAGGTCGAGGGCCTCACCCGGGATGCGCAGCGCGTAGCCGTCGGCCACCGAGACCAGCAGCTCGGCAGGTCGACGTACCTCCCGGCGCGGCTCGATGACGGCGCGCAGGCGCGAGACGTAGGTGCGGAGCGCGGCGACGGCCTGGGTCGGGGGGCGCTCACCCCAGAGCGCGTCGACCAGATCCTGCGTGGTGACAGGGCGTCCGGATTGCAGAAGAAGCGTGCTCAGGACGGCCTGTTGTTGCGGAGAGCCGAGAGAAAGGGGCTTCCCGTCGAGCCAGGCCTGGACCGGACCGAGGACTTGGAAGCGCAGCGCAGGTGTCTGCGGCGTCTCCCGAAACTCCATAAGGTCCCCCGATGGCCTGTGATGTCGATTCCGTGAAAGGGCGCTCGGCGGCCCGCCATGGTGGTTCAGCTTAGGCGGGCGCCTGACTCTGCCGGACGGCACTGCAAGCCGCACGATGTTTATCAGACATTTAATCAACCCTACGATACTGTCCGCGCGCCCGCGCCACAGAGGTCGGGCTGGACACATTTGATGACCGAAAGGCGGCCGCCCAATGGCCAACGACCAGAGCGAGACCCCGGTGGCGTCGGCGCCCGAGAGTGTGGCGCAGACCGGCACCCCGGCCGCCGCTGTGGAGGCGGGCAAGGCTGTCGAGGGCGCGGTGGCTGCGCCCTCGAACCCGACCGAGTACGCCGCTCCGACCGACGCCGAGAAGGATGCGATCGAGGATGGCCTGTTTGGCGACGAGGGTGAGTACGTGGTGGAGCCCACCACGCCAGCCACTGGCCAGCCCGGCAAGAAGTACGTGCCGGAGAACGCCGTCGGTGGCCACCCGTAAGCAGCTGCGGCTGAGCGCCAAGTGCCCCCGGCCGGGCGCGCCATGCGGAGTTGCATGAGCAAGCTTCGTCGGGTTGCCGTGGTCGCCGTGTCGACTGCTGTTGTGACCGCCGGCTACATGGTGACCGCCACGGGGGCCTTCGCGACCCTCGACGGCGGCCACCCGTAAGCCGTTCCGGCCGAGTGCCCCCGCGCCCCCGTCCGGGCGCGGGGGCACTGTCGTGATGTGCGCGCCAATTCGTGTGCGGGTCCATCGGTGGCCGATTCCGGCCCTCGGCGCACGCGTGGTGACCGGGTTCACCCGTAACGTGCCCGGCGGAACCCCCGGGGGCGTTCCGGAATTCCGGATTCACCGGGGATTACCGGCGCCCCGAATGCCATGGTTTGCGTGGGTTCGCCGCAATTACCGGGGCTGATCGCATTCAGCCGAATCGCGGGGCTCGGTGGCCGGTGAGACGTGGTTCGGTTCGGCCGTCCATTCGCGGCCGCCGTGCTCGGGACGCAGGTAGTGCTCGCCGCCGATGGTGTCCATGTAGATGCCGGTGCGTCCGGTTCTCCGGTCGAGGACGAGTTCACCCACGTGAGGCCGGTAGGCCGGGGCGTTGCGCTGTCGGATGGTCACCGCACTGCTCCTTCGCTCCGTCGGCGACTGGCAGACATCTCTAGAGAAGCTAATATCTCTAGAGATGTCAACGGTCGTATCTCCTTACTACCGACCGCGGGCGCGCCTACGATTTGTCCGAGGGAGAGGGAGCGGCGATGACCGGCAGCAGTGGCGACAAACGGCCCAAGTACCAGCGGATCGCCGACTCCCTGAAGGCGGCCGTCGACGCCGGCCGCTACCGCGCGGGCGACCGGCTGCCCGGCGAGAACGACCTGATGGACGAGTACGGTGTGGCCCGGATGACCGCCCGCCAGGCGCTGGGCGTGCTGCAGAGCGAGGGCATCGCGGAGGCCCGCAAGGGCGCGGGGGTGTTCGTCCGGGACTTCCGGCCCCTGCGTCGGCGCGGCATCCAGCGGCTGGCGCAGGGGCAGTGGGGTTCCGGTCGGTCGATATGGTCCGCGGACATCGACAACCGCAGTCTGGTGGTCGACCAGGTGTCGGTCACCGAGCAGGGCGCGCCCGAACACGTGGCCCGGGTGCTCGGGGTGGAGCCGGGCGTCCCGATGTGCGTGCGGCACCGCCGCTTCGTCCTGGACGGCAAGCCGGTGCTGCTCTCCATTTCCTACCTGCCGGCCGTCCTGGTCGCCGGCACCGCGATCACCCGCGAGGACACCGGTCCCGGCGGCACCTACGCCCGGTTGGCCGAGCTCGGCGCCAAGCCCGTGCACTTCCGCGAGGAGGTCCGCTCCCGGATGCCCGCCGCCGAGGAGGCCGCCCGCCTCGAACTCTCCGCCGGCACCCCGGTCATCCTGATCTGCCGCACCGCCTTCGCCGACGAGGGGCAGGTCGTCGAACTCAACGAGATGATCCTCGACGCCGCCTCCTACGTCCTGGAGTACGACTTCGACGCATGAGGCGGGCCGAGGTCGTCAGTGGCTCGGATCCGCCAGTGCTTCCGGCTCTTCGACGGCCCTCGCCACCCCGGGGCGGTCGGCTCCGTCGCGGGCGACGGCAGCCGTGAGCCGTTCGGCGTTGGCGGGCGAGCGCAGCAGGTAGTCGGCCTCCTGCCAGGAGGCGAGGCCCGAAGCCGCTTCGCGCAACGCCCGCTTGCAGGCCTCGTGGACCCGGATGGTCGGCTCGAACTGACCTGCGGCGGCCCGCCGGGACAGCTTCTCCAGGGCCTCCAGCCGCTTCCGGCGGACAACAGCGTCGTCCGCCATGTCCTTCGTCGTCTCCATGGAGGGCACGGTATTCACGTTCGCAGCTCGCCTGCACATGGAACCGCCCCGGCCGCGAGGGGCGGCCGGGGCGGTCCGGGGGCGTGCGGGAGCGTTCCGCCGGGCGGCGGCTACTCCTTGGAGCGGATCCGCAGGTTGGTGATCAGCGGGCCCTCGGTGGTCTCGCGGAAGAAGTCGTTGCCCTTGTCGTCGACGACGATGAAGGCCGGGAAGTCCTCGACCTCGATGCGCCAGACGGCCTCCATGCCGAGTTCGGCGTACTCCAGCACCTCGACCTTCTTGATGCAGTCCTGGGCGAGGCGGGCGGCCGGGCCGCCGATGGAGCCGAGGTAGAAGCCGCCGTGCGCGGCGCACGCGTCGGTGACCTGCTTGCTGCGGTTGCCCTTGGCGAGCATGACCATGGAGCCGCCGGCGGCCTGGAACTGGTCGACGTAGGAGTCCATCCGGCCGGCCGTGGTGGGGCCGAAGGAGCCGGAGGCGTAGCCCTCGGGGGTCTTGGCCGGGCCGGCGTAGTAGACCGGGTGGTCCTGGAGGTACTTGGGCATGCCCTCGCCGGCGTCCAGGCGCTCCTTGATCTTGGCGTGGGCGATGTCGCGGGCGACGACCAGCGTGCCGGTGAGCGAGAGCCGGGTCTTGACCGGGTACTTGGACAGCTCGGCGCGGATCGCGGTCATCGGCTGGTTGAGGTCGACGCGCACCACGTCGTCGTCGAGGTGTTCGTCGGTGGTGTCCGGAAGGTACTTCGCCGGGTCGGTCTCCAGCTGCTCCAGGAAGACGCCCTCGGCGGTGATCTTGCCCAGCGCCTGGCGGTCGGCGGAGCAGGAGACGGCCATCGCGACCGGCAGCGAGGCGCCGTGGCGCGGCAGCCGGACCACGCGCACGTCGTGGCAGAAGTACTTGCCGCCGAACTGGGCGCCGATGCCGATCTTCTGGGTCAGCTCGGTGACCTTGGCCTCCAGCTCGAGGTCCCGGAAGCCGTGGCCGGTCTTGGCGTTGCCGGAGGTCGGCAGGTTGTCCAGGTAGTGCGCCGAGGCGTACTTGGCGGTCTTGAGCGCGAACTCGGCGCTGGTGCCGCCGATCACGATGGCCAGGTGGTACGGCGGGCAGGCGGCGGTGCCGAGCGAGCGGATCTTCTGCTCGAGGAACGAGAGCATGCTCGCCTCGTTCAGGATGGCCTTGGTCTCCTGGTACAGGTACGACTTGTTGGCGGAGCCGCCGCCCTTGGCCATGAACAGGAACTTGTACGCGTCGCCGTCGGTGGCGTACAGCTCGATCTGGGCCGGCAGGTTGTTGCCGGTGTTCTTCTCGTCCCACATGGTCACCGGGGCCATCTGGGAGTAGCGCAGGTTGAGCTTGGTGTACGCGTCGTACACGCCGCGCGCGATGGCGGACTCGTCCGCGCCGGAGGTCAGCACGTTCTGGCCGCGCTTGCCCATGACGATCGCGGTGCCGGTGTCCTGGCACATCGGGAGGATGCCGCCGGCCGAGATGTTGACGTTCTTCAGCAGGTCGAGCGCGACGAAGCGGTCGTTGGGGCTGGCCTCCGGGTCGTCCAGGATGCGGCGCAGCTGGGCGAGGTGCGCCGGGCGCAGGTAGTGCGAGATGTCGTGCATCGCCTCGGCCGTGAGCAGGCGCAGCGCCTCGGGCTCGACCTGGAGGAAGGTGCGGCCGCCGGCCTCGAAGGTGGAGACACCCTCGGCGGTGAGCTTGCGGTACGGGGTCGGGTCAGCGCCCAGGGGGAGCAGGTCGCTGTACTCGAAGTCTGGCGTGGGAGCCATCGGGGCGGTCCTTAGGGTCCAGTTGGTCCGGCTGCGTCGGCGAAGCACCATCCAGGGTAAGACCCGGTCGTGGTGGGCATGCGGACAGGTCAGCCTTGCTCGAGTGCTCCCCCAGGCGAAGGCGGGGCCCGCCTTCGCCTGGGGGATTGCTGGCTCGTGCTGCGTGGTCGCCCTACGGGCGGCCACGTCCTGCGCGCTCAACCCCAGCCGGGTTCAGACCTGCCCGGTGGAGCATCACGTGGGCGGAGTTCTTGTCTCTCGGAGACGAGGCGCCGCACGCGGTACAGGTGTAGGTGCGCATTCCCAGCGGCAGTGCGTGCTTGGCTCTCGCTCCGCAGTGCGCGCAGTCCATCGTTGTGTGCGCGGGGTGGATCAGGTGCACGGCCCTGCCGTGCTTGCGGCCCATCTCGATCAAGGCCGTCTTGGTAGCGCCGATGGCGGCGTCAGCGGCCTTTTTGGCCATGGAGGTCGTGGCGAGGAACTTCGGTCGGAAGTCCTCCACTGCGATGTGGTCGTGGTCCCGGACAACGGTCTTGGCCCACTTGCGGGCGGTGTCCTGGCGCTGCCGGGCGACCTTCTTGTGCAGCTTCGCGGCCTGCCGTCGCGCCTTGCGATAGCCCTTTGACTGGGCCTCTCCCTTCGGCCGTTCGCGGCGCTTCATCTGCCGCTGGTGCTTCGCGAGCCGCTGCGCGGCCTTCTTGCCGTGCTCGGCGTGTGGGAGATCGTGCGCGTCGGATGTGGTGGTGGCGATCTCCTTGACGCCCCAGTCGATGCCGATCACCGCTCCTGTCCTGGGCAGCGGTTCGACGGTCGCGGGGACGACGAACGAGGCGTACCAGTGCCCAAGGTGTCCTGGTACACGCGAACCGAGGACGGCTGGGCGGGCAGATCCCGCGACCACACCACCGTCAGGACGATCCCGCCCGCGAGGTGCGGACGGCCGTCCTGGAGGCGGAAACCGCGCCGGGTGTAGTTCAAGCTCGGCAGGGCTTCACGCTTCTTCTTCGGCTTCGGCATCCCCGCCCGGCGGTGCACCGGCAGCCGGTCCTTGATGTCCTTCTGCGCCTTCGCGCGGGACTTCGCGAAATCCCGGATGATCTGCTGCTGCGGTACCGAAGCGCCCTCGCGCATCCACCCCATGGCGGCGCGGGCCTCGGTCAGCATCTTGTCCAGCTCCGCCGGTCCGCAGGTCACCTTCAGCGCACCATCGAGCCGGGTGCGGTTGGCGATGTGCCGCTGCCGGGACTTGGCCACGCACTCGTTCCACACCCACCGGCACCTGCCCCACTCCGCTTCGAGCGCGGCACGGGCGGTGGCGGACACGCGCAGGCGGTAGGCGTACCGGGCATGCCCGGCATCCTCCACGGTTTCCTGCCGCGCTTCCATCATGTCCTCGAAACACCGTGATCCGCTTTGCTCTCAGGCTTCCCTAAGGCTTGCACACGCGACTGACACTTCCTCCGGTTGTCAGGTGACCTGGCTCACTTGGGCGACAGTGCGAGCGACTAGGCTTGGCTCGTGGACAACTCGCCGTCGCAGGACGACCTGGGGCAGCCGCCGGTGCCGGCTCCCGTGCCCCTGACGAAGCCCGAACTCAAGCCCCAGCCCGAGACCAAGCCGCAGCCCGAGACCAAGCCGCAGCCCTCGCACGCCCCGGTGGCGGAGGCGGAGATGCGGGTCTCGGACGCCGACCGCGAGCGGATCGCGGAACTGCTGCGGGACGCCTACGCCGAGGGTCGCCTGGACGCGGAGGAGCACGCGGAGCGGATCGAGGCCGCGTACGCCGCCAAGACCTTCGGTGACCTCGTCCCGCTGACCCGGGACCTGCCCGCGCACCGGTCGGTCTCCTTCGACAAGCCGCCGCTGGGCGCCCATGAGCCCGCCCCCGCACCGGCCCGGCCGCTGCCGCCGGCGCGGCAGGAGGCCCCGTCGGTGGTGGCGGTCTTCGGTGGCGCGGCCCGCAAGGGCCGCTGGCGGGTCGGCTCGCACCTGACGGCCTTCACCGCGTTCGGCGGGGTGGAGATCGACCTCACCGACGCCGTCTTCGAGTCCCCCGAGGTGGAGATCACGGTGACCGCGATCTTCGGCGGGGTGGAGATCCGGGTGCCGGAGAACGTGAGCCTGCTCGGCTCCGGGGTCGGCGTCTTCGGCGGGTTCGACGTCCGCGAGCAGACCGCGGCGGACCCGTACGCTCCGGTCGTGCGGGTCAAGGGCGTTGCCCTGTTCGGTGGTTGCAACGCCAAGCCGCGCCGGGGCAAGAAGCTCAAGGAGTGGGTGCGCAAGCAACTCGGTACGGAATAGCCCGAATTGACCTGCCGAGTGCCCGGCCCGGGATCAACTCCCGGCCGGGCACTCGGTGTTGTGCTCGGTGCACTCCGTAGTCGATTGCGTGCAGTGTGCATGAATCGCGGCCGGACGGGGTAGTTCCTTCCGCACATCGCTTCTCGTGCGGCTGTGCACCGGAGGCGGCCCAGTGGCCGTCCCGGGCGTTGGACAGCGGGGGCTCGCAGCCGGGCGGGGGAGCGGGGTTCCCCGTGTCCGAGAGCCTCGTCAGGAGTACGGCCGTGCTGCATCCGATCGAGTCCCGCACCACCTCGCCAGTCGCCGCCGCGCAGTTGCTGGAGCGCCGTCCGGCCGTCCGCCCCCAGCCGCAGCCCCCGGGCGGCGCGGCGGGCGCGGCCGCGGGCGAGGACAATCCGTGGCACACCGGTGCGGCCTGTCGGCGGGACGAGGCGGGGCTGTTCTTCGCGCCCTCGAAGGAGCCGACGGCGGCCCGGCTGTCGCGGGAGGAGCAGGCCAAGCAGGTGTGCGCCCGCTGTCCGGTGCTGCTGGAGTGCCGTGAGCACGCACTGGCCCAGCCGGAGCCGTACGGGGTCTGGGGCGGGCTGACGGCCGCCGAGCGGCGGGTGGTGCTGGCCCGGCGCCGCCGCCGGGACGCGGAGCTGCGCGAGGCGGCCCGGGTGGCCACGGCCGGGCGTCGGATAGCCGGCTGACGGCGGGCCGAAGACTGGTCCGAAGGCCGGCCTGAAGACCGGCCCTGACTGGCTCGAAGGCAGGCCCCAGCCGGCTGGCCGGCTGGAAAAGCCTCGCGGCCTCGGCGGAGGGGGATTCCGCCGAGGCCGCGTGGTGAGCCGGTCGCGTCCGGGTCAGTTGGCGCGGTCGAAGTCGATCGCGCTGTAGGCCCGCAGCTTCGACAGCTTGTGGACGGAGTTGATCTCGCGGATCGTGCCGCTCTTGGAGCGCATCACCAGCGAGCTGGTGGTGGCGGTCTCCGAGCGGTAGTGGACGCCGCGCAGCAGCTCGCCGTCCGTGATGCCGGTGGCGACGAAGAACACGTTCTCGCCGCTGACCAGGTCGTCGGTGGTGAGCACCTGGTCCAGGTCGTGCCCGGCGTCGAGGGCCTTCTGCCGCTCGGCGTCGTCCTTGGGCCACAGCCGGCCCTGGATCACGCCGCCCATGCACTTCATCGCGCAGGCCGCGATGATGCCCTCCGGGGTGCCGCCGATGCCCATCAGCAGGTCGACGCCGGTGCCCTCGCGGGCGGCCATGATGGCGCCGGCCACGTCGCCGTCGGAGATGAACTTGATCCGGGCGCCCGCCTCGCGGATCTCCCGGACCAGGCCGTCGTGGCGCGGGCGGTCGAGCACGACCACGGTGACGTCCTCGACGGCGCTGCCCTTGGCCTTGGCGACCCGGCGGATGTTGACGGCCGCCGGGGCGGTGATGTCGACGAACTCCGCGGCCTCCGGCCCGGCCACCAGCTTGTCCATGTAGAACACGGCGCTGGGGTCGAACATGGTGCCGCGGTCGGCGACGGCCAGCACCGCCACCGCGTTGTTCATGCCCTTGGCGGTCAGCGTGGTGCCGTCCACCGGGTCGACTGCGACGTCGCACTCGGCGCCGGTGCCGTCGCCGACCCGCTCGCCGTTGTACAGCATCGGGGCTTCGTCCTTCTCGCCCTCGCCGATGACGACCACGCCGTTCATCGAGACGGTCGAGACGAGGGTGCGCATCGCCTTGACGGCGGCACCGTCCGCGCCGTTCTTGTCGCCCCGGCCGACCCACCGGCCGGCGGCCATCGCGGCCGCCTCGGTGACCCGGACGAGCTCGAGCGCGAGGTTCCGGTCCGGAGCCTCGGGCGCGACCTCCAGGGCGCTGGGAAGGTGGTGCGGGTACTGCGTGGTCATCGTCGTTACCTCTCTGTACGCGACGGCCAGTGAGCGCCCGACTACTGCCTGGTCGAACGCCGTGGTGAGGGTGATGCGATCGTATCTGCCCACGAGATGACTGTCTGTGGCGCGGGTCGCCACCCTGTGGCGAAATGCACTGCTTCGTCCTGCTTCACCCGGACGTGCACACCCCGGGTGGCCCCGCCGGAATGTGGATGAGTCACCATGTGGGGGTGGCTGCAGAGAGCAAGGGCATGAGGGGTCGGCAGACCGTACGGGACATGGTCCTGTCGATGCTGGCGGTCGGTTTCGTCGTCTGGATCGGTTACCTGTTCCTCCCGCACGACGCGGACAGGGACCCGGTGCACGTGGTCGAGTACAAGGTGGCGGCGGCCTCGGCGAAGCGCGCCGCGCCCTACCCGCTGCTGTCCCCGGACGGGCTGTCCGACAAGTGGCGGGCGACCTCGGTCAGCTACACGCCGGCCGACCTGAACGGCGGCAAGGGCAACGCCTGGCACCTGGGATTCGTGACGCCCTCCGGCCAGTACGCGGCGGTCGAGCAGGCCGACGTCCCGCGCGACAAGCTGCTCGCCGACAAGGTCGCGGGCGCCCAGCCGGACGGCAGCTCGGACGCCGCCGGGCACACCTGGGAGCGGGTGCAGGGCGACAAGGCCCGGGCGCTGACCGCCCAGAGCGGCTCGGCGACCACCCTGGTCACCGGCACCGCCTCCTACCAGGAACTCGCCGAGCTGGCCCAGGCGCTCAAGTAAGGCCGGCCCCCGGCAGGCATGCGGAAGGGCCCGCACCGGACGAACCGGTGCGGGCCCTTCGCCGTCGCGGAGTGCGATCAGATCGTGGTGGGCGCTCAGATCGTGGTGACGACCTGCTCGTACGCCAGGCGCGGGGAGCGGTCGAACCAGGCGTCCTCGCCCGGCTTGCCGATGTTGACCACGGCCAGCACCGAGTGCTCGCCGTCGCCGAAGAACTCCTTGTCGATGCCCTCGGCGTCGTAGCCGGTCATCGGGCCGGCGGCCAGGCCGGCGGCCCGCACGCCGACGATGAAGTAGGCGGCCTGCAGGGCGCCGTTCAGCTTGGCGGACTGCTCGCGGACGGCGCGCTCCGCGAAGAACACGTCCTTGGCCTGCGGGAAGTGCGGGAACTGGGTCGGCAGCTCCTCGTGGAACTCGTTGTCCGCGGCCAGGATGGCGACCAGCGGGGCAGTGGCGGTCTTGGCCTTGTTGCCGTCCGCCAGGTGCTGGACGAGGCGCTCGCGGGCTTCGGCCGAGCGGACCAGGACGACGCGCAGCGGCTGCTGGTTGAAGGCCGTCGGGCCGTACTTGACCAGGTCGTAGATGGCCTGGACCTGCTCGTCGGTGACCGGCTCGTCGGTGAAGGTGTTCGCGGTGCGGGCCTCGCGGAACAGCAGGTCCTGAGCGGCGGCGTCGAGTACCAGGGCGTCGGTGGTCATGCTTCTGCACCTCATGCGGAAGAGGGGTTCGTCGGTGTGACCGGCGTGGCCGATCAGCTCCTCCAACATAGGTGAAGATTCAACGATTCCCCAAGGGGGTGTGATCCGCCTCACTCCCCGCCCGGGCCCGCGCCCTCCTCGGCGGCCAGCGCGGCGTCCAGTCGGGCCCGGGCGCCGTCCAGCCAGCGCTGGCAGACCTTCGCCAGCTGCTCGCCACGCTCCCACAGCGCCAGCGACTCCTCAAGGGAAATTCCGCCGTTCTCCAGCCGCCGGACCACCTCCAACAGGGCGTCCCGGGCGTGCTCGTAGCCCAGCGCGTCGTCCGGGGTCGGCGCCGTCGCGTCCTGCTGCTCCTGCTGCTCTGCCATGCGTGCCAGCGTAGGGGCTGGCGCCGACAGGAAGCCCGCGCGGCCCGAAACCCGGGTGCGCCCGGCCGACCGGCGGCGCTAGCCTCCGCCGCATGACCGAGGTCCGACCCGCCGTCCCGGCCGACGCGCCCGAGCTCGTCCGACTGCGCAACCTGATGTTCGAGGAGATGCCCGGCATGGCCGCCCTGGCCGGCCCCGGAGCCTGGCAGACCACCGCCGAGCGGATGCTGCGCGAGCGCCTCGCCGCCCCGGCCGAGGAGCTGACCATGCCCTCCTTCGTGGTCGACGACCCGGGGCGGCCCGGCCGGCTCGCCGCCTGCGCCGTCGGCACCCTGGAGGAACGGCTGCCCTCGCCCGGCAACCCGGACGGCCTGTTCGGCTTCGTCTTCAACATCTGCACCGACCCCGACCACCGGCGGCGGGGCTACGCCCGGGCCTGCACCGAGGCGCTGCTGGACTGGTTCGACGGCCGCCGGGTCGGCCGGATCGACCTGCACGCCAGCAGCGGCGGCGAGGCGCTCTACCGCAGCCTCGGCTTCAGCGAGCACTCGATCGCGCTGTCCCGGCAGCGCTCCTACTAGTTCTCCGCCCTAGTTGTCCGCCACGGCCACGTCGAAGCCGCCGCCCGCCACCCGGGCGTGCAACCCCTCCCCGGCCGAGACCTGCGCCGGGTCCGTCACCACGGTGCCGTCGGCCCGCTGCAGCACCGCGTAGCCGCGCTCCAGGGTGGCCGCCGGGGAGAGCGCGACCACCCTGGCCAGGGTGTGGCCGAGGTCGCTCTGGGCTTGGTCCAGCCGGTGCCGCAGGGTGCGCCGGGCTCGTTCCAGCAGGCCCTCCACCTCCTGGCCGCGTCCGTCCAGCATCCGATGCGGGGCGGCCAGCACCGGGCGGCTGCGCAGCCCGTCCAGCCCGTGCTGCTCGCGCTCGACCCGGCCGAGCACGTGCCGACGGGCGCGGTCGCGCAGCTGGCGGACCTTGGCGAGCTCCTCGCCGACGTCCGGAACCACCCGTTTGGCGGCGTCGGTCGGGGTGGAGGCGCGCAGGTCGGCGACGAAGTCCAGCAACGGCTGGTCCGGCTCGTGCCCGATCGCGCTGACCACCGGCGTCCGGGCGGCCGCGACCAGCCGCACCAGCCCCTCGTCCGAGAACGGCAGCAGGTCCTCCACGCTGCCACCGCCCCGGGCCACGATGATCACGTCCACCTCGGGGTGCTCGTCCAGCTCCCGGACGGCCGCGCTCACCCGCTCCACCGCGCTGATCCCCTGCACCGGGACGTTGCGCACCTCGAAGCGCACGGCCGGCCAGCGCCTCCGGGCGTTCTCCAGCACGTCCCGCTCGGCCGCCGAGCCGCGCCCGGTGACCAGCCCGACGCACTGCGGCAGGAACGGCAGCCGCCGCTTGCGCTCGGCCGCGAACAGGCCCTCCCCGGCGAGGCGCCGCTTCAGCTGCTCCAGCCGGGCCAGCAGCTCGCCCAGGCCCACCGGCCGGATCTCCGAGGCCCGCATCGACAGCTGCCCGCGGGCCGCGTACCACTCCGGCTTGGCGTGCACGACGACCCGCGCGCCCTCCTGCACCACGTCCGCGACCTCGTCGAACACCTTGCGGAAGCAGGTGACCGTGAGCGACACGTCGGCCTGCGGGTCGCGCAGGGTCAGGAACACCACGCCCGCCCCGGGGCGCCGGCTGAGCTGGGTGATCTGCCCCTCGACCCACACCGAGCCGAGCCGGTCGATCCAGCCGCCGATCAGCGCGGATACCTTGCCGACCGGGAGCGGGGCTTCGGGGGAGCTGGTGTTGGCCATGCGTACGAGGCTAGCGGCGCCCGCCGACACCGTCCGTGCTGCCCTGGACGCCGAGCACCACCAGTCCGACCGCCAGCCAGACCAGTCCGACCAGCTGCGCCGTGGTCGAGGCCTCGTGGATCACCGCGCCGATCACCGCGATGCCCAGCAGCGGGACGAGCAGGTGGCGCGGCCGGTCGCGCGAGCCGTGCCGGACGGTGTACCAGCCGATCACCGAGGCGTGCAGCAGCGCGAAGGCGGTCAGCGCGCCCATGTCCACCACCGAGGTCAGCTGGTCCAGCCCGTCGTCCCGGTCGGCCGCCCGGACGGCCGCCGCCACGGTGATCACCGCGGCCGTGAGCAGTGCCCGGCGCCGCACCGCGCTGCCCGGGCCACCGCGGCCGAGGCGCCGACCGCCTCCTCGACGAAGGTCGCGATGGCGTCGAAGCCCAGGTAGGAGAGCACCGCGACGGAGACCGCGGCGAGCACCGCGGTGAGCGAGAAGTCCCCGACGGCGGTGAACGGGGTGTCCCAACCGCGGCCGGGTGCCGTGCTGCGCCAGCACCACCACGGCCGCGACCACGAACACCACCAGCGCCGCGAGCTCCAGCGCGAGCACCGCGAAGCCGACCGGGGCCGCCGTCCGCACCCCGATCAGGTTGAGCGCCGTGGTCACCACCACCGCGATCGCCGTCCACAGCCAGCGCGAGACCCCCGGCACCAGCGAGTGCAGCGCGATCCCGGAGAACAGGTAGGCCACCGCGGGGATCAGCAGGTGCCTGCCGTCGGCGCGGCTTCCCCGCCGCGGGCGGCGGGGCTCCGGGTCCCCCGTACGATGGAGCCATGTCCAACACCGCGCAGCGCCGTGTCCTGCTCGCCGCCCCCCGGGGCTACTGCGCGGGTGTCGACCGCGCCGTGATCGCCGTGGAGAAGGCCCTGGAGCAGTACGGGGCGCCCATCTACGTCCGCAAGCAGATCGTCCACAACAAGTACGTGGTGCAGACCCTGGAGAAGAAGGGCGCGATCTTCGTCGACGAGACGGAGGAGGTGCCCGAGGGCTCGATCGTCGTGTTCTCGGCGCACGGCGTCGCCCCGGCCGTCCACGACGAGGCCCGGGCCGGCAAGCTCGCCACCATCGACGCCACCTGCCCGCTGGTCACCAAGGTGCACAAGGAGGCCGTGCGCTTCGCCGACGAGGGCTACGACATCCTGCTGGTGGGCCACGAGGGCCACGAGGAGGTCATCGGCACCATGGGCGAGGCCCCGGACCGGATCCACCTGGTGGACGGTGCCGAGGACGTCGCCAACGTGCAGGTTCGGGACGAGTCCAAGATCGTCTGGCTGTCCCAGACCACGCTGTCGGTGGACGAGACCATGGCCACCGTCGGCGAGCTGAAGAAGCGCTTCCCGGCGCTGGTCAGCCCGCCCAGCGACGACATCTGCTACGCGACCCAGAACCGCCAGGTCGCGGTCAAGCAGCTGGCCCCGGAGACCGACCTGCTGATCGTGGTCGGCTCCAAGAACTCCTCCAACTCGGTCCGCCTGGTCGAGGTCGGCCTCGAGTACGGCGCCAAGGCGGCCCACCTGGTCGACTTCGCCGAGGAGATCCAGGAGTCCTGGCTGGAGGGCGTCACCACGGTCGGCCTGACCAGCGGCGCCTCGGTGCCGGAGATCCTGGTCGACGGCGTGCTGGAGTTCCTGGCCGCGCGCGGCTTCGACACGGTCGAGACGGTCAAGACCGCCGAGGAGCACCTGATCTTCTCGCTGCCCAAGGAGCTGCGCCGCGACCTGCGCGCCGAGGCCGCGGGCAAGCTGTAAGCCGTCCGTCGAGGACCCGGTGCCCGGTGCGGGCACCGGGTCCTCTGCCGTGCGCGGCCGCCCGGGCTCTCGTAGGTTTGAGCCGAGTTCTGTGCACAGGCTGTGGACGAGCCGGTCCACGGCCGAACGGCGGAGGGTGGAGCGATGGCGGCGGTATTCGGCGTGGACATCGGCGGTTCGGGTATCAAGGGTGCCCCGGTCGACCTCGCCCGGGGTGTGCTCGCCCAGGAGCGGCACAAGGTGCTCACCCCGCAGCCGTCCGAGCCCGAGGCCGTGGTCGCCGCCGTCCGCGAGGTGGTCCGGCACTTCGACCACCAGGGCCCGGTCGGGCTGACCTTCCCCGGCGTGGTGGTCGGCGGGCGCACCAGAACCGCGGCCAACATGGACCACGGCTGGATCGGCCTGGACGCCGCAGGCCTGTTCCGCGAGGCGCTGGACCTGCCCGCGACCGTCCTCAACGACGCGGACGCGGCAGGCCTCGCCGAGACCGCGCACGGCGCCGGGCGGGGCGAGCCGGGCGTGGTGCTGGTGCTCACCTTCGGCACCGGCATCGGCAGCGCACTCTTCGTGGACGGCAAGCTGGTGCCCAACACCGAGCTCGGCCACCTGGAGCTGCGCGGCAAGGACGCCGAGCGCCGGGCCTCCTCGGCCGCCAAGGAGCGGCACGGGCTGAACTGGGAGGAGTGGGCCGGGCGGGTCGACGAGTACCTGGACCTGGTGGAGAGGCTGTTCTCGCCGCAACTGGTCGTGATCGGCGGCGGGGTGAGCCGCAAGCACGAGAAGTTCCTGCCGCTGCTGAAGGACCGCGAGGCGCGGGTGGTGCCGGCGGAGCTGCGCAACGACGCCGGCATCGTCGGGGCCGCCATGGCGGCGGCCCGGGCGGCGCTCTGAGGGCCCGGGCTGACGGCCCGCGCGCGGAGGGCCCGCGCGCGGCGGTTCAGCGGAAGCGGGCCCTCAGCGGGAGCGGTGGATCCGGCGCTGGGCGACGAAGCGGGCGAGCACGATCAGCGCGGCCAGCCCGGTGCCGGAGAACAGCCAGCCGGCCCGCAGCGCCAGCCCGGTCGCCAGCCCCACCACCTGGGCGGTGACGCCCGAGGAGCTGACCGGCGCGAGCACCAGCAGGGCCAGGGCGAAGCCGATCGGCCCGCTGATCGGGGCGGCCAGCAGGTCGGCGTAGCGGACCCGGACGGCCAGCTGGAAGCAGACCACCAGGTAGCCGAGGCCGAACAGCCAGCCGAGGTCGCCGAAGAGCAGCCGGTCCAGGCCCGCCACCACGAGCGTGGCCAGCACCGCGACCACGCCGGTGCCGATCGCGGTCAGCCGGGTCGGCCGGCCGGTGCGGCGCCGCCCGTACACCCGCAGCCGCCGCCCCGCGGACGGGCGCGCCGCCGCGGGCCGGTCGGTCACCGGACGTGGCCGGGCGGGAGGTGCGGCGGGGGCTCCGGTGCTGTCGGGAGCCCGGCCGGGACCGGGGACGGCGGCCGCGGCCGCGCCGTTCGGCGGACGGCGTCTGGGCCCTGGCGGCTGGGTACGGATGCTCTGCTCCACCCGCCCAACGTACGGTCCGATCATCGCCACACTGTGTAATGGACCGTTCAGGACTTGTCCCGTGTCTCCGGATGGCGTACTCCTGTGATCGTCACTCAAGGCGCTGACCTGCTCGGCCGAGTCGACACATCATGATCATCTGATGACC
The DNA here is from genome assembly GCF_027627435.1 of Kitasatospora cathayae. Classification (GTDB taxonomy): domain Bacteria; phylum Actinomycetota; class Actinomycetes; order Streptomycetales; family Streptomycetaceae; genus Kitasatospora; species Kitasatospora cathayae. The sequence goes on along the minus strand of NZ_CP115450.1, from coordinate 3,663,013 downwards.
GCACCGGGGACTGGCATGACCGCCGACTTCACCTTCGAACGCCTCGACCACTTCCAGCTCGACATCCCGGCCGGCGCCGAGGACGAGTGCCGCGCCTTCTGGTCCGGCGTGCTCGGCATGACGGAGCTCCAGAAGCCGCCGGTGCTGGCCGCCCGCGGCGGCTGCTGGTTCCGCGGCGGGGGCGTCGAGGTGCACCTCGGCGTCACCCCGGACTTCCGCCCGGCCCGCAAGGCCCACCCGGGCATCCTGGTGCGCTCGCTGGACGCCCTGGCCGAGCGGCTCACCGCGCACGGCCACGAGGTGATCTGGGACGACCACCACCCGGGCCACCGGCGCTTCTACTCCGCCGACAAGCTGGGCAACCGGCTGGAGTTCCTGGAGCCGCTGCCGGGCCCGACCGAGGCGTGAGGCGTACGGAGCGCTGCCCGTAGACTTGGGGGTCGGCCCGTACGGTGCCGACCCAACTCCTCCAAGCCCACGGGACTGCGCTTCATGTCGCTCACGATCGGAATCGTCGGCCTGCCGAACGTCGGCAAGTCGACCCTGTTCAACGCCCTGACCAAGAACGACGTGCTGGCGGCCAACTACCCGTTCGCCACCATCGAGCCGAACGTCGGCGTCGTCGGCGTCCCGGACGAGCGGCTGACCAAGCTCGCCGAGATCTTCGGCTCCCAGCGCATCCTCCCGGCCACCGTCGACTTCGTCGACATCGCCGGCATCGTGCGCGGCGCCAGCGAGGGCGAGGGCCTGGGCAACAAGTTCCTCGCCAACATCCGCGAGTCGGACGCGATCTGCCAGGTCGTGCGCGCCTTCACCGACCCGGACGTGGTGCACGTGGACGGCAAGGTGTCGCCCAAGGACGACATCGAGACCATCCACACCGAGCTGATCCTGGCCGACCTCCAGACCATCGAGAAGGTCCTGCCGCGCCTCCAGAAGGAGGCGCGCCTGAAGAAGGACACCGCCCCCGTGCTGGCCGCCGCCGAGGCCGCCCAGGCGATCCTGGAGACCGGCAAGACCCTCTTCGAGGCCGGTTTCGACACCGCCCCGATCCGTGAGCTGCACCTGCTGACCGCCAAGCCCTTCCTCTACGTCTTCAACGTGGACGAGGACGAGCTGGCCGACGAGGAGTTCAAGAACGCCCAGCGCGAGCTGGTCGCCCCGGCCGAGGCGATCTTCCTCAACGCCAAGATCGAGTCCGAGCTGATCGAGCTCGACGACGCCGAGGCCCTCGAGCTCCTCCAGTCCATGGGCCAGGACGAGCCCGGCCTCGCCACCCTCGCCCGCGTCGGCTTCGACACCCTCGGCCTGCAGACCTACCTCACGGCCGGCCCCAAGGAAGCCCGGGCCTGGACCATCAAGAAGGGCGCCACCGCCCCCGAGGCCGCCGGAGTCATCCACACCGACTTCCAGAAGGGCTTCATCAAGGCCGAGGTGATCGCCTTCGACGACCTGGTCGAGACCGGCTCCACCGCCGAGGCCCGCGCCAAGGGCAAGGCCCGCATCGAGGGCAAGGAGTACGTCATGCAGGACGGCGACGTGGTCGAGTTCCGCTTCAACGTCTGACCGCAACTCGCTTGGAGGGGGCCGGACTTCCGCTGGGAAGTCCGGCCCCCTCCGGCGTTCCGTGGTCAGGCCGGGACGGTGAGGGTGAGGGTGCCGTCGGGGGCGGTGGTGACGGTGACGGCTTCGAGGGTGGGGGCGAGGGCGTCGGGGTGGTGGGCGGCGGCGCGGGGGCCGATGCCGATGACGCGCATGCCGGCCGCGCGGGCGGCGGCGATGCCGGCGCCGGAGTCCTCGAAGGCGAGGCAGTCGGCGGGGGCGAAGCCGAGGGCGGCGGCGCCCTTGAGGAAGCCCTCGGGGTCGGGCTTGCTGGCGCCGACGGATTCGGCGGTGACCAGGACGGGCGGCATCGGGAGGCCGGCCGCGTCCATCCGGATCCGGGCGAGCGGCAGGTCGGCGGAGGTGACCAGGGCGTGCGGCAGGCCGGTCAGGGCGGCGAGGAAGGCGTCGGCGCCGGGGACCTGGACGACGCCCACGGTGTCGGCGCGCTCCTCGGCGAGCATCTGCTCGTTCTCGGCGAGGTTGACCTCGACCGGGCGGTCCGGCAGGAGTTCGGCCATGGTCGCGTGGCCCTGGCGGCCGTGGACGACGGCGAGCGCCGCGACCGGGTCGAGGCCGTGCCGCACGGCCCAGCGGCTCCAGCAGCGCTCGACCACGGCGTCGGAGTTGACCAGGGTGCCGTCCATGTCGAGGAGGAGGGCGCGGGCGGTGAACCGGACGGGGGTGGCGGGCACGGGGCGGCTCCTGGGAGGGAGAATGGCGGCGGACGTCGGCGAAGACGAGCCCTTTGTTTCTAAATGATACAAAAGATCACCGGAGCAGATGGGCGTTGACCGCCCGGGCCTCCTCGGCCAGCTCCGGCAGCTCCACCACCTCGACCCCGGCCGCCTCCAGCAGGGCCGTGCCCTGGCAGCCGGTGACGAACAGGTCCGGCTCGCGCCAGGCGACCACCACCCGCGGCACGCCCGCCGCGATGATCAGCCGGGCGCACGGCACCGGCCGCGAGGCGCGCTGCCCGCAGGGCTCCAGACTGCTGTAGACGGTCGCCCCCCGCAGCCGGGGATCGCCCGCCGGGAGCTTGGCCAGGGCGGCCTCCTCGGCGTGGTCGTGGGCGTCGGTCTCCCGGCTGAAGCCCTCCGCCAGCACCTCGCCGTCGGCGCCGACGATCACCGCGCCGACCGAGAAGGCCGTCTCGGAGGGCGGGCAGCGACGGGAGAGCTCGACGGCCCGGCGCAGGTGACCGAGGTCGGTGGTCTCGGGGCGGTCCGCCGCGGGACGGTTCGTCGCGGGGTGGTTCACGGCGCGGGCTCCTTCGGGGCGTACCTGAGCAGGACGACGTCGCCCACCGTACGTGCCTCCAGCAGCCGCATCCGCCGGGCCGGGCCGCCCGGGAACGCGGCCGGGCGGACGAACCGCGGCGCCTCGGCCTGGCCGACCAGCAGCGGGGCGACGGCCAGCTGGAGCTCGTCCGCCAGGCCCAGGGCGAGGAACTGGGTGTGCACCCCGCCGCCGCCCTCGACCATCAGTCGGCGCACCCCGCGCGCGCCCAGGTCGTCCAGCACCGCGCCGAGGTCCACCGAACCGCCGAGCGCGACCACCTTGGCCAGCCCGTCGAGCCGGGGCCGCAGCACCGCCGCCCCGGCCTCCGTGGTGTAGGCGATCTTCGCGCCGCCGGTGTGCCAGAACCGCAGCTCGGCGTCGAGCGCGCCGCTCGCGCTGAGCGTCACCTTCAACGGGTGCTCCGGTCGTCCGGCCGCCACCCGGGCGGCCCGGCGCGCGGGGTCGTTGACCAGCAGCCGCGGGTTGTCGGCGCGCAGCGTGTTGCCGCCGACCAGGATCGCGTCGGCGGCCGCCCGCTCCGCGTCGACCCGGTCGAAGTCGGCGGCGTTGGAGAGCAGCAGGCGCTCGGGGGAGGCGTCGTCGAGGTGGCCGTCGAGCGACACGGCGGCGCTCAGCAGGACGAAGGGGCGCGGGCCGGGGCCGGGCATGGGCGGGGCCGTTCTGTCGGGACACGTTAGGGCGGGGCACGTTCGGTCGGGCGCCTCCACGGTACGGCGGCCGGTTGCGGCTCGGCCCTCCAGTGCTCGCAGTGTGAGACGTTTCTTCTCGTCATGCGGGATGAGGAGTAGCGTCGGGGCGTCGCGGAAACGGAAGACCGATCACGCCTCAGGGGGAACGCCATGTCCGGACCACGGCCTGCCGCCGCCTACACCCACGGTCACCAGGAGGCCGTGCTGCGCTCGCACCGCTCCCGTACCGCCGCCGACTCGGCCGCCTATCTGCTGGGTCGACTGCGGCCCGGGCAGGCGCTGTTGGACGTCGGCTGCGGCCCCGGCACGATCACCGCGGACCTGGCCGAGCTGGTCGGCCCCGGCGGCCGGGTGGTGGCCGTGGACACCTCGGCCGAGGTGCTGGAGCAGGCCGCCGGGTACGTCGCCGGGCGCGGCCTGTCCAACGTGGTGTTCGAACTCGCGGACGTGCACCGACTGCCGTACCGGGACGGCGAGTTCGACGTGGTGCACGCCCACCAGGTGCTGCAGCACCTGGCCGATCCGGTGTCCGCGCTGCGCGAGATGCGCCGGGTGACGGCGTCCGACGGGGTGGTCGCGGCCCGGGACGTCGACTACGCGTCGATGACCTGGTTCCCGGAGGTGCCCGCGCTGGAGCGCTGGCTGGAGCTGTACCGGCGGACCGCCCGCGCCAACGGCGGCGAACCGGACGCCGGGCGGCGGCTGCTGTCCTGGGCCCGCGCGGCCGGCCTCACCGAGGTCACCGTGAGCGCCGGCACCTGGACGTTCGCGACGCCCGAGCGGCGCGAGTGGTGGGGCGGGATGTGGGCGGACCGGGTGACCGGCACGGCGTTCGGCCGGACGGCGGTGGAACGGGGCTTCGCCGACCGGGCCGAGCTGGAGCGGATGGCGGACGGCTGGCGGGAGTGGAGCGCCGCCGAGGACGGGTGGTTCTCGATGATCCACGGCGAGATCCTGGCCCGGGTCTGAGCCCGCGGACGGCGGCGGTATCGGCCGGGCGGATGTTCGGAAAGATCGGGTAAAGTCGCGCGACCGTTCGCATCGGGCCCCGTCCGGCCCGGGCGGCGGTGTCGAGTGCCGAAACGCCGAGTCGAGGCCCGCCCCGGCGGGTCGGGGGAGTCCACGTGTCCAAGCCTGAGTCCGAGCTGCCCGCCGCTCCGGGGCCGGACCCGCGGGTGGACTTCCGCAAGGACCCGGACGCGGAGCAGCCGAAGCCGCAGGACGCCGGCGCGACGGACGCGGCCGAACCGGAGCACCCGGCGGAACCGGACGCCTCGCCGGCCTCGCAGACCTCACAGGCCTCGGCGCCGGAGCGACCCGCCGACCCCTGGGCCCCGCCGGCCGACCGGCCCGCGCAGGCCGCCCCCGGCTCATCGCAGGCCCCGCCCCAGCCGCCGCCCCCGCCGCTGCCGGCCGGCGGCTGGGCCTCGGTGCCGCCCTCCGCCGAGTCCGGCCTCCGGCCCGGCAACCCGTACGCGAACCCGAACCAGCGCCCGAACCCGCACTCGCCGTACGCGCGGCACCCCCACGCCCCGTACGGCCCGCACCATCCGTACGACCCCCAGCCGGAGCCGCGCACCAACGGCTTCGCCATCGGCTCCCTGGCGACCGGCCTGAGCCTGCTCTCGCCGGTGGCCCTGGTGTTCGGGATCATCGCGCTGACCCAGATCAACCGTCGCGGTCAGCGCGGCCGAGGCATGGCGGTGGCCGGTCTGGTGCTCGGCGTGGCGGGCACCCTGCTGCTGTCGCTCGCCCTGGGGGCGGGGGACTTCGGCTCCGCGCGGGACGGGCGCGACGGGGGGTACGCCCAGAAGCCCCCGGCCGGATCCGTCCGCTGGTCCGCCCTGAAGGCCGGGGAGTGCTACAACTCGCCCGACGTGAGCGGGAAGACGGACGAGAACGGCGACGAGACGGTCTACTGGGTGCGCCGGGTGGCCTGCTCGGACCCGCACCACGGCGAGGTGGCCGGCAGCGCCCGGATCCCCGACGGCACCGGCCCCTATCCGGGCGCGACCGCCGTGCGCGAGCGGGCCGCCGCGCTGTGCCGCACCGTGCTCGACGACTACGCGCTGGACCAGTGGGCCGTCCCGGACGGCATGGACGACGTCTACCTCTACCCGAGCGCGGGCAACTGGGCGGCCGGCGAACGGTACGTCACCTGCGCCTTCGAGGACCGCGAGGACCAGCACCTGGGGACGGTCCGCACCGACCGCCGCACCCTGACCTCGGTCCAGCTGGCCTACCTGGACGCCGTCCGGGGCTTCAACGCGGCCTACGCGGAGGAGCCGAAGAAGGACGTGGCCGTCGCCGACGCCGAGTACCGCTCCTGGGCCCGGCGGATGGCCGCGGCCTCCCGGGCCGAGGCCGCCGCGCTGCGCAAGCCGACCGCCGAGTGGCCGACCGACATCCAGTCGAAGGTCGACAAGCTGGCCGAGACCCAGACCCAGGCGGCCACCGCCTGGGACGACGCGGCCTCCGGCAGCGACGTGGCGGGCGACCTGCGCCGGGCCCGGGCGCTGATCGCCAAGACGGTGCCGATCAGCGTGGAGATCCGGCGCTCGCTCGGCCTGTCCACCGGCGAGCAGGTGCCCGACCTCCGCGCCTGACCCGGTCCTGAGCCGATGCCGAGCCGCGGCCGACCCGGTTCCGAGCCGCGCCTGAGCCGGTCCGCCGGTTACGCAGCGTTAACGCGGCCCGTACCTGCCGGTAGCGCGCGGCCCGTAGGGTCGACGGCGTGTCCCCGGCCCGACCCCCACGCCGGCCGGGGACACCCGGCGGGCCGCCCGGTACCCTCCCCGCATGGGCACCTTTCGGGTGATGCGGCAGGACGACAACGGCAACCGCTTCCTGGTCGCCAAGGGTCTGGCCGAGGCCGAGGCACGGCGCGTCGCCGACGACTTCGAGGCGCGCGGCCACAAGCAGATGTACTGGGTCGAGTCCGAGGCCGCCGACCCCGCCCCGTAGGGTCGCGGCATGGAACAGACCGGCGAGAGCCCCGACGTCACCCCGCTCAGGATCGTCGTCGGCGGCGCGCTGATCCGCGGCGGCCGGGTGCTCGCCGCCCGGCGCAGCGCTCCACCGGCGGTGGCCGGGCGCTGGGAGTTCCCCGGCGGCAAGGCCGAACCGGGGGAGACCGAGGCGCAGACGCTGGAGCGGGAACTGCTCGAGGAGCTGGGCGTACGGGCGCGGGCGCTGCGGCGGCTGCCCGGTGCGTGGACCGTGCGCCCGGGGCTGGAGCTGCGGTTCTGGGCCGCCGAGCTGCTGGCCGGCGAGCCGAGCCTGCTGACGGACCACGACGAGCTGCGCTGGCTGGGCCCGGCGGAGCTGGACTCCGTGGACTGGATCGAGCACGACCGCGAGGTCCTGCCGCACGTCGCCGAACTGCTCGCGGCGGCGGACGACGCGCGAGCCGCCGGATAGGTCAATCGAACAAGAGGACCCGCGAGCCGGGATAGCCTGGGATCTGCTGGGTATGTCACTTTTCGGCACTATTCGTCACCATCGGTGAGCCGCCCCAGCCGGCGCCGCCGATCCCGACCAGAGCCGGAGGCCCCGTCGGTGTCGACAACCGGGAACGGCGGCGGGGCAGCGCGGCGAGCAGGCCCCTCGGGAGGCGCCGCAGCCCGCGCCCGACTGCGCCGCGCCGCCCCGCCGACCGCCCCGCAACCGCCGTCCGGGCGCCGACGCGGCGGCCCCACCGGCCCCGCCGCCCCCACCGGCCCCGGTGCCGCGCCCCCCGTCCAGCCGGCGCCGACCCCGGCCGTCCCCGAATCCGGCGTCCAGCCCGGTGTGCGCAGCCGCCCCGGCCGGCCGTTCCCCGGCGGGCCGGCCGACGCCGGACCGGGCCTCGGCGCGCCGCCCGGGGGCAGCCTGCTGGACATGCTGAAGGTCGCCATCGCGATCCTGGACACCGCGGGCCGGGTGGTGCTGTGGAGCCCGGCCGCCGAGGAGCTGCTCGGCTGGCCGAGCGAGCTGCTGGTCGGCCGCCGGATCGACGAGCTGATCCCGGACCAGGGACAGGTCGCCCGGATCCGGATCGCGATCCAGGACACCCTGCGCAACGGCCGCTGGGCGGGCAACGCCGAGCTGCGCGACCGGGACGGCCTGCCGGTCGCGGTGGACGCCCGGATCTCCCTGCTGGTGGACGGCGACGGCACCCCGTTCCTGCAGGTCAACCTGGCCGAGGCGGCCGCCGTACGGGCCATCGAGCGGGACCTCGCGGTGCGCGACGCGCTGTTCGAGCAGTCCCCGCTGGGCATCGCCATCCTGGACGGCGACCTGCGCTACACCGCCGTCAACCAGACCCTGGCCGAGATGAACGGCGTCGCCCTGGAGGACCACGTCGGCCGCACCACCGGCGAGACCCTGCCCGAGCGCGCCGCCGACGAGATCACCGCGATCCAGCGCCAGGTGCTGGCCACCGGCGAGCCGGTCATCGACGTCACCCTCGCCTCCCCGGTCACCACCCGGCCCGGCTACCGCTCGATCTCCTACAGCCGGATGACCGACCGCGCCGGCCGGGTGCTCGGCATCTCCGGCACCGTGATGGACGTGACGGAGCGTTACCGTGCAGTGGCCAAGGTCGAGCACGCCCGCCGCCGGCTCTCGCTGCTCAACGAGTTCGGTTCCCGGGTCGGCGACCTGCTGGACGCCGCCCGGATCGCCCAGGAACTCGCCAGCTCCGTCGTCCCACGGCTCACCGACCACTCCGCGGTGATCCTGCTCCAGGCCGTCGCCCACGGCGACGACCTGCCCCGGCACGGCCACGACCGGCGCACCTCGCTGCTCCAGCTCGGCACCGCGTCCGTCCAGGACGGCCCCGAGGTCGAGGTGATGCTCCGGCGCGGCGCCCGGATCACCTTCGCCGAGGAGTCCGCCTGCGGACGGGTGCTGCGCACCGGCGTGCCCGAGCTGCTCTCCGGCGCCGACCAGCTCGACGACGTCACCTACCCCGGCGACCCCAAGATGCAGGCCGCCCGCGACCTGGGCGTGCACTCGATGCTGGTCGTCCCGCTGCGCGCCCGCGGCATCGTGATCGGCCTGCTGCTGGTCAGCCGGGCCGGCTACCGCGAGGGCTTCGACCGCGACGACCTCGCCTTCACCGTCGAACTCGCCGACCGGGCGGGCAGTTCGCTGGACAACGCCCGGCTGTACGCCCGCGAGCGCACCGCCGCGCTCACCCTCCAGCGCACCCTGCTCCCGCAGCAGGTCCCGCAGCCCACCGGCGTCGAGGTCGCCTACCGCTACGTGCCCGGCAGCAGCGGCACCGAGGTCGGCGGCGACTGGTTCGACGTCATCCCGCTGCCCGGCGACCGCACCGCGCTGGTGGTCGGCGACGTCATGGGCCACGGCCTGCGGGCCGCCGCCACCATGGGCCGGCTGCGCACCGCCGTCCGGGTGCTGGCCGCCCTCGACCTGCCGCCGGACGTCCTGCTGCGACACGTCCACGAGCTGGCCGACGACCTCGCCCAGGGGCCGGACGAGGCGCTGCTCGCCACCTGCGTCTACGCCGTCTTCGACCCGGGCACGGCGATGCTGACGGTGGCCAAGGCCGGGCACATCCCGCCGGTGCTGGTGGTGCCGGGCGAGGAGACCGCGGAGCCGACCCGCACCGGCGGCCCGCTGCCCGGCGGCGCCGGCCGGATCCTCGACCTGCCCTCCGGTGCCCCGCTCGGTGTGGGCGGAGTTCCGTTCGAATCCGTCGAACTGAAGATCCCCGAGGGCAGCCTGCTCGCGCTGTGCACCGACGGCCTGGTGGAGTCCCGGGACAAGGACCTCGACGTCGGCCTCGGCCGGCTGATCACCGTGCTCCAGGAGCCGTACGCCTCGATCCAGGCCGCCTGCGAGGCGGTGCTCGACACCATGGAGCAGGGCCGCGAGCCGGACGACGTCGCCCTGTTGCTGGCCCGGCTCGGGCACGGCCAGGCCGGCGCCCCGACGGCCGGCTGGACCCTGCCCGCCGAGCCCACCGCCGTCTCCCGGGCCCGCCGGCTGGTCCGCGCCACGCTCGCCGAGTGGGGCGTCGAGGACCTCACCGACACCGCCGAGCTGCTGGTCAGCGAGCTGGTCACGAACGCCGTCCGGTACACCAGCGCCCCGATCGGGGTCCGGCTGACGCTCGGCGAGACGCTGCTGGTCGAGGTCTCCGACCCACTGCCGGACCCGCCCCGGGAGCGTCACGCGGCCGAGGCCGACGAGGGCGGCCGGGGCCTGGAGCTGGTCCACCGGCTGGCGCTGCACTGGGGCGCCCGGGCCGAGGGGATCGGCAAGGTGGTCTGGTTCGAGCTGGCGCTGCCGGGTAGTGACCCCGGCGAGCAGTGACGCGAGTAGAGCCGCAGGAGAACCGTGCCGCACATGCCATCGGGCGCCCCGGGGGAGCGCGCGCTCCGGAAGGGGGCGCGAGCGTGGCATTGTGGTTGCGCGGGCGGTAGGACAAAAACCTTCGCCCGATCTGATGTTGTGATGTTGAGGGCGTGTGAACGCACCCCTCGATGATGAATACTCGGTCTTCTCGACATCCGGACGGTCGCGGGTTGGAGGGGTCGGTCCGTTGAACAGCACTCCGGCGCGGAACGCGCCGAGCAGCAGCGGTCATGCCGCTGTACCCGGGCAGGCCGGTTCTCCACAGCTGCCCGTACCGGCGGCCCCGCCGGGCACCGGCACCGCGGGACCGGCCCGCGGCGCCCAACCCGACGCCGAGGCCAGGCCCTGGGGCGCCGGGGACCCGGGCTCGATCTACGACTACATCCGGGTCGCCACCTTCGCGATCGGCCCCGACGGGCGGATCAGCCAGTGGAGCGAGCGGGCCGCCGAGTTCTTCGGCGTCCCCGCCGCCGAGGCCGTCGGCGCCGACCCGATCACCACCTTCGTGCCCCGCGAGCTCTGGCAGCGCGGCCGCGCCCGGCTCGAGCGCACCCTGGCCGGCGAGGAGTGGGTCGGAACCACCCCGTACCGGGACGCCGGCGGCGGCGAGGGCCTCGCCGAGCTCTACCTGATGCCCGACAGCGCCCTGCCCACCGCGGGCGCCACCTGCCTGGCCGTCGACCTCGGCCGACTGCGCCGGATCGAGACCGACCTCGCCGCCTCCGAGGCCGTCTTCGGCCAGACCCCCACCGGCTTCGTGCTCTTCGACGACCGGCTGCGGCTGCAGCGGGTCAACGACGCCTTCGCCGCCGGCATGGGCCTGGTCCCCACCGACCTCGAGGGCCTCACCCCGCACGACCTCTTCCCGCCCTCCGAGGCCGACCGGCTCACCGCCGCCCTGCGCAAGGTCCTCGCCACCGGCGAGCCCGTCTTCGACCTGCGCTTCCACGGCGTCGTCCCGACCCGCGACGGCAACCGGCTGTGGGCCGTCTCGCTGTACCGGCTCAACAGCTCGGCCGGGCAGCCGATGGGCGTGGCCGGGCAGGTCTCCGACGTCACCAGCCGCCACGTCGCCGAGCGCGAGGCCGACGGCGTGCGCCGCAACCTCGCCCTGCTCAACGAGGCCAGCGCGCACATCGGCTCCACCCTCGACCTGGAGACCACCGCCAAGGAGCTCCTCGACGTCGTCGTCCCGCCGTTCTGCGACCTCGCCACCGTCGACCTGTACACCGCGCTGCTCTCCGGCGAGACCGTCCCCAGCGCCGGCCGGCTCGGCGACACCGTGCTCACCGACGGCAGCGGCGAACTGCGCCGGGTCGCCGTCTCCAGCGTGCTCGGCGGCGCCTCCTCGGTGCTCGGCTCGGTCACCGGCCTGCCGATCGCCGAGGCCGGCGGCACCCTCTGTTACCCCCGCCGCTCCCCGCACGCCCGGGCGCTGCGCACCGGCCGCAGCGTCGTCCCGGAGCCCGGCCGCGACCCGCTGCTGCGCTCCACCCTGATCGTCCCGCTGGTCGCCCGCGACCAGGTGCTCGGCCTGGTCCAGCTCTCCCGGGCGATCGGCAGCGAACCCTTCGACGCCCGCGACGTGGCGATCGCCGAGGAACTGGTCGCCCGCGCCGCCGTCTGCATCGACAACGCCCGGCTCTACCGCCGCGAGCACGAGCGGGCGCTGATCCTCCAGCGCAGCCTGCTGCCCCCGGGCAACCCGGCCGCCAGCGGCCTGGAGATCGCCTGCCGCTACCTGCCCAGCAACAACAACACCGAGGTCGGCGGCGACTGGTTCGACGTCATCCCGCTGCCCGGCAACCGCACCGCGCTGGTCATCGGCGACGTGATGGGCCGCGGCCTGCGCGCCGCCGTCGCCATGGGCCAGCTGCGCACCGCGGTGCGGACCCTGGCGATGCTCGACCTCGACCCGGCCGAGGTGCTCGGCGCGCTGGACGAGATCGCCCGCGGCCTCGGCGACGACTCCGTCCCGGCCGGCCCGCCCGCCCCGTACGGCCGGCTCACCTCGACGGCCGACGAGGAGGCCCGCGAGGTCTACCTGGCCACCTGCGTCTACGCCGTCTACGACGCCGTCACCCGCCGTTGCGTGTTCGCCAACGCCGGCCACCTGCCGCCCGTCCTGCTCAGCCCCGGCGAGCCCGCCCGGATGCTCGACGTGCCGCCCGGCCTGCCGCTCGGCGTCGGCGGCGAGCCCTTCGAGGAGGTCGAACTGACCCTCCCGGACGGCGCCGTGCTCGGCCTCTACACCGACGGCCTGGTGGAGAGCCGCAAGCACCAACTGGACGAGGGCCTGCGCGCCTTCCGGGCCGCGCTCGCCGACCGGGGCAAGGGCCTGGAGGACCTCTGCGACCACGTCCTCGGCGAGCTCGACCCGCACCACGGTGAGGACGACATCGCGCTGCTGATGGCCAAGGTGCACGCCTTCCCCGAGGACGCCGTCGGCAACTGGTTCCTGCCGCCCGAGCCCACGTCCGTCGCCAAAGCCCGTGAGCTGGCCTGCAGCTGGCTGCTGTCCCGGGGCCTGGAGGAACTGGTCGACACCACCGAGCTGCTGGTCAGCGAGCTGGTCACGAACGCGCTCAAGCACGGACGGGGCGAGATCCGGCTGCGGCTGCTGCGCGAGCGCAGCATGGTCTGCGAGGTCTGGGACGACGGCTACGCCCAGCCCCGGCAGCGGCGCGCCCAGGAGACCGACGAGGGCGGGCGGGGCCTGCAGCTGGTCAGCCTGCTGGCCGAGCGCTGGGGCAGTCGGCGCACGCCCAAGGGCAAGATCGTCTGGTTCGAGCTGGCGCTGTAGCCGGGCACTGGGCCGTCCGGGTGCAGTCGCCCGGCGGTCCGCCGTGTCGACGCGGCCCGGGCCGGGCGGGCGGCGTTCCATGGCGACCATGCGTGTCCGTCAGCTCACCGCCGCAGCCGTGGCGCTGCTGCTCGCCGCCGGTCTCGGCGGCTGCTCCGACGACCGGGACCCGGTCCGTGGCCCCGAGCCCGCCCCGGCCCCGGCCTCGGCCTCGGCCGACCCCACCGCCACCACCGGGGACGTCCGCCCCGCCGACCGCGACGCCGTCGAGAACGGCGGCACGCTGCGCTGGGCGCTGGACGGCGTCCCGGCCACGCTGAACGTCTACCAGAGCGCCGCCACCGCCGACTCGGCGCTGCTCGCGCACGCGCTGTACCCCTCGCTGTTCCGGCCCGACGAGCACGGGCGGCTCGCCCCCGACCCGGACTACCTGACCGGCGCCGAGTGCACCCCGCCCGGGCAGCAGCCGCAGGTGGTCACCTACCGGCTCAACCCGCACGCCGTCTGGAGCGACGGCACCCCGCTGTCGGCCGCCGACCTCATCGCCCAGCGGACCGCCCTGTCCGGGCAGGACCCGGCCTACCGGGGCGGGCACCCGGCCGGGTACGACGCCATCGAGTCGGTCACCCAGGGCACCGACCCGCACGAGGTGAAGGTGACCTTCCGGCGGCCGTACGCCGAGTGGCGCGCGCTGTTCGGGCCGCTCTACCCGGCCGCCGAGACCTCCACGGCTGCGGCCTTCAACCGGGAGCTCACCGGCGTCGGCCACCTGAGCGCTGGGCCGTACACCCTCTCCAGCTACGACGCGAAGGGTGGACGGGTCACCGTGGTGAGCAACCGGCTCTGGTGGGGGGACCTGCCGAAGACCGACCGGATCGACTTCCTGGCCGTGCCGCCCGAGCAGCGGTTGGACGCGCTGGGCCAGGAGCGGCTGGACATCGCCCCGCTCACCGCGGCGGTGGACCGGGCGGTGCCGCCCGCCGCCACGGCCGGCGCCTCGGGGTCCGCCACCGCCGGCGCCTCGGGCTCCGCCGCCCCGGCTGCCGCCCCGCCCGCCCCGCCCGGCGCCCCGCCTGCCGCCGCGCCCGAGGCGGCCGCGCAGGTGTTGCGGCGGGCCGAGTCGCTGCCCGGGATCACCGTGCACCGGGCGGCCGCCGCCTCGCTCACCCAGCTCACCCTCAACGCGGCCCGCGGCCCGCTCGCCGACGCGGCGGTCCGGCGGGCGGTGGGCCGGGCGGTCGACCGGCGGCGGATCGCCGAGGCCGCGCTCGCCCCGCTGGGGCTGCCCGGCGCCCCGCTCGGCAGCCACCTGCTCGCCGGGGACCAGGAGGGCTACCGCGACGACAGCGCCGCGGCCGGACCGGCCGACGCCGCGCAGCTGCTGGACGGGGCCGGCTGGAAGCGGCCGGACGGCGGCACCCGGACCAAGGACGGCAAGGAGCTCGCCCTCACCCTGCTCGTACCGGCCGGCTCCGCGACCGCCAAGCGCACCGCCGACGCGCTCACCGCCGACCTCGCCGAGTCCGGCATCGCGGTGAAGCCGCGGACCGCGCCCGCCGAGACCTACGTCCAGGAGCACCTGGCCGTCGGGGACTTTGACCTCGCGCTGTTCTCCTGGCCGGCCGGTCCCAGCCCGGCCGCCGAGCAGCGCGCCGCGTACGCCAAGCCCCGGCCGGACGCGGAGGGCGCGCTCGAACCGGGCGGCAACTACGGCCGCAGCGGCACCGAGGAGATCGACCGGCTGTTCGACCGGGCGGCCGCCGAACTCGACCCGGTGGCCCGCCTGGACCTGCTGCAGGAGGCCGACGTACGGATCTGGCAGCTGGGGCACTCGGTGCCGCTGTACCAGCGGCCGGAGCTGGTCGCGGTGCGGACCGGGGTGGCCGGGGTCGGGGTGTGGGGCTTCGGGTGGCCGCGCTTCCAGGACGTGGGCTGGAGCCGCTAGGGCCGGAGCGGATCACCGGCGCAAGGGTGGCGGAGCGCGACGGCGGGGTGAGGAGCGGGTGATCCACCTGTGATCTTGGTCCCGCCCGAGCTGCTCGTTTCCGCCCCTTTGGGCGCTTCCCCGTACCATAGGGAAAAGCCGAGGCATGTCCAGATGCCCGGCGGGTGGACCGGTAGTAGCAGGCGGAACGGGTGGCGGCGGCCGAAGGGGCCGCAAGTGCGCGTCTCGCGGCCGGGCCCGCCGTAACCCACGATTCCGGGAGAATCCGCTAGGCATGCCCACGCGCAACGACATCCGTAACGTCGCCATCGTCGCCCACGTCGACCACGGCAAGACCACGCTGGTCGACGCCATGCTGAAGCAGGCCGGCGCCTTCGCCGCCCACCAGCAGCTCGACGACCGCATGATGGACTCGAACGACCTGGAGCGCGAGAAGGGCATCACCATTCTCGCGAAGAACACCGCGGTCAAGTACCACCCGAAGGACGGCGGCGCGCCGATCACCATCAACATCATCGACACCCCGGGCCACGCCGACTTCGGTGGCGAGGTCGAGCGCGGTCTGTCGATGGTGGACGCGGTCGTCCTGCTGGTCGACGCCTCCGAGGGCCCGCTGCCGCAGACCCGCTTCGTGCTGCGCAAGGCGCTCGCGGCCCGGCTGCCCGTCATCCTGTGCATCAACAAGACCGACCGTCCGGACTCCCGGATCGACGAGGTCATCAACGAGACCTACGACCTGTTCCTGGACCTGGACGCGGACGAGGACCAGATCGAGTTCCCGATCGTCTACGCCTGCGCCCGTGACGGCGTCGCCTCGCTGACCAAGCCGGAGAACGGCACCGTTCCCGCGGACAGCACCAACCTGGAGCCGTTCTTCTCCACCCTGCTGGAGCACGTCCCGGCCCCCAGCTACGACGAGGACGCGCCGCTCCAGGCCCACGTCACCAACCTGGACGCCGACAACTTCCTCGGCCGCATCGCGCTGCTGCGCGTCGAGCAGGGCGAGCTGCGCAAGGGCCAGACCGTGGCCTGGATCAAGCGCGACGGCTCGATCCAGAACGTCCGCATCTCCGAGCTGCTGATGACCGAGGCGCTCACCCGCAAGCCGGCCGAGGTGGCCGGCCCGGGTGACATCTGCGCCGTCGCCGGCATCTCCGACATCATGATCGGCGAGACCCTGGCCGACACCGAGAACCCGATCGCACTGCCGCTGATCACGGTGGACGAGCCGGCCATCTCGATGACCATCGGCACCAACACCTCGCCGCTGGTCGGCCGCGGCGGCAGCGGCAAGGGCGCGGACGCCAAGTCCGGCGTCAAGGTGGACCGCAAGGTCACCGCCCGCCAGGTGAAGGACCGCCTGGACCGCGAGCTGATCGGTAACGTCTCGCTGCGCGTGCTGGACACCGAGCGTCCGGACGCCTGGGAGGTGCAGGGCCGCGGTGAGCTGGCGCTGGCCATCCTGATCGAGACCATGCGCCGCGAGGGCTTCGAGCTGACCGTCGGCAAGCCTCAGGTGGTCACCAAGGAGGTCAACGGCAAGGTCCACGAGCCGGTCGAGCGCCTCACCGTGGACGTGCCGGAGGAGCACATGGGTGCCGTCACCCAGCTCATGGGCGTCCGCAAGGGCCGGATGGACAACATGTCCAACCACGGCTCGGGCTGGGTCCGGATGGAGTTCGTCGTGCCGTCCCGCGGCCTGATCGGCTTCCGCACCGAGTTCCTCACCAGCACCCGCGGCACCGGCATCGCCCACTCGATCCACGAGGGCCACGAGCCGTGGTTCGGCCCCCTGACCACCCGCAACAACGGTTCGCTGGTCGCCGACCGGGCCGGTGTGGTCACCGCCTTCGCGATGACCAACCTGCAGGAGCGCGGCGTGCTCTTCTGCGAGCCGGGCACCGAGGTGTACGAGGGCATGATCGTCGGCGAGAACTCGCGCTCCGACGACATGGACGTGAACATCACCAAGGAGAAGAAGCTCACCAACATGCGGTCCTCGACCGCCGACGTGGCCGAGTCGATCGTCCCGCCGCGCAAGCTCTCGCTGGAGCAGTCGCTGGAGTTCTGCCGCGAGGACGAGTGCATCGAGGTGACCCCGGAGACGGTTCGCATCCGTAAGGTCGTGCTGGACCAGAAGGACCGCGGACGCACTGCCTCGCGCGCCAAGAAGGCGTGATCCGGACGGCTTGAACGGCCTTTGGCCGGAATGCTTCGCCCCCCTTTCCGATGGAGAGGGGGGCGAACTTTTTCAACTACTCCAAGTTGTCGGGGCCGCTATTAACGGAATAGCGCTCATCACATCGAGGTGTTCGCTGAGCGGACGTGACAGTTCGTCATCCGTGACGACTGTCCGTTTGGTGCCTGTCTGGCTATGTCTCAAATGTCCGGTTTTCGAAACTTACCGACTGTTCATGTGACCTAATTGAGATCGTCACTGGTCACTTTCGTGTCCGTGCGTGACGGATAGTGGAGCCAGTCAGGCTCGGGTCAAGGGTTAACGCGCAGGGGTGCGCGCCGAAACCACGAGCGCGGACGGCATTGCGGGCCCGGTGAGAACCGTTCCGTGGTGCCCTCCTCGTCGTAACGTCGAATTCAGGAGGCACACCGATGCGTGGTGTGAGCCAGGCCAAGTGGGTTGTCGCAGCTGTCGCTGTCGCGCTCGCCGCGACTGCTTGTAGCAGCAGTGGTAGCAGCGACTCCTCCGGGGGCAGCTCGGACAGCGGCGCGGTCAACGCCGCGGGCGTCTTCAGCTACCAGAGCGGGGAGCCGCAGAACCCGCTCCAGCCGGCCAATGCCAACGAGACCATCGGCGGCCGCATCATCAAGAACCTCTTCACGGGGCTCGTCGACTACGATCCCGCGACCGGTGCGCTGCGCAACCAGGTGGCCGACAAGATCGAGACCACCGACGCCAAGAACTACACCGTCACGCTGAAGTCCGGCTGGACCTTCCACGACGGCACCCCGGTCACCGCCGCGTCCTTCGTGAAGGCCTGGAACTGGTCGGCCAACGTCAAGAACAACCAGATCAACTCGTCCTGGTTCTCCGACATCGTCGGCTACGACGCCGTCCACCCGGAGAAGGGCGACCCGACCGGCACCGAGATGTCCGGCCTGAAGATCGTCGACGACACCCACTTCACCATCGAGCTGACCAGCCCGGTCTCGTACTTCACGTACAAGCTCGGCTACTCGGCGTTCTCCCCGCTGCCCGAGGGCTTCTTCAAGGACCCGGCCGGCTACGGCGAGAAGCCGGTCGGCAACGGCCCCTACCAGTTCGTCTCGTGGGAGCACAACAAGGCCATCACCGTGAAGGCCTACGACAAGTACGCGGGCAGCAACAAGCCGAAGAACGGCGGCATCGTCTTCCGCAACTACGCCACCGGCGAGGCCGCGTACAAGGACCTGATGTCCGACACCCTGGACGTCCTGGACCAGGTCGACTCGACCGACCTGCCGAAGTTCAAGGACGACCTGGGCAAGCGCGCCGTCGACCAGCCGCAGGGCGCCATCCAGAACATCTCGTTCGCGCTGTACAACGCGGACTGGTCCTCCCTGGACAAGGACAAGGCCGCCAAGATCCGCCAGGGCATCTCGATGGCGATCGACCGCGACACCATCACCAAGACCGTCCTGAACGGCAACCGCCAGGCCGCCGACGCGTTCGTGGCGCCCGGCGTCATGGGCTACAAGGCCGGCACCTGCGGCGACGCCTGCAAGTTCGACCCGGCGAAGGCCAAGCAGCTCATCACCGAGAACGGTGGCGTCCCCGGCGGCAAGCTCAGCATCATGTACAACTCCGACGGCAGCCACAAGGAGTGGGTGGACGCGGTCTGCAACTCGATCCGGCAGAGCACCGGCGTCGAGTGCATCGGTGACCCGAAGCCGGACTTCAAGACCGTCCGCGACCTCGTCACCAAGCAGCAGGTCCCGAGCATGATGCGGACCGGCTGGCAGCAGGACTACCCGCTGAACGCCAACTTCCTGCGTGACGTCTACGGCACCGGTGCGTCCTCCAACGACTCCCACTACTCCAGCCCGGAGTTCGACAAGCTGGCGAAGGAGGCGGACGCCGCGACCTCGGTCGAGAAGACCGCCGAGCTGTACCAGCAGGCCGAGGCCGTTCTGGCCAAGGACATGCCGTCCATCCCGCTCTGGTACTACAAGACCAGCTCCGGCTACTCCAACAAGGTCCAGAACGTGAAGTTCGACTCCTTCGGCGACCCGGTCTTCACCGACGTCGAGGTCAAGAAGTAATCGGTCGGCACCGCCTGACCCAGTGCCAACGGCCGGTGCCCGTCCCATCCCCACAAGGGCGAGGACTGGTACCGGCCGTTGGCACGCCGACTTATCTCTCTGGGTTGACGGGCCCAGCAGAGCCATACATGGAGGCACGATGGGGCGTTTTGTCGCGAGGCGACTGCTCCAGATGATCCCGGTCTTCTTCGGAACGACCTTGCTCATCTTTATGATGGTGCACGCGCTGCCGGGCGACCCGGTGGCAGCGTTGTGGGGCGAAAAGGCGCCGGACCCGGCCCAGCTTGCTGCCCGGAAGCACGCGCTGGGCTTGGACAAGCCGATGCTCCAGCAGTACTTCGACTACATGGGGGGCATGCTCACCGGGGACTTCGGGAAGACCCTGGCCGGGCGGCCGGTGCTCGACGTGATCACCGAGGCGCTGCCGGTCACCATCCGGCTGGCGCTGTTCGCGTTCGCCATCGAGATCGTGCTGGGTGTCAGCGTCGGCCTGTTCGCCGGTCTGCGTCGCGGCAAGGCGTTCGACAAGGGCGCGCTGGTCGTCACCCTGCTGCTGATCTCGATCCCGGTCCCCGTGCTGGGCTTCATCTTCCAGACGGTCTTCGCGGACGACCTGAAGTGGGTCACGCCGACCGTCCAGGACTCCAACGACATCACGCAGCTGGTGCTGCCGGCCTTCGTGCTCGGTTCGCTGTCGCTGGCCTACGTGGCGCGTCTCACCCGTACCTCCATAGCCGAGAACATCAAGGCCGACTACGTCCGCACCGCGGTGGCCAAGGGTCTGCCGCGCCGCAAGGTGATCACCACTCACCTGCTGCGCAACTCGCTGATCCCGGTGGTCACCTTCCTCGGCACCGACCTCGGCGCCCTGATGGGCGGCGCGATCGTCACCGAGGGCATCTTCAACGTCAAGGGTGTCGGCAACGCGCTCTTCAAGGCGATCAACCTGAAGGAGGGCTCGACGGTCGCCGGCTTCGTGGCCTTCCTGGTGATCGTGTACCTGGTTGCCGGACTGATCGTCGACCTGCTTTACGCGGTCCTGGACCCGAGGATCCGTTATGCCTGACCTGACCGAGAAGAAGAACGTCGAGGACGTCCCGGCGCAGGCGGCCGCCGCGGTCGCCGAGCCCAAGCCGGAGAAGGCGCGCAGCCTCGGTTCCGACGCCTGGCAGGACCTGCGCCGCCGGCCGATCTTCGTGATCTCCGCGCTGCTGATCCTGCTGCTGGTCGTCATCGCGATCGATCCGAGCCTGTTCACCTCGGTGGACCCGCGCGCCGGCGACCTGCGCAACCACTACCTGACGAAGCCGAACTACAGCCACTTCTTCCAGCCGGACTGGTTCGGCTACGACCTCCAGGGGCGCAGCATCTACGCCCGCGTCCTGTACGGCGCCCGCGCGTCGGTGGTGGTCGGCATCTGCGTGACCCTCGGTGTGACCATCCTCGGTGGCATCACCGGCATGGTCGCCGGTTACTTCGGCGGCTGGGTCGACACGATCGTCTCCCGCGTCACCGACATCTTCTTCGGCATCCCGCTGCTGCTCGGCTCGCTGGTGATCCTGAACGCCTTCACCTCGCGCACCGTCTGGAGCGTGGTCTTCGCGCTGGTCGCCCTGGGCTGGACCCAGATGACCCGTGTCATGCGCGGTTCGGTGATCACGGTCAAGCAGGCCGACTTCGTGACCGCGGCCAAGGCGCTCGGCGCCGGCACCGGCCGGATCATGTTCAAGCACATCCTGCCGAACGCGATCGCCCCGGTGATCGTGGTCGCCACCATCGCCCTCGGCGGTTACATCGCCACCGAGGCGACGCTGAGCTTCCTCGGCATCGGTCTGCAGGACCCGACCATCTCCTGGGGCATCGACATCAACTCGGCCCAGAAGGTGATCCGTACGGCTCCGTTCGCGCTGTTCTTCCCCGCCGGCATGCTGAGCCTCACCGTGCTGGCCTTCATCATGCTCGGCGACGCGGTGCGCGACGCCCTCGACCCGAAGCTCCGCTGAGAGAAGAGGTGACGACCCGATGACCACCGTGATCGAGAAGAACAACCAGAAGAGCGACCGTCTCGAAGTCGGAACCCCGCTCCTGGAGGTCAAGGACCTCCACGTGGAGTTCCACACCCGGGACGGCATCGCCAAGGCCGTGAACGGCGTCAACTACTCCGTCGCGGCCGGCGAGACCCTCGCCGTGCTCGGCGAGTCCGGCTCCGGCAAGTCCGTGACGGCCCAGACCATCATGGGCATCCTGGACATGCCCCCGGGCAAGGTGACCCAGGGCGAGATCCTGTACCGCGGCCAGGACATGCTCAAGATGAGCAACGAGGAGCGGCGGAGGATCCGCGGCCGGAAGATCGCGATGATCTTCCAGGACGCGCTGTCCGCCCTCAACCCGGTGCTCAACGTGGGCTACCAGCTCGGCGAGATGTTCCGGGTGCACCAGGGCGCCTCCAAGGCCGAGGCGAAGGCCAAGGCCATCGAGCTGATGGACCGGGTGCGCATCCCCGCCGCCAAGCAGCGGGTGAACGACTACCCGCACCAGTTCTCCGGCGGCATGCGCCAGCGCATCATGATCGCCATGGCGCTGTCGCTGCAGCCCGACCTGATCATCGCCGACGAGCCCACCACCGCCCTGGACGTGACCGTCCAGGCCCAGGTGATGGACCTGCTGGCGGAGCTCCAGGCCGAGTACAACATGGGCCTGATCCTGATCACCCACGACCTCGGCGTGGTCGCCGACGTCGCGGACAAGATCGCGGTGATGTACGCGGGCCGGATCGTCGAGACCGCCCCGGTGCACGAGCTGTACGCGAACCCCGCGCACCCGTACACCAAGGGCCTGCTGCGCTCGATCCCGCGTCTGGACCAGAAGGGCCAGGAGCTGTACGCGATCAAGGGCCTGCCCCCGAACCTGCTGAAGGTTCCGGCCGGCTGCGCGTTCAACCCCCGCTGCGACGTCGCCACCGACCTGTGCCGCACGGAGATCCCGGCGCTGCACCACGTGACGGACGAGGACGGCAAGGAGCTCACCGGCCGCCGCAGCGCGTGCCACCTCTGGAAGGAGACCCTCCATGGCTGAGAACATCCTGGAGGTCAAGGACCTGGTCAAGCACTACCCGCTGACCCAGGGCATCCTGTTCAAGAAGCAGGTCGGCGCCGTCAAGGCGGTCGACGGCATCTCCTTCGAGCTGAAGAAGGGTGAGACCCTCGGCATCGTCGGCGAGTCCGGCTGTGGCAAGTCCACGCTGGCCAAGGTGCTGATGAACCTGGAGCGGGCCACCTCCGGCCAGGTGCTGTTCAAGGGCGAGGACATCTCCCAGCTGTCGGGCTCGGCCCTCAAGGCCGTCCGGCGCAACATCCAGATGGTGTTCCAGGACCCGTACACCTCGCTGAACCCGCGCATGACGGTCGGCGACATCATCGGGGAGCCCTTCGAGATCCACCCCGAGGTGGCGCCCAAGGGCGACCGCCGCAAGGCCGTCCAGGACCTGCTGGACGTCGTGGGTCTGAACCCGGAGTACATCAACCGGTACCCGCACCAGTTCTCCGGCGGTCAGCGCCAGCGCATCGGCATCGCCCGCGGCCTCGCGCTCAAGCCCGAGATCATCATCTGTGACGAGCCGGTCTCCGCCCTGGACGTGTCCGTCCAGGCGCAGGTGATCAACCTGCTGGAGCAGCTGCAGGGCGAGTTCGGCCTGTCGTACATGTTCATCGCGCACGACCTCTCCATCGTCCGGCACATCTCCGACCGCGTCGGCGTGATGTACCTGGGCAAGATGGTCGAGATCGGCTCCGACGAGCAGATCTACGACAACGCCACCCACCCGTACACCCAGGCGCTGCTCTCCGCGGTGCCGGTGCCGGACCCGACGGCGCGCGAGTCCCGCGAGCGGATCATCCTCAGCGGGGACATCCCCTCGCCGGCCAACCCGCCGTCCGGCTGCCGCTTCCGCACCCGCTGCTGGAAGGCGGAGGAGCGCTGCGCGGAGGAGGTCCCGCTGCTGGCGATCCCGACCACGCTGGAGGGCCCGGCCGCGCACGAGTCGGCCTGCCACTTCGCCGAGGTCCGGGAGTCGGCCGCGGCCTGACCCGCCCGTACGCACCCGGAAGGGCCCGTGGCTTTCGGCCACGGGCCCTTCCGGCGTTCCGACCGGGCTTGCGACCGGGCTTGCGACCGGGCTTCCGGCGGGGCACTGCGCCGATCCGGCGCCGCGTCAACTCGGCAGCGGGTCGCGGCACCCGTCCGGGTGCACCCGGCTCGCGCCGTCGCCGGGGCGCGCTTCTCATGGGGTGTGATGCGACACACACCCCTGAGGAGGGACCTCCATGCCCGTAGCCGCCCGCGCTCGCCTGGTCCTCGCCGCTGCGACGTCCGTGGTCCTGGTGGCCACCGGGTGCAGCAGCGGCGGCGGCGGCGGAACCAGTTCGTCGGACGCCAGCAAGACCTTCAGCTACCAGAGCAGTGAGCCGCAGAACCCGCTGCAGCCCGCCAACGCGAACGAGGTCGGCGGCGGTCGCATCATCCAGAACCTCTTCAAGGGGCTGGTGGACTACGACCCGAGCACCGCCAAGATCCGGATGCAGGTCGCGGACAAGATCGACACCAGCGACTCGCAGACCTTCAAGGTCACGCTGAAGGACGGCTGGAAGTTCCACGACGGAACCCCGGTGCACGCCAAGAACTTCGTGGACGCCTGGAACTGGGGCGCCAACCCGGCCAACGGCCAGATCAACAGCTCCTGGTTCTCCGACATCGAGGGCTACCAGGACGTCCACCCGACCAACGGGAAGCCCACCACGGACAAGATGTCCGGACTGACCGTCACCGACGACCTGCACTTCACCGTCAACCTGAGCCACAAGGTCTCGTACTTCGAGTACAAGCTCGGCTACATCGCCTTCTCGCCGCTGCCGGACGGCTTCTTCAAGGACCCGGCCGGGTACGGGCAGAAGCCGGTGGGCAACGGCCCGTACCAGTTCGTCAGCTGGGCGCACAACAGCGAGGTGGTCACCAAGACCTTCCCGGGCTACCAGGGCGTGGACAAGCCGAAGAACGGCGGCATCGTCTTCAAGATGTACAACACGTCCGAGGCCGCCTACGCGGACCTGCAGTCCAGCAACCTGGACGTGATGGACCAGGTGCCGCCGTCCGCGCTGGCGACGTACAAGAGCGACCTCGGCGACCGGGCCATCGACGCCCCGCAGGGCGCGATCCAGAACATCGGCTTCACGCTCTACCAGTCCGACTGGTCCTCGCCGGACAAGGCCAAGGTGCGCCAGGGCCTGTCGATGGCGATCGACCGCGGCACCATCACCAAGACCGTGCTGCAGGGCTCCCGCAAGCCGGCCACCGCCTGGGTCGCGGAGGGCGTGGAGGGCTACAAGGACGGCGCCTGCGGCGACTTCTGCAAGTTCGACCCGGCGAAGGCGAAGCAGCTGATCCAGGAGGGCGGCGGCGTCCCCGGCAACAAGCTGCTGATCACCTACAACGCGGACGGCGGCCACAAGGAGTGGGTCGACGCGGTCTGCAACTCGATCCGGCAGAACACCGGCGTCGACTGCCTGGGCGACCCGAAGCCCGACTTCAAGACCGCCCGCGCGGCGATCACCAGCCACCAGCTCAACGGCGCCTTCCGCACCGGCTGGGTGCAGGACTACCCGCTGAACGCCAACTTCCTGTCCGACGTGTACCGCACCGGCGCGGCCTCCAACGACTTCGGCTACAGCAGCCCGCAGTTCGACGACGCGGCCACCAAGGCCGACGCGGCCGCCAGCGTCGCCGACACGGTGAGCGGCTACCAGAGCGCCGAGGCCGTGCTGCCGAGCGGCATGCCGGCCATCCCGCTCTGGTACTACCGCACCAACTCGGGCTACTCGACCAAGGTGCAGAACGTGAAGTTCGACTCCTTCGGCAACCCGGCCTGGACCGAGGTCGAGGTCAAGGGCTGACCCGCCCCCACTCCGGCCCCGCCCTCCCCGCACGGAGGGCGGGGCCCGGTCCGCTCGGCCGACCGCCCCCGGTCGGCAAGCCCTGGAAGGAGGCTCGGATGGGCAGTTACGTGCTGCGGCGGGTGCTGCAGATGGTCCCGGTGTTCTTCGGTACCACGCTGCTGATCTTCGTGATGGTCTACACCCTGCCGGGCGACCCGGTGTCGGCGCTGTTCGGCGAGAAGGCGGCCGACCCGGCGGTGGTGGCCAGCATCAAGCACAAGTACTTCCTGGACCAGCCGCTCTGGAAGCAGTACCTGCACTACATGGGGAACCTGTTCCAGGGCGACTTCGGCACCAGCTTCACCGGCCGCCCGGTCTCGGACATCATGGCCGGCGCCTTCCCGGTCACCATCCGGCTCGCGCTGCTGGCCTTCGTGTTCGAGGTGATCCTGGGCCTCACCCTCGGCGTGGTCTCCGGACTGCGGCGCGGCAGCATCCCGGACACCCTGGTGCTGGTCCTGACCCTGGTGGTGATCTCGATCCCGGTCTTCGTGCTGGCGTACATCGCGCAGACCGTCTTCGCCACCAATCTCGGCTGGGTCACCCCGACCGTGCAGGACAGCTACGACCTCTCCCAACTCGTCCTGCCGGCCTTCGTGCTGGGCTCGCTCTCGCTCGCCTTCGTGGCACGGCTGACCCGGACCTCGATCGGCGAGAACCTGCGGGCCGACTACATGCGCACGGCCGTCGCCAAGGGCCTGCCCCGGCGCACCATCGTCTTCCGGCACCTGCTGCGCAACTCGCTGATCCCGGTGGTCACCTTCCTCGGCACCGACCTGGGCGCGCTGATGGGCGGCGCGATCGTCACCGAGGGCATCTTCAACGTGCAGGGCATCGGCAACGTCCTGTACCGGGCGATCAACACCAAGGAAGGCCCCACCGTGGTCGGCATCGTCACCGTCCTGGTGATCGTCTACCTGGTCGCCAGCCTGCTCGTCGACCTGCTCTACGCGGTCCTGGACCCGAGGATCCGCTATGTCTGACATCCACGACGAGGACTCGTACGAACCGCACCCCAAGCCCGGCGTCTCGCGCCTGGACTACGCGGGCGAGCAGGGCATGGCGGTCGAGCAGGAGACCTTAGTCGAACGCGACGTGGAGAAGCGGGAGGAGGCCCGCAGCCTCTGGGGCGACGCCTGGCGGGACCTGCGCCGGCGGCCGATCTTCCTGCTCTCGGCGGTGCTGATCCTGCTGCTGGTGGTGATGGCGATCTTCCCGTACGCCTTCACCGACGCCGACCCGCGCAAGGCCGACCTGGTGAACGACTACCTGCGCCGGCCGGACTGGGGCGACGTGTTCGGGGCCGGCTGGTTCGGCTACGACGCCCAGGGCCGCTCGATCTTCGCCCGGGTCGTCTACGGCGCTCGCGCCTCGGTCACCGTCGGCATCTGCGTGACCGCCGCGGTCACCGTGCTCGGCGGGCTGACCGGCATGGTCGCCGGGTACTTCGGCGGCGCCGTGGACGCGGTGATCTCCCGGATCGTCGACATCTTCTTCGGCATCCCGCTGCTGCTCGGCGCCCTGGTGCTGCTGAACGCCTTCAGCACCCGCACGGTGTGGAGCGTGGTCATCGCGCTGGGCGTGCTCGGCTGGACCCAGATCGCCCGCGTCATGCGCGGCGCGGTGCTGACCGTCAAGCAGTCCGACTACGTGATGGCCGGACGGGCGCTCGGCGCCGGGACCGGGCGGCTGATGTTCCGGCACATCCTGCCGAACGCGATCGCCCCGGTGATCGTGGTCGCCACCATCGCGCTCGGCGGTTACATCGCCACCGAGGCGACGCTGAGCTTCCTCGGCATCGGTCTGCAGGACCCGACCATCTCCTGGGGCATCGACATCTCCTCCGCCCAGAAGGTGATCCGCACGGCACCGTACGTGCTGTTCTTCCCGGCCGCGGCGCTCTCCGTCACCGTGCTGGCCTTCATCATGATGGGCGACGCGGTGCGCGACGCCCTCGACCCGAAGCTTCGCTGAGCGAGGGGAGCGCGTCGTGAGTACAGCCGTGGAAACCGACACCGGCAGGCACGAGCGGGAGGTGCCGTACGAGGGGCCGCTGCTCGACGTACGGGACCTGCACGTCGAGTTCGTCACCCGGGACGGCGTCGCCCGGGCCGTCAACGGGGTCAACTACAGCGTCCGGGCGGGCGAGACGCTGGCGGTGCTGGGCGAGTCCGGCTCCGGGAAGTCGGTGACCGCGCAGGCGATCATGGGCATCCTGGACATGCCGCCGGCCCGGATCCCGCGCGGGGAGATCCGCTTCCGCGGCCGGGACATGCTGAAGATGGGCAAGGACGAGCGGCGGAGGATCCGGGGCCGGAAGATCGCCATGATCTTCCAGGACGCGCTGTCCGCCCTCAACCCGGTGCTCAGCGTGGGCTACCAGCTCGGCGAGATGTACCGGGCCCACCGGGGCACCTCCCGCGCGGAGGCGAAGGCGAAGGCCGTCGAACTGATGGACCGGGTGCGCATCCCGGCGGCCAAGCAGCGGGTGAACGACTACCCGCACCAGTTCTCCGGCGGCATGCGCCAGCGCATCATGATCGCCATGGCGCTCGCCCTGGAACCGGACCTGATCATCGCGGACGAGCCCACCACCGCGCTGGACGTGACCGTCCAGGCCCAGGTGATGGACCTGCTGGCGGAGCTGCAGGCCGAGTTCCACATGGGGCTCATCCTGATCACCCACGACCTGGGCGTGGTCGCCGACGTCGCCGACAAGATCGCGGTGATGTACGCGGGCCGGATCGTCGAGACCGCCCCGGTGCACGAGCTGTACGCGCGGCCCGCGCACCCGTACACCCGGGGCCTGCTGGACTCCATCCCGCGGCTGGACCAGAAGGGCCAGGAGCTCTACGCCATCAAGGGCCTGCCGCCCAACCTGCTGCGGATCCCCAGGGGCTGCGCCTTCAACCCGCGCTGCCCCCGGGCGCAGGACGTCTGCCGGGTCGAGGTGCCGGAGCTGTTCCCGGTCGCCGAGGACGACGGCACACCGCTGGAGGGGCGCGGCAGCGCCTGCTTCTTCTGGAAGGAGACCCTCCATGACCGCTAACGGGGCCAGCGCGACGAGCGGGGCGGTGCCGCAGGAAGCCGCCTTCGACCAGGAGGTGCCGCGCGGCGAGCCGATCCTGGAGGTCCGGAACCTGGTCAAGCACTTCCCGCTGACCCGGGGCGTGCTGTTCAGGCGGCAGGTCGGCGCGGTCAAGGCGGTGGACGGGGTCAGCTTCGACCTGATGCAGGGCGAGACGCTCGGCATCGTCGGCGAGTCCGGCTGCGGGAAGTCCACGCTGGCCAAGGTGCTGATGAACCTGGAACCGGCCACCGGAGGGTCCGTCCGGTACAAGGGGGAGGAGATCTCCCGGCTGTCCGGCAGCGCGCTGAAGGCCGTCCGGCGCAACATCCAGATGGTGTTCCAGGACCCGTACACCTCGCTGAACCCGCGCATGACGGTCGGCGACATCATCGGGGAGCCGTACGAGATCCACCCCGAGGTGGCGCCCAGGGGTGACCGCCGCAGGGCCGTCCAGGACCTGCTGGACGTGGTCGGGCTCAACCCCGAGTACATCAACCGGTACCCGCACCAGTTCTCCGGCGGCCAGCGCCAACGCATCGGCATCGCAAGGGGGTTGGCGCTCAAGCCGGAGATCATCATCTGCGACGAGCCGGTTTCCGCTCTGGACGTGTCCGTCCAGGCGCAGGTGATCAACCTGCTGGAGCAGCTGCAGGGCGAGTTCAACCTGTCGTACATGTTCATCGCCCACGACCTCTCCATCGTCCGGCACATCTCCGACCGGGTGGGGGTGATGTACCTGGGGAAGGTGGTCGAGATCGGCAGCGACACGGAGATCTACGACCACGCGACCCACCCGTACGCCCAGGCGCTGCTCTCGGCGGTGCCGGTGCCGGACCCGACGGCGCGCGAGTCCCGCGACCGGATCGTGCTCACCGGGGACGTGCCCTCGCCGGCCAACCCGCCCTCGGGGTGCCGGTTCCGCACCCGCTGCTGGAAGGCGCAGGAGCGGTGCGTGGTCGAGGTGCCGCTGCTGGCCTCGCCGAGCTGGCTGGAGGGGGCGGCGTTCCACGACTCGGCGTGTCACTTCGCGGCGGAGCGCGAGATCGGGCAGAGCGCGGCGGAGCGCGAGATCGGGCAGAGCGCGGCGGAGCGCGAGATCGGGCAGAGCGCGGCGGAGCGCGAGATCGGGCAGAGCGCGGCGGAGCGCGAGAACGGACAGGGCGCGGACTGACCTCGCGCACCCGGGCCGCGTCCTCGCGCCGAGGGCGCGCCCTTCGCCGTGATGCAACCGAGATCTCCCGCAGCCTCCCCAAGTGCGCGCTGTTCCTTGATAGTTGCTCTGCGCCTGTCGATGCTCGCCACTGCGCTGAGGAGGGCTGCCCGGATGGACATGGTGGAGGTGACCGGCGGCGGTCGGGAGAACCTGGTGCCCGGGACCCCACTGCTGGAGGTCGACGACCTGCACATCGAGTTCCACACCCAGGACGGCGTCGCCAAGGCCGTCAACGGGGTGAGCTACTCGGTGGCGGCGGGGGAGACCCTGGCGGTGCTGGGCGAGTCCGGCTCGGGCAAGTCGGTGACCGCGCAGGCGGTCATGGGCATCCTGGACACGCCGCCCGGGAGGATCACCGCGGGGCGGATCCTGTTCCGGGGCGAGGACCTGCTGACCATGAGCCCCAAGCTCCGGCGGACGGTCCGGGGCCGGAAGATCGCGATGATCTTCCAGGACGCGCTGTCCGCCCTCAACCCGGTGCTCAGCGTGGGCTACCAGCTCGGCGAGATGTTCCGGACGCACCAGGGGCTGTCCCGTACCGAGGCCCGGGCGAAGGCCGTGGAGCTGATGGACCGGGTGCGCATCCCGGCGGCCAAGCAGCGGGTCGGCGACTTCCCGCACCAGTTCTCCGGCGGCATGCGCCAGCGCATCATGATCGCCATGGCGCTCGCCCTGGAACCGGACCTGATCATCGCGGACGAGCCCACCACCGCGCTGGACGTGACCGTCCAGGCCCAGGTGATGGACCTGCTGGCGGAGCTGCAGGCCGAGTTCCACATGGGGCTCATCCTGATCACCCACGACCTGGGCGTGGTCGCCGACGTCGCCGACAAGATCGCGGTGATGTACGCGGGCCGGATCGTCGAGACCGCCCCGGTGCACGAGCTGTACGCACGCCCGGCCCACCCGTACACCCGGGGCCTGCTGGACTCCATCCCGCGGCTGGACCAGAAGGGCCAGAACCTGCACGCCATCAAGGGCCTGCCGCCCAACCTGCTGCGGATCCCCGAGGGCTGCGCCTTCAACCCCCGCTGCGACCGGGTGCAGGACCGCTGCCTGACCGAACTCCCGCCGCTGGTGCCGGTGGCGGACGAGGACGGGGCCGAGCTGCCGGGCCGGCGCAGTGCCTGCCACTACTGGCGGGAGACCCTGCACGGCTGAGGCGGGGGCCTACTTGGTGAAGCCGACGTTCTCCCAGACGATGTCGGACAGGCCCTGCGCACCGATGTTGGCGAGGTCGGCGCGGGCGCCGAACAGCTGCGGGCGCTGGTAGAGCGGCAGCACGCCGGCCACCTTCCAGAGTTCGCCGTCGGCCTGGTTGATCGCCTCGGAGGCGGTGCCGGCGTCGGGCGCGGCGCCCGCCCGGTCGAGAGCGGCGTCCACCGCGGCGCTGCCCGCGCCGGCGCGGTTGTTGGCGCTGTTCTGGGCGTAGCTGGCGCGGCTGCCGCTGGCCGGGAACGGGGTGCCGAGCAGGGCGTAGACGGCGATGTCGAAGTCGTTGCGGTTGACGTACTTGTCGAAGAACTCGTTGGGGGCGGCGGTCACCGGGGTGACCTTGACGCCGACGTCCTTGAGCATCCTGGAGATGGAGGCCGACTCGCCCTGGGCCACGGCGACCCCGGCCGGAACGATCATCCGCAGGTTCAGCTCGTGGCCGTCCTTCTTCCGCACGTCGCCGTCGAGCTTCCAGCCCGCCGAGTCCAGCTTGCGGGCGGCCTCGGCCGGGTCGAAGCGGGACAGGCCGAGGGAGTTGTCGCGGTAGCCGTTCTGGTTGGCGACCAGCAGGTGGTTGTTGAGCGGGACGGCCGGCCAGTCCAGGCCGTTGAGGTCGGCGCGGATCAGGGCGTCCCGGTTGATCGCCTGGAACACGGCCTGGCGGACGGTCGCGTCGCCCAGCAGCGGGCTG
Source organism: Kitasatospora cathayae (assembly GCF_027627435.1). Classification (GTDB taxonomy): domain Bacteria; phylum Actinomycetota; class Actinomycetes; order Streptomycetales; family Streptomycetaceae; genus Kitasatospora; species Kitasatospora cathayae. Next base: position 3,631,873 of record NZ_CP115450.1, on the reverse strand, counting down.
CGGGCGTTCAGGGTGAGCTGCCGGAAGTCCGGCCCGCCGGCCCGGCGGACGGCCGCGCCCTTGGTGTTCTTGATGACCTGGTAGCCGGCCAGGTCGGGGCCGTTGTTGAAGAGGTCGATCTGGCCCTTGGCGAAGGCGGCGCCCATCGCGTCGGGGGTCATGGCGTGGAAGACGATCCGGTCCAGCATCGGCTTGTCGCCCCACCAGTTCGGGTCGACGACCAGGGTGACGGTCTGCGCGGCCGGGTCCAGGCGGTCGACCTTGAACGGGCCGGCGGTGAGCGGGATCGCGTCCAGGTAGGCCGAGTTGAACAGGTCCGGGGTGGAGACCCTGCTCGCGGGCAGCAGCGGGGCGTTGGCGGCGCCGTTGAACATCGACTGCCACTCGGAGAACGGCCGGTCGAAGGTCATCACGGCCTGGAAGTCGTCCTTGCCCCGCTCGACCGAGCTGACCAGCTCGAAACCGGAGGTGCTGGAGGGCCGGTAGGCCGGGTCCTTGCCGTTCAGGGCGTGCCAGTTGGCCTCGATGTCGCGCCAGGTGATCGGGGTGCCGTCGGACCAGTGGGCCTTCGGGTTGAGCGTCCAGGTGACCACCTGGTGGCCGTCCCTGACCTCGGCGTGGGCCTCCTGGAGGTAGGCCGGGTTGACGGTCTGGGTGCCGGCCGCGTCCGAGCGGAAGAAGGTCGGCAGCAGCGGCTTGCTGACGGCGACGGTCGAGGACTCGGTGCCGTCGCTGTGGATCGGCGACCACTGGTGGGAGAACTGGGCGATCGCCAGGTTCAGGGTGCCGCCCTGGCGCAGCTGGGCGCGGTCGTGCGCGTTGATGTCGATCGAGGTGAGCTTGGGCACCGTGGCGGCGGCGCTCGGCAGCGCGTCGGCGGCCGCGCCGTCCGGCCCGGAGGAGCAGGAGCAGAGTGCGAGGGAGAGCGTCAGGACGGTGAGACCGGCGAGCAGCGCCGTCCGGTGGTGCTGGAGGCGGTGGCCCATCGGCGTGGCTCCCGGAGTGACTGTGACGGATGGTGTGGCGTCACATCTTGCTGACCGGGAGGGGGAGTTGTCGAGGGGCGGGACCGCCGCGTCCGTTCGATGCGGCGGTCCCGCCCCTCGTTCGTGCCCGGCCCGTCAGGCGACGGTGAACTTGTAGGTGCGTTCCTTGTCGCCGGTCTTGTCGAACAACGAGGTGACGGCGTCCGCGACGTCCTGCGGGGTGATCGCGGCGGTCTGGCCGTTCTTCTTGATCTTCACCTTGTCGAACACGCCGTTCAGCTGGGAGTTCAGCGCGTCGAGGTCCCACTTGGGCGCGATCTTGCCGGAGGCGTCCGGGGCCAGCGTGAGCGCCTTGGCGGCGGTCTTCGCGCCGAAGTCCCAGGGCTTGGTGCCGGCCAGGAGGTGGATCTTCCCGTTGGTCACCTGCTTGCCGAGGCTGTCCGCGGCGGCCTGCAGGGCCTGGGTGGAGACCTTGGGCTGGGCGGCCGTGACGGCGAGCGCGATCGGCTGGTCGGGCTTGCCGGCGGCGCGGTCGCGGTAGGCCTGCTCGACCACGTCCATGGCGGCGTTGGAGTCCACCGCCTGCCCGGCCTTGCCGGGGACGACGACCGGGTCGCCGTTGTCGGCGAACTTGACGTAGCCCTCCTGGAGGCCCTGGCCCGAGCCGGCCGCCAGCGAGTCCAGCGCGGCCTTGAGCTTGGCGCGGTCGACCCGGACCTCCGGGGCGACGGCCTTGGTGCCGCCCTGGATCGACTCGATCACGGCGACCGGGTTGTAGTCGTGCGCGGCGAGGCCGTCCACGGTGGCCGTGGTGTCGAAGGTCAGCCCGGCGACCGTCGGGTCGAGGTCGACCGTCTGGTCGCCGATCTTCAGCTTCAGCGGCTGCTGCCCGGCCTTGCCGACGGACGCGTCCAGCGCGTGGATCGCCTGGTCACGGCTGTTGCCGCCGATGTCCGTGCCGAGCACCACGGTGCCCTTGGGAACGTCGGACTGGTTGAGCATCAGGCCGGTGCCGTACGCGGCGGCGCCGAGGAAGAGCACGCCGCCGAAGGCGTAGACACCGAGCTTGACGAGCTTCTTCGCGCCGCCGCGCTTGGCCTTGGCCTTGGCGGGAGCGGCCGGCTCGGCCTTCGCGGGGGCCGGGCCGGGCGGGGGAACGGGCGTCGCACCGGGCACGGACCCGGGGACGGACTGGGCTGCGGGACCGCCCGGGCCGCCGGAGGCGGCCGGGGAGCCGGGGCCGGGGGCCGGGGTCGGCAGCGGGGTGACCTCGGTCGCCTCGGGGTCGCGGCCGGCCTGCCGGGGCCCGCCGGCGGCGGGCTGGGGCGCGCCCGGGAAGAGCCCGCCGGGGCCCGCCGGGGTGGCGAAGGGGTCCTGGCCGGGGGCGGCCGGGCGCTGGGTGGCGAACGGGTCGGCGCCGGTCGGCGCCGAGGCGAACAGGCCCGGCTGCGGACGGTCGTCGGCGCCGCGCGGGACGCCGTCGCGGGGCAGGCCGGGTATGGCGGCCGGCGGCGGGGTGTTCTCGCGGATCGGCGCGAAGCCGTCCACCGAGGTGTCGTCCGGGTTCGGTCCGGCCAGCGGGTCGGCCTGCGGCAGCCCGCCCTGCTGCGGGCCGTTCGGGCGGGCCCCGTTCGGCCGGGCACCGTTCGCCCGGGGCGCGCCCTGCCGCGGCGCCTGCTGCTGCGGACGGCCGCCGCGCGGGCCGCGGGCACCGGCGTCGTGGCCGGTCGGGGCGAACGGGTCGGCGACCGGCGCGAACGGGTCGGCGGCCTCGTACACCCCGGGCTCCTCGCCCGGGGCCCCGGCGCCGTACGGCGAAGCGGGAGCGGCGGGGGCGGGCGCCTTGCCCTGGCCGGGCAGCGGGCGGCCGTTCGGACGGGCGGTACCGGCGGCCGGGGCCGGGCGGGCGCCGTTCGGGGCGGACTGCGGACGGACCTCGGCGGCGGTGCCGGGCGCGGCCGGGGCCTCCGACGCGCTCGGGGCGCCGGCCGCCACCGCGGCCGGGGCGGGCTCGGCGGCCGGGGCCTTCTTCTGCCGCGGCCGGAACCACGCGCCGGTGGACTCGGACTCCGAGGTGGCCGGCGGGATCGACGGGATCTGCCACTCCGGCGGCAGGTTCGGCGGGGTGGCCGAGCGGGTGCCGTCCATCACGCCGAGAACGGGCGAGGCGGGCGCGGAGCGGTGCCGCGGGCTGCCCGGCTCGGCGGACCGGGCCTGCTCGGCCGGGCCATCATCGTTCCTGGCAGTCTCGTTCTTGACGGTGCTGCGGACGACGACCGGCGGGATCGGGCGCGAGCCGGGGATGTTGATCCGGACCCGGGTGGTCAGGGTGGTCTCGGTCTTCGGACCGTCGTCCTCGCCGCCCGACCCGGCGTCGGCCCCGGCCCGGTCGCCGCCGGGGAGGCCCGGGGTGCCGTAGGGCGGCGTGCCCGACGGGTAGGCGTCCGGACCCGTACGCCGGGGCGTCGGGTTGGCGTTGTCAGATTCGCGGCTGCTCAATGCTGCTCTGCTCCGGGTTCGCGGGCGGGCCGTGCGGCGCGACCGCGGTTCGTGGTCGCCGGGCCTGGGGCAAACGGCGGTCGGGTACGACGTACTGCGGGACCACCATACTGGGAAGAACTGAGCGGTGAACGGCTTCGGACAGATCCTGATACGTCCGGTTCCTCCGGTATGAGAGTACGGCGGAGTGGTCCTGACTGCGCGTTGTGTGCGCTACCGTACGCGGCTGGCCGCCGGGGTCAGCGAGGGGGGTTGGGCACGCCGGGGAACCAGCTGGTGCGGGTCGGCAGGGTGGCGCAGATCACGCCCAGGATCGAGCCGATGAACAGCCAGGCCAGCGAGGTGGCGTTGGACCACAGCACGTTGTCGCCCTCCGGCCGGGGCACCATCAGCATCAGCATCGCCAGGAACCAGCCCGCCGCGGGCAGCGCGGCGCCCAGCCGGGTGCCGGTGACCCGCAGGCCGGCGTAGAAGGTCGCGGCGGTGGCGGCGAGCGCCAGCAGAACTCCCACGGGCGGCCACAGGGCCTGCACAAAGGATCCGCAGACCGACACCGCGATGCCCAACAGGAAGAACAGGACATACGCCGCGATCCGGGCGGCGCGCGGGGGTTGGGGCTCGGCCAGCCGCTGCTGGCGGGTGCCGAGGGCGGCCACCGCGATCGAACGGCGTTTCGGCTTGGCGGCGGGCGCGGTCATCGGGCGTTCACCTCGCTGGGAGTCTCGCCGGCAGTCGGGTCGGTGACCGCCAGGCCGGCGAACAGGTCGCGCTCGGGCCGCTCCGGCCCGGCCTGGCCGCGCACCAGTTGGTAGTACTCGGTGGCGAACAGCGGCTGGCCGAGGTGGTTGGAGAGCGCGAAGGAGGCGCCGTTCACGGTGATCTGGGTGGCGTGCGCGGCCAGCGCGGCGGCCTTGTGCCCGGCGTACCCGGAGCCGTCGAGCACGGTGGTGACCACCTCGTCGGCCACCACCCCCGGCACGTCGGCGGGTTGGGCGGTGCCGGGGAAGGCCGACTCGGCGGCGGTCCTGGCGAGCCCGGCCGCGAGCACCGAGTTGGGCATCCGGTTCCAGTACACCTTGGCGATCCGCCAGGGGGCGCCCAGCTCCGGACGGTGCGCCGGATCGGCGGCCAGCTCGTACGCGCGCATCGCGACCCGGTGCGCCTGGATGTGGTCCGGGTGCCCGTAGCCGCCGTTGTCGTCGTACGTGACCAGCACCTGCGGCCGGACCTCGCGGACCACGGCGACCAGGTGGTCCGCCGCCTCGTCCACGTCGGCCCGCCAGAAGCAGCCGGGGGCGTCGTTCTCGGGCACGCCCATCATCCCGGAGTCGCGGTAGCGCCCCGGGCCGCCGAGGAAGCGGAAGTCGGTGACGCCGAGGGCGCGCATCGCCTCGGTCAGCTCGCCGATCCGGTGCGCGCCGAGGGTGTCGTCCCGATCGGCGGTCAGGTGGGCGAGCTCCGGCGGGATCACCTCGCCGCCCTCGCCGAGGGTGCAGGTCACCAGTGTCACCCGGGCGCCCTCGGCGGCGTACCGGGCCATGGTGGCGCCGTTGCCGATCGACTCGTCGTCGGGATGGGCGTGCACCAGGAGGAGGCGGCGGCCGGTAGTCGCGGTCATGGGAGGAAGCCTAACCACCAGCCCGCAGGGGTCAGAGCTTCAGGCCGTTGAGCATCCCGGCGAGGTTCGTGGTGAGCTGGCTGATCGACGGGGCGATCGAGCTGGAGGCCAGGTAGAAGCCGAGCAGCGCGCAGACGACGGCGTGCCCCAGCTTCAGGCTGGAACGGCGGATCAGCACCACCACGATGGTCAGCATCAGCATGACGGCGGAGACGTTCATGGCCATGTCGGCTCGTACCCCTTCTCGGGCGCCGGCCCCTGGAGAGGGCCGGCGGTGGGACCGTACGGGAATCGGGGTCGGGTGACCGGGGCCCGGGACGGGGCCCGACGATCACTCGCGTGACCAGTCATACCCGATGGGTAAGGGGAGCATTACATTCAGTGAGTCGACGCGCGCCGGGGCACCCGGGCACTCGAGGGGCGCGTGGGCCGGTCGGAGGGGGTTTGGACCTCTTTGGGGCGTACCTGGGGGCGATGCTCCGAACGAGTGATGGTCAGTCACCGGGCAGTCGGAGTCAGCCGTCGTAGGGTCTGGTGCCATGACCTCCCACACCCCTGCGGACACCTTCCCCCGGCAGTACGCGCGGACCCTGCGCTACACCGTCGGCGCCCCCCGCTCCTTCTCCGTCGCACCGGACGGCTCGCGGGTCGTCTTCCTCCGCTCGCGCTCCGGCAGCGACCGGGCCAACCTGCTCTGGACCCTCGACACCGCCACCGGCGAGGAGCGGATCGCCGCCGACCCCGCCGTCCTGCTCGGCGGCGGCGAGGAGGACCTCTCACCCGCCGAGAAGGCCCGCCGCGAGCGCAGCCGGGAGAGCTCGGCCGGCATCGTCGGCTACGCCCTGGACGGGGACGGCGAGCTCGCCGCCTTCGCCCTGTCCGGCCGGCTGTTCACCGCCGACCTGATCACCGGCGTCGCCCGCGAACTGCCCGCCCAGGGCCCGCTGCTGGACCCGCGGCTCTCCCCGGACGGCGCCCACGTCGCCTACGCCAACACCGCCGGCGAACTGCGGCTGACCCGCACCGACGGCACCGACGACCGGGCGCTCGCCGAGCCGGACGGCCCGAACGTCACCTGGGGTCAGGCCGAGTTCATCGCCCAGGAGGAGATCGACCGCGACCGCGGCTTCTGGTGGTCCCCGGACGGCGAGCGGCTGCTGGTCGAGCGCGCCGACGACAGCCCGGTGCGCCGCTGGTGGATCGCCGACCCGGCCAACCCGGACCGCGCGCCCGCCGAGGTCGCCTACCCGGCGGCCGGCACCGCCAACGCCGAGGTCGGCCTGTTGCTGCTCGACCTGCACGGCGGACGCACCGAGGTGTCCTGGGACCAGGAGGCCTTCCCGTACCTGGCCCGGGTGCACTGGTCCAAGGGCGGCGTGCCGCTGCTGCTGGTCCAGTCCCGCGACCAGCGCGCCCAGCGGATCCTCGGCCTGGACGTGGCCACCGGCGGCACCGAGGTGCTGTTCGAGGAGCGCGACGAGGCCTGGCTGGAGGCCTTCCCGGGCGCACCGGCCTGGACCCCGGACGGCAAGCTGGTCCGGATCTCCGACGACGGAGGGGTGCGGGCGCTGGTGGTCGGCGACCAGGCCGTCACCGGGGCCGACCTGCACGTCCGGTCGGTCGTCGCGGTCACCGAGCGGGAGGTGTTCTTCAGCGCCTCCGGCGGCACCGGGGAGACCGACCCCGAGCCCGGCTGGATCGCCGTCGGCCGGATCAGCCACGACGGCAAGCAGCTGGCCTGGGAGTGCGCCAACGGCCGCCCCTTCACCTCCGTCACCAGCGCGGTGCACGCCGGCGGGATCACCGTCCGGGCCACCGCCGAGCCCGACCTGCCCGGCACCCTGGTGCAGGTCGCCCGCGACCTGCCGGAGGGCGTGGTGGTCGACGACGTCGCCACCATCACCTCGTACGCCGAGACCCCGGCCATCACCGCCCGCCCGGTGTTCCGCTTCGCCGGCGAGCGCCGCATCCCGGCCGCCGTCTTCCTGCCCACCGGCTACGACCGCGAGCGCGACGGCCTGCTGCCCGTCCTGATGGACCCGTACGGCGGCCCGCACGGCCAGCGCGTCGTCCAGGCGCACAACCCGCACCTCAACTCGCAGTGGTTCGCCGACCAGGGCTTCGCGGTGGTCGTCGCCGACGGGCGCGGCACCCCCGGGCGCGGGCCGGCCTGGGAGAAGTCCATCGCCTTCGACTTCGCCGGGGCCACCCTGGACGACCAGGTCGACGCGCTGCAGGCGCTCGCCGGGGAGTTCCCGCTGGACCTGGACCGGGTCGCCATCCGCGGCTGGTCGTACGGCGGCTACCTCTCCGCGCTGGCGGTGCTGCGCCGCCCCGACGTGTTCCACGCGGCGGTGGCCGGGGCGCCGGTGACCGACTGGGAGCTGTACGACACCCACTACACCGAGCGCTACCTGGGCCACCCGGCCGAGCGGCCCGAGGTGTACCGGGCCAACTCGCTGACCGGCTACGCGACCGGGCTGGAGCGCCCGCTGATGATCATCCACGGCCTCGCGGACGACAACGTGGTGGCCGCCCACACCCTGCGGCTCTCCTCGGCCCTGCTGGCCGCCGGGCGCCCGCACACCGTGCTGCCGCTGTCCGGCGTCACCCACATGACCCCGCAGGAGGAGGTCGCGGAGAACCTGCTGCTGCTCCAGGTCGACTTCGTGAAGCGCTCGCTGGGGCTGTAGCACCCTCCTGACCAGCGCGATCGGCGGCCGGCCCCTCGTCAATGTCACTGGCCTGACGGGGGTACCGGCCGCCGGCATGACATCCGTCATGCCGAAGGCACGACGGCCGACACTGCCGTCGGCCCCCGCCCGCGCGGGACTCTGAGGTGGTGCGGACAGGACCGCACGCGACAACCGTCAGGGGAGAGGAGCCGGGCGATGGGTACCGAGGTGGCCGCCTTCCGCGGCGTGGGCAAGAGTTACGGGCGGGTGCGCGCCGTGGACGGGCTGGACCTGGTGCTGCGGCCGGGCGAGACCGTCGCCCTGCTCGGCCCGAACGGCGCCGGGAAGTCCACCAGTCTGGACCTGCTGCTCGGCCTGCGCGAGCCCGACCAGGGCAGCGTCACGCTGTTCGGCGGCACCCCGCGGGAGGCGATCGCGGCCGGCCGGGTCGGCGCGATGCTGCAGAGCGGCGGGCTGATGGCCGACGTCAAGGTCCGCGAGCTGGTCGAGCTCGCCTGCAAGGTGCACCCGAGCGGTCGGTCGGTCACGGGGGTGCTGACCGACGCCGGGATCACCGAGATCGCCGAACGCCGGGTGGACAAGCTGTCCGGCGGTCAGGAGCAGCGGGTCCGGTTCGCCCTGGCGATCGCGGGCAACAGCGACCTGATCGTGCTGGACGAGCCCACCACCGGCATGGACGTCAGCGTCCGGCAGGCGTTCTGGGCGAGCATGCGGGCACAGGCCGACGCCGGTCGCACGGTCCTGTTCGCCACCCACTACCTGGAGGAGGCCGACTCGATCGCCGACCGCGTCCTGGTGCTGCACCGGGGCCGGCTGATCGCCGACGGCAGCTCCGCCGAGATCAAGGCGCGGGCGGGCGCTCGCCGGATCGCCTTCGAACTCCACGACGGGGACGGCGAGTTCTTCGACGAGGGGGTGCTGCGCATGCTTCCGGGCGTGCAGTCACTGGACGTCACCGCCCGGGTCCCGGGGGTGCGGACGGTGCGGATCCGCACCGCGGACGCCGATGCGAGCGTCGCCGGGATCTACCGGGCGGGCCTGTACCCGCGCGGGCTGGAGGTGACCGGCCTGGGCCTGGAGCAGGCCTTCCTGACCATCACGGGCGAGCTGGACGAGCAGGACCTGGTAGAGGAGAGCGCACGATGACCACCCTGATCAAGCTGGAGGTCCTGCGGACCCTCCGCAACCGGCGCTACCTGCTCTTCACCATCGCCTACCCGGCGCTGATGTACTTCTTCTTCATCCACGCCTACGACTCCACCAAGCTGGCCGGCGGCCTGCCGGTGAAGACGTACTTCATGGTCTCGATGGCCACCTTCGGCGCGGTCGGCTCGGTGCTCTCCGGCAGCGCGCAGCGGATCTCGCTGGAGCGCAAGAGCGGATGGACGCGCCAGCTGCGGCTGACCGCGCTGCCGGGCCGGGCGTTCACCTTCGGCAAGATCGCCGCGAGCGCGGTGACCACGCTGCCGGCGATCCTGGTGGTCTTCGCGGTCGGCGCGAGCCAGGGCGTCTCGTTGAGCGTGGCGCAGTGGATCGGGCTGGCGGCCGCGCTGTGGCTGGGCAGCTTCGTGTTCGCGGCACTCGGGGTGGCGCTCGGGTACGCGGCGGCGCCGGACTCGGTGCAGACGATCGTGATGATCGCCTACATGCTGATGTCGCTGTTCGGTGGGACGTGGTTCCCGGTGAGCGGCTCGCTGGAGAAGTACGCCCAGTTCAACCCGGTGTTCCTGTACAACAAGCTGGCCACCTTCACCCAGCCCGGGCACTCCCTGGACCTGGTCGCGGTCGCCGGGCTGGCCGCCTTCCTCGCGGTGTTCGTCGCCGCCGCGGCCGCACTGTACCGGCGTGACACCCGCCGGGCATGATGATCCACATGAGTGACGCGCGCCGGACCCACCGCACCGACGAGCAGCCGGAGGTGGGTGTGGCGCGCACGTCGTTCATGAACGTCCCCGGCGCCCCGGTGGAGACCCGGCGGCAGCTGCTGGTCAAGGTCGCCTGGATGCTGCTGTGGATGCTCTACCTGGCCTACCCGGCGGGCAGCCTGCTGAACGGGCACCACAGCCTGGTCGGCCGGCTGTTCGGCTGGTGCTGCCTGGTGGGGTTCGTCGCCGGGTACGTCCTGCTGGTGATCTTCCGCTCGCAGGCGGGGATGAAGCCGCGGGCCTGCCAGGTGATCGTCGTGACGATGATCGTGCTCGCGGTCGCGGCCCCCTTCATCCTCGGCGAAGCCTTCCTGACCCTGTTCATCTACGCCTCGGTGTGCCTCGCGATCATCACGCCGCCGAACTACGCGCTGCGCGCGCTGGCCGGCATGGCCGGGCTCACCGCCGCGATCGGTCTGGTGATCCACGCCCAGAAGGACAACATCACCACCTTCGCGCTCAGCGCCTTCCTCTCCGGCGTCGCGATGACCGGCCTGCAGCGGCTGGTCGCCACCATGAAGGAGCTGCGCGAGGCCCGGGCCGTGGTGGCCCACCTGGCCGCCTCCGAGGAGCGGCTGCGGCTCGCCCGTGACCTGCACGACCTGCTCGGGCACTCGCTCTCGCTGATCACCCTGAAGAGCGAACTGGCCGGGCGGTTCATGGACGCGGGCAAGGACGAGGCGGCGCGGGCGCAGGTCGCCGACATCGAGCAGGTCGCCCGGCAGTCGCTGATCGACGTGCGGGAGGCCGTGACCGGCTTCCGCCGACCCACCCTGCCGGTCGAGCTCGCCGCCGCCCGGACCGCCCTGGCCGCCGCCCAGGTCCGGCTGGAGGCCGCGCCGGAGCTGGTCGACGCCTGGCCGTCGCTGGCCAACGAGGAGGCGGGCGCGCTCGCCTGGGCGCTGCGCGAGGCCGTCACCAACATCGTCCGGCACGGCGAGGGCGCCACCGTCTGCACGGTGACGGCGGACGAGAGCTGGGAGGGCGGCGGCGAGCGCTACGCCGTCCTGGAGATCAGCGACGACGGCCGCGGACCGGGCAAGTCCCAGCCGGGCAACGGGCTCTCCGGGCTCGAGGAGCGCCTCGCGCTGGTCGGCGGACGACTGGAGAGCGGCCCCGGCGAGCGCGGCAAGGGCTTCCGCCTGCGGGCCTCGGTGCCGCTGCGGACGGCGGCCGCGCCCTCCGAGACGTCCAGGATCTCCTGACGCTCAACTGCCGCACTCCCACCGTTCGCCGAGCCGGCCGTACCACCAGGGGGCCGGCCGGATGCGCTCGGCGAAGGGGTCGGGCAGGGTGCGCCGGAGGTAGGCGGCGTCCATCGGCCGGAGCACCCGGGCGAGTTCGGCGCCCGGCCGCGGCGGGAGGGCGGACAGCACCTCCGCCAGCACGTCCCGGGCGTGCCGGACGTCGTCGAAGGAGCAGCCGCGGCAGCTGCAGTGCGGCGCTCTCGGGTAGCGCGGGCGGGTCCCGACCGGGCTGAGGAACCGGCGGTACCGGCGCAGGGCCCGGTCGGTTGCGCCGGGGAAGACGTAGTACGACCCGTCCAACTGCTCGTAGCGCTGGATCGCGCGGCTGGTCGAGGTGGAGAGCCCGCGGATCCGGTCCGGTGGAGCGGTGTCCCAACGGCGGGCGGGGTCGGGGTGGGCGCGCAGCGCGCCGGGCCGCTTACGCGGCATCGGCCTTTCGGTAGATCGTCATGCCCGCCATCATGTCAGCTCCGCGCGGTCCAGTTCGCGGTGGTAGCGAACGGCCGGGCGGCCGTCCAGGACGAACTCCCCGGTGACCGTGAAGCCGTTGTGGGTGAGGACGGCCTGGGAGGCGGGGTTGTCGAGCGTGGTGGCGGCGGTCAGCGAGCGCAGGCCGTAGCTGTGGGCGGCGAGTCGGCGGACCTGGGCGACGGCGGCCTTGGCGAGGCCCCGGCCGGCAGCGGATTCGGCGATCCGGTAGCCGAGTTCGGCGCTGCCGTCGACGAGGTCCATCAGGTTGATGCGGCCGATCAGGGCTCCGCCCGGATCGAGGATCACGTGGAACCGGCAGATGCCCGCGGCCTGTTCGGCGAGCAGCGCGGCGTGGCGGGCCGGGAAGTCGGCGAAGTACGCGTCGCCGCGGTCGGGCACGGTACGGGCGAACCAGGCCCGGTTGGCGAGTTCGAAGGCGAGCACGGCGTCGGCGTGGTCGGGGCGCAGCGGCTCCAGGGTCAGCATCAGACCAGTCTGGTGCGCACGGCCTCGGTGAACCACTCGAATACTCCAGCCCGTTGCCGCACCTGACAGGCCCTAAGGTCATGACCATGGGTAACACAGAGAACAGCCCCTCGATCCGCGTGCTGCTCGCCGAGGACCAGGGGATGGTCCGGGAGGCGCTGGCGGCGCTGCTCGGGCTGGAGGGGGACATCGACGTCGTCGCGCAGGTGGGTCGCGGGGACGAGGTGGTGGCGGCGGCGCTGGCGAACGAGGTGCAGGTCGCCGTGCTGGACATCGAGATGCCGGGCATGACGGGCATCGAGGCGGCCGCCGAGCTGCGCAAGAAGGCGCCCGGGACGAAGGTGGTCATCGCGACGACCTTCGGCCGTCCCGGCTACCTGCGCCGGGCGATGGAGTCCGGGGCGGACGCCTTCCTGGTGAAGGACGCGCCCGCCTCCGAGCTGGCCGAGGCGGTCCGCCGGGTGCTGCGCGGGGAGCGGGTGATCGACCCGGCGCTGGCGGCGGCCGCGCTGGCCGAGGGCGCCAATCCGCTGACCGGGCGCGAGCGGGACGTGCTGGGCGCCGCCGCGGACGGCGCGGTGAACGCGGACATCGCCAAGCGGCTGCACCTGTCGGAGGGGACGGTCCGCAACTACCTCTCGATGGCGATCCAGAAGACCGAGGCCCGCAACCGCACCGAGGCGGTCCGGATCGCCCGCGAGAAGGGCTGGTTGTAGCTAGTTGAGCCGGTGGCGGGCCGCCCGGGCCTCCTGGCGGACCTTGGCGGCGGTGTCCGGGTCGAAGGCGTCCAGGATCCGCGCGTAGTCGTCCATCTCGGCCGAGCCGCCGAGGAAGTCGCCCATCCGCACCAGGAGTTCGGCCCGTTCCAGCCGGAGCTGGGCCGGGTGGCGGGGGAGCAGCAGGGCGAGTTCGGTGGCCCACAGCTGGGTGCGGGCGTGCTCGGGCCGGTCGGCGGCCCAGGCCCGGATGTTGCCGAGCACCCGCAGCACGATGTCCAGCGGCTGGGCCGGGGTGAGCAGGGCGGGGGTGAAGTCGTACCCGGCGGCGGCGACCAGGTGCTCGACGCCGGCCGGGTCGAGCAGCCGTCCGCCGTGGAAGGGGTCGGCGAGGACGTACTCCTCGCCGCCCGACGGGCCGCCGACAGCGACGACGAAGTGGCCGGGCAGCGCGATGCCGTGGACGGTGAGCCCGGCGCGCCGCCCGACCTCCATCCACACCAGCGAGAGCATGATCGGCAGCCCGCGCCGCCGTCGCAGCACCTCGGGCAGCAGCGAGGACTCCAGCCGCCGGTAGTCGGACTGCCGTCCGTGGAACCGCTCCCGCCCGCCGAGCACGGCGGCGAGCAGGGCGGCGGTCTCCTCCGGTCCGGACGGCGAGCGTTCGGCGACGGCGATCCGGACGGCCGCCGCGTGCCGTTCGAACGCGGCCTCGCAGGCGGCCAGCAGGGTGTCCGCGCCGGGCGGTTCGCCCGGATCGCCCGGGTCGAGGACGGGATCGTGCTCGGCGGCGGCAAGGAGGCAGAGCAGCACCGGGTCGGGCTGCTCGGCGCGGGCGGCGGTCCGGAAGCGGTCTCTGCTCTGCTCGGTCACGGTGACGGCGGCGGCCTTCGTAGGACGGACGGACAAGCGGACATACCAGGGTGGAACGGTCGGGTGGCTACTCCTGGGGAAGGAGCGCGTAGTGGTAAGTGTGACTGGTCGTGAAGCCGAGTCCGTCATAGAGCGCGATCGCACCGTCGTTCCCCGCCTCGACCTGCAGGAACGCGCCGCTCGCCGCTTCCTCCGCCGCGCGGGCGGCGAGCACCGCCATGACCGTCGTGGCCAGCCCGGCCCGACGGGCGTACGGCTGCACCTCGATCGCGCCGAAGCAGGCCCAGGGCCCGTCGACGACGCACCGTCCGATCGCCAGCGGCGGCTGCCCGGGGGCGCCGGGCACGGTGGCGAACCAGACCGAGGGGCCGCCGTGCAGCACCTGCCGGGCAGCCTCCTCCACCGCCGGGTCCCCGCTGACCCGGCGGTACAGCGACATCCAGTCGGCGTCCGCCGTGCGGGAGAGCCTCACCCGCTCGTGCCCGGCGCCGGCCCGGGCGACCGCGGCCAGCGGCGCGGTGAGCACCAGGGTGGGCGCGTACCCGGCGCCCAGCCGGTCGAGTTCGGCGCGCAGGTCCTCGGGCGAGCCGGGGGTGACCACCTCGACGTACGCGGGCAGTCCGCGCGCCGCGTACCAGCCCCGCAGGGCGGCCAGCGCCCGCGGCAGCGGCAGCCCCGGGTCGCCGAGCGCCTGGGCGGAGTTGGCCCGCCGGGTGAACCCGGACGCGGCGCGCAGCGTCCACTCGCCGAGCGCCTCCTGCTCGACGGCCGGCCAGCCGCGCCCGGCGATCCGCTGCAGCTCGACCGGGGTGGCGGCGGGCAGCGGTGCGCGCCGGGCCGGGAACGGCGGCACGACCTTGCCCGCGACCAGCAGCTTCTCCGGGAAGGCGACCGGCCCGCCCGAGCGCGGCTCGACCACCAGGCCATGATCGTCCCATGATGTGAGAACGCCGATCACATCGCGGAACACCGGCCGGTCGTCGACGAACTCCGAGAGGCGTCGCACGGACACGCGAAGTCCCACGTCAGAGCGGTCTATCCGGACTTCCGGACGGCTCTCCGACTGGTCTCGGGTCATGATCCGGCCACCTCCTGTGCATTTGCGGTCCCAGACCCGCGATACTAGGGGCGGGCATCGACGACGCCGCGCTCACCGCGCACGCGAGCAGAACAGAACGGGCCGCCAGGCCCTTCCGAGGAGGAACGACAGCGTGACCTACGTCATCGCGCAGCCTTGTGTCGACGTGAAGGACAAGGCGTGCATCGAAGAGTGCCCGGTTGACTGCATCTACGAGGGCCAGCGTTCCCTCTACATCCACCCGGATGAGTGTGTCGACTGTGGCGCTTGCGAGCCGGTCTGCCCGGTCGAGGCGATCTTCTACGAGGACGACACTCCGGAGGAGTGGAAGGACTACTACAAGGCGAACGTCGAGTTCTTCGACGACCTGGGTTCGCCCGGCGGTGCCTCGAAGCTCGGCCTGATCGAGCGGGACCACCCGTTCATCGCCGCTCTGCCGCCGCAGAACGCCGACCACTGACGATCGGTGGCTACTGAGCTGTGAGCACGAACAGCACGCGCGCGCCGTTCCCGGGTCACCCGGGAGCGGCGCGCCGCGTTTCGGACCGGCTCCCGGTGTTCCCCTGGGACAAGCTGGAGCCCTACAAGGCCACCGCCCTCGCCCACCCGGGTGGCCTGTGTGACTTCTCCGTCGGCACCCCCGTGGACCCGGTCCCCGAGGTGATCCAGAAGGCGCTCGCCGCCCACACCGACACCCCCGGCTACCCGACCGTCTGGGGCCCGCTGGAGCTGCGCGAGGCGATCGCCGGCTGGCTGCGCCGCCGCTGCGGCGCCGAGATCGGCCCCCGGGCCGTCCTGCCGACCATCGGCTCCAAGGAACTGGTGGCCTCGCTGCCGGCCCAGCTCGGCCTCGGCCCGGGCGACCAGGTCGCCTACCCGCGGCTGGCCTACCCGACCTACGAGGTGGGCGCACGGCTGTGCGGCGCCGAGCCGGTCGAGTACGACTCGGTGGACGAACTGGACGGCTCCCGGGTGCGCCTGCTCTGGGTGAACTCGCCGTCCAACCCGACCGGCCGGGTGCTCGGCACGGACGAGCTGCGCCGCGCCGTCGAGTGGGCCCGGGAGCACCGGGTGCTGCTGGTCAGCGACGAGTGCTACTTCGAGCTGGGCTGGGAGGCCGAGCCGGTCTCCGTCCTGCACCCGGACGTCTGCGGGGACGACCACGAGGGCCTGCTGGCCGTCCACTCGCTCTCCAAGCGCTCCAACCTGGCCGGCTACCGCGCCTCCTTCGTGGCGGGCGACCCGGTGGTGGTCGAGGAGCTGCTGGGGCTGCGCAAGCACGGCGGCATGATCGTGCCGGCGCCCGTCCAGGCGGCGACGATCGCGGCGCTGACGGACGACGCGCACGTGGCCGAGCAGCGGGACCGGTACGCGGCCCGGCGCTCGGCGCTGCGGGCGGCCCTGGAGGCGTACGGCTTCCGGGTCGAGCACTCCGAGGCGAGCCTCTACCTGTGGGCGACCCAGGACCGCCCGTGCTGGGAGACCGTGGCCGAACTGGCCGGACTGGGCATCCTGGTGGCGCCCGGTGACTTCTACGGGCCGTCCGGCGGCCGCTTCGTCCGGGTCGCGTTCACCGCGACGGACGAGCGGGTCGCCGCGGCCGTGGAGCGGCTGACCGCGGCGCGCTGACCGTACGCCGAAGGGGGCCGGTGCTCGCGAAGCACCGGCCCCCTTCGGCTTGCCCGGAGGGGTTACAGCGGCAGGCCGCTGATGTTGCCGCCGTTGACGCCGTTCAGCAGGCCGCCGACCGGGCCGAGCGCGCCGGTCAGACCGGAGAGCGGGTTGTTCGGGCCGAGGTCGGCGCCGCCGAGTCGGTTGGCCGAGCCGTGCTCCGCCAGGCCCAGGACGTCGGTGCCGGGCAGGCCGCCGGGCAGCGCGTGCTCGACCGGGCCGAGCGGCAGGGCGCGCTCCACCGCGCTGGTCGGCAGCGCGTCGGTGACGGCGTTGGTGCCGGGGACGGCGCCGGAGAGCTTGTCGGCGCCGGGCAGGGCCTGGGCGAGCCCGCCGACCGGGCTGGTGCCGGCGTTGGCGCTGCGGGTGCCCATGCCCTTGCCGGTGACGGCCTCGCCGAGCTTGCCGGCCAGGGCCGTGGCGACCTTCGGGGTGACGGCGGAGAGCTGGCCGGTGGTGGCGGCGGTCTGGTCGACCGGGGCGGTCAGCGAACCGGCCTTCTCGTTCGCCTCGGGGAGCTGGTGGGCGACGATGTTGCCTGCGGCGTCGGCGGAGGCCGGCACGCCCGCGGCGACGGTGGCCGCGCCGGTGGTGCCGGCCGCCTGGCCGAGCTGGTGGGTGGTGTGCTGCAGGGTGGAACCGGTGTCGGTGTTGGTCAGCTGGCCCAGCGGCGCCGCGAGGTCGCTCTTGGGAAGCAGGGCGTCCCCGCCCAGGGCGGACGCGGAGCCGGCCGCGACCAGCGGGGTCGCTCCGGCCGCCACGACGAGCGCGGCCTGGGCGATCCGGCGCGTGAGGGGGTGAGACATGGGGCTCCTCGAAGGGGTCTGGGTCCGTCCCGTCCGCCGGGTGGACGATCCGAGCGCGGACGGGACCTGGCGGACGACGTTGTTACCGCTTGAGGAGCCGGAAGGTTTCGGGTGACGCGGGAAAATACCTGACCGATCATCGGATCGTACGATCGCGGTGATGGTGCCCGCCGGGCCCCGCCGGGCACCGTCGGACCGGCCCCGGGCAAGGGGAGTGACGGTTCTCCACCCGGGGTCGCCGGAACGGGCGGTTGGTCCACTGCGGTTGACCGGAATCACCCGTTCGGCGGCAACCCGAACGAATGTGCGTCAGCCCTTGCCGGACGGGGCCAGGGTGACCTGGACGAGCTTGGTCGACGTCCCCGAGGTCTGGGTCTGCCAGCCGTCCTCCGACTGGGTCTTGCGCCAGATCTTCCCGTCGTAGGCGACCGTCGCGATGCCCAGCTGCTGCGCCTGGGCGACCGCCCAGTGGGCCACCTCCCAGCCGCTGGCCCGCTCGGCGCTCGCCCCGGCGTCGGCCCCGGAGTCCGCCGAGGAGGTCAGCGCGGCCGTGGCCGGGTCCGGGGTCAGCGCGACGGCGTTCTCGGCGCCCTTGATCGTCGAGGTGTAGCCGGTGGCCGGGGTGACCGTCCGGCCGAACTCCCGGCGCACCCGGTCCGACAGCACCTGGGTGCGGTCCGGCAGCGCGACCGGGATGGCCGAGGCGCCCGCGGTCGGCGACGGCGAGTCGCCCGGGTCCGGCTTGGCGTAGTCGTGCACCACGCAGTTGAACGAGCCGGGCTCCCGGCCGGCCAGCGCCGAGGTGAGCAGCGTCGCCTTGGTCTCGTGCTTGGCGTACGCCTGCGGGTAGCCGCTCTTCTGCACCGCCTGGGCCGCGTCGGTCAGCGGCATCCGGGTGTAGCCGGGGACCTTGACCAGACCGTCCAGGAACTTGTTGGTCGCGTACACCGGGTCCGCGATCTGCTCCGGGGTGCCCCAGCCCATCGAGGGCCGCTGCTGGAACAGGCCGATCGAGTCCCGGTCGCCGCCCGCGAGGTTGCGCAGCTTGGACTCCTGCATCGCGGTCGCCAGCGAGATCGCCGTCGCCCGGTCCGGCAGCCCGCGCGAGCGCGACACCGCGGCGATCGTCGCGGCGTTGGCGGCCTGCGGCAGCTCCAGCGTGCCGCTGCCGGCCGCGGTCTTCACCGTGCACTCCTCCGCGGCGCCCTGCCGGAACCCGAACCACCAGATCCCGACCACGGCCAAGCCCGCCACCATCGCGAGGCCGAGCAGTCCGACCAGCACGAGCAGCAGCGCGCGCACCGGACCGCGGCGGCGGGGCGCCACTTCGTCGCCCAGCTCCTCGCTGCGCCTTCTCCTGGCCACCGTCGCCCCTCTCGCGCCCGCCATCCTGATCCGACACCGTACCCACTCGGACGGGTGTACGGCGTACTCCGGTTGCCGATCCGGGGGCGTTCCGCGTCACAACACGACCACCCAGAGCACACGTGCGCACGGCTAGGCTGACGCCATGAGCAGCCCGAACCCGACGCCCCTGGACCTGACCCTCGACGGTGGCGCGCTGACCGCGCGCCTCGTCGACTTCCCCTCGGTGAGCGGCGACGAGCAGGCGCTCGCCGACGCCGTCGAGGCCGCCCTGCGCGGTTGCGCCCACCTGACCGTGGACCGCTACGGCAACAACGTGGTGGCCCGGACGAACCTGGGCCGCGCCGAGCGCGTCGTGCTGGCCGGCCACCTGGACACCGTGCCGATCGCCGACAACCTGCCGTCGTACGTCGAGGGCGACCTGCTCTACGGCTGCGGCACCTCGGACATGAAGTCCGGCGTGGCCGTCGCACTGCGCCTCGCCGCCACCCTGACCGAGCCCAACCGCGACCTCACCTACGTGTTCTACGACTGCGAGGAGGTGGAGGCCCACCGCAACGGCCTCGGCCACCTCGCCAGGGACCGCCCGGAGTGGCTGGCCGCCGACTTCGCGGTGCTGATGGAACCCAGCGAGGCCACGGTCGAGGGCGGCTGCCAGGGCACACTGCGGGCGCAGGTCCGGCTCACCGGCGTGCGCGCCCACTCGGCCCGCAGCTGGCTCGGCGACAACGCCATCCACCGCGCCGCCGAGGTGCTCACCCGGCTCGCGACGTACCAGCCGCGCCGGGTGGAGATCGACGGCCTGGAGTACCGCGAGGGCCTCAACGCGGTGCGGATCGACGGCGGCGTGGCCGGCAACGTGATCCCGGACGAGTGCGTGGTCACGATCAACTTCCGCTACGCGCCGGACCGCAGCGAGGCCGAGGCGGAGAAGCACGTCCGCGAGGTCTTCGACGGCTTCGAGCTGACCGTCACCGACTTCGCCCCGGGCGCCCTGCCCGGCCTGTCCCAGCCCGCCGCGCAGGCCTTCCTGGCGGCCACCGGCGGCCGGGCCCGGGCCAAGTTCGGCTGGACCGACGTCGCCCGGTTCAGCGCGCTCGGCATTCCCGCGGTCAACTACGGCCCCGGCGACCCGAACTTCGCGCACAAGCGGGACGAGCACTGCTCGCTGACCGCCATCGCCGAGACCGAGGACCGGCTGCGCGCCTGGCTGACCAGCTGAGTCGAGGGCGTTCGGGCGCGGCCGAACCGACGGTCGAACGCCACCTTCCGGTTGCCCAACCGACCTTCCCCCGTTGCCTGAAAACGGGGGAGGGCGGGCGTAGGGTTTCGTCATGACAGGCACAGGAGACGAGAAGCACTACGGACACGGCCCCGAGCAGGTCGGCGTGCCGCGGAAGAAGAAGGCCTGGCCCGAGAAGCAGAAGGGCCCGGTGCTGGTGCGCCGGGACCAGGTCGGCACCAGCACCACGGACCAGCGCCTGCTGGACACCACGGGGCCCACCGACTGGCTGCACACCGACCCCTGGCGGGTGCTGCGGATCACCTCCGAGTTCGTCGAGGGCTTCGGCGCCCTGGCCGAACTCCCGCCCGCGATCAGCGTCTTCGGCTCGGCCCGGACCGTGGCCGACTCGCCCGAGTACGAGGCCGGGGTGGCCATCGGCCGGGCCCTCGCCGAGGCCGGCTACGCGGTGATCACCGGCGGCGGCCCGGGCGCGATGGAGGCCGCCAACCGCGGCGCCTCGGAGGCCGGCGGCCTCAGCGTCGGACTCGGCATCGAGCTGCCCTTCGAGCAGGGCCTCAACGAGTTCGTCGACCTCGGGCTGAACTTCCGTTACTTCTTCGTCCGCAAGACCATGTTCGTCAAGTACGCGCAGGGCTTCGTGGTCCTGCCCGGCGGACTCGGCACGCTGGACGAGCTGTTCGAGGCGCTCACCCTGGTGCAGACGAAGAAGGTCACCCGCTTCCCGGTGATCCTCTACGGCAGCGCCTACTGGGGCGGCCTGTACGAGTGGCTGAAGAACACCCTGGTCGCGCAGGGCAAGGCGGCCCCGCGCGACCTGGAGCTGTTCCACATCACCGACGAGATCGACGAGGTGCTGAAGATCCTCGCCGAAGCCCGTCGGCCCGTGAACGAGATCTGACGCGAGCGCCGACAACCGGAGGCGAGCCGAGCGCCGAACAGAGGGGCCGCTACGCCAGCCCCCGGCGGGCGACCGCCGGGGGGCGGGTGCCCCGGATCGAGGCGACCATGTCCAGCACCTGGCGGGTCTCCTCGACCTGGTGCACCCGGTAGACCCGGGCCCCCAGCCAGGCCGAGACCGCGGTGGTGGCCAGGGTGCCGAGCAGCCGCTCGTTCACCGGCCGGTCCAGGGTCTCGCCGACGAAGTCCTTGTTGGAGAGCGAGACCAGCACCGGGAAGCCGGTCGCGGTCATCTCCGGCAGCCGCCGGGTGGCCTCCAGCGAGTGCCGGGTGTTCTTGCCGAAGTCGTGTCCCGGGTCGATGATCACCGCGTCCCGGCGGACGCCCAGCTCCACCGCCCGCTCGGCGAGCCCCACGGTGACCCGCAGGATGTCCGCCATCACGTCCTCGTACCCGACCCGGTGCGGCCGGGTGCGCGGCTCGGCGCCGCCCGCGTGGGTGCAGACCAGCCCGGCGTCGTAGCGGGCGGCCACCTCGGCGAGCTTCGGGTCCACCCCGCCCCAGGCGTCGTTCAGCAGGTCCGCGCCCACCTCGCAGACCGCCTCGCCGACCTCGTGCCGCCAGGTGTCCACGCTGATCACCGCGTCGGGGTGGCGCTTGCGCAGCTCGGCCACGAAGGGCACGGTGCGCCGCAGCTCCTCCTCGACCGTGACCTCGTCGCCCGGACCGGCCTTCACCCCGCCGATGTCCAGGATCGCCGCGCCCTCGGCCATCGCGCGGTCGGCGGCGGCGAACGCGGCCTCGTCGGCGAAGGTCGCGCCCTTGTCGAAGAACGAGTCCGGAGTCCGGTTCACGATCGCCATGATCACCAGCTCGTCGTCACCGAATTCCCGCGGTCCCAGGCGCAGTGCCACCGATGTCTCCTCCACAGCTCCTACGGGTGCGATGATGGCCCCCGGCCTCACCAGGACCATGCTGTCATGATCAGCCCGGTTCCCTGGCACCTCGGAGGAGGCCGACCGGGAGTTCGGGAGGACAGCTCGTGTTCTGGGTGATCGTGGTCGCCATGGCCGTGGTGGTCGGCGGCGCCGCGCTGGTGGCGCTCGGCGGGGGCGGCTCGATGCCGGAGGCGGTGCCGGACCGCATCGCCGCGCGGCTGCCGCAGGACCGCCCGCTGAACAAGACGGACGTCGACGACCTGCGGCTGCCGATGGCCGTGCGCGGCTACCGGATGGACGAGGTGGACGACGTCCTGGACCGCCTCGGCGCCGAACTCGCCTACCGCGACTCGCGGATCGCCGAACTGGAGGCCGCCGCCCACCTGCGCGGTGCGGTCGAGGCCACCACCGCCCCCGACCCGGCCGCCGAGCCGCTGCCCGGCCTGGAGTCCTTCGCCCAGGTGGTCGAGCCGGCGGTCACGCTCGCCGAGGAGCCGGCCCCCGAGGACGCGAAGCCGGTGAAGGACCAGTGACCCCCGACGGAGCGGTCCTCGGCGCGGACGGCCTGCGCCGCTGCGGCTGGGGCGACTCCACCGACGACTACCGGGTCTACCACGACACCGAGTGGGGCCGCCCGGTGCACGGCGACGACGCGCTGTTCGAGCGGGTCTGCCTGGAGGCCTTCCAGTCCGGCCTGTCCTGGCTGACCATCCTGCGCCGCCGGGAGGGCTTCCGGGCCGCGTTCGCCGGCTTCGAGATCGGCAAGGTCGCCGAGTTCGGCGAGGCCGACAAGGAGCGGCTGCTCGCCGACACCGGCATCATCCGCAACCGGGCCAAGATCGAGGCGGCGATCGCCAACGCCAGGGCCGCCCGCGACCTGGACGGCGGCCTGGACGCGCTGATCTGGCAGTTCGCCGCCGACCCGGACCGGCCGACCCCCCGCACACTGGACGAGGTGCCGGCCGTCACCCCCGAGTCGACGGCGCTGGCGAAGGCGCTGAAGAAGGCGGGCTTCCGCTTCGTCGGCCCGACCACCGCCTACGCCCTGATGCAGGCCTGCGGCCTGGTCGACGACCACCTGGCGGACTGCCACGTCCGCACCGGCGGCCCCGAGCGGTAGGTGGACGTCAGCGTCCGACGTACTTCGGCTTCTCCTTGGCGATGAAGGCGCGCACCGCGATCCGGTGGTCCTCGCTCTCCCCGGCCAGGGTCTGCAGCTCGTCCTCCTTGTCGAGCAGTTCGTCCAGCGAGTGCGAAGCGCCGTACGCCAGCGACTCCTTGACGGCGCCGTAGGCCACCGTCGGGCCCTCGGCCAGCTCGCGGGCGAAGACCCGCGCGGTGGCGGCGAGTTCGTCGGCCGGCACGACCTTGGTGGCCAGGCCCAGCTCCATCGCCTCGGCGGCCTTGACCGTCCGGGGCAGCATCAGCAACTCGGTGGCCTTGGCGTGCCCGACCAACCGGGGCAGCGTCCAGGACGCGCCGGAGTCGGCGGTCAGGCCGATCCCGGTGAAGGCGGTGTTGAAGCCGGCCCGGTCGGAGAGGATCCGGAAGTCGCAGGCGAAGGCGAGCGAGGCGCCCGCGCCGGCCGCCACCCCGCCGACCGCGGCGACGGTCGGCTTGCGCATCCCGGCCAGCGCGCGGGTCAGCGGGTTGTAGTGCTCGGCGACGGTCCGCAGCGCGCCCTCGCCGGTCTCCTCGAACCGCTTCAGCATCGCCAGGTGCTCGTTCAGGTCCTGCCCGACGCAGAACGCCCGCTCGCCCGCGCCGGTCAGCAGCACCGCCCGCACCGCCGGGTCCCCGGCCGCCTCGATCACGGTGTCGCGCAGCGCCACCTTGGTGGCGACGTCCAGGGCGTTCATCGCCTCCGGGCGGTTGATGGTGATGACGGCCAGGCCGCCGTCCAGCTCGTACAGCACGGAATCCGACATCGGCGAGGGCTCCCTAAACGATCGTCGCGTGGGTGGTGGTGCCAGGATGCCGGAGCGCGGGGCGGGCTGGGGAGTGTGAGGTATCGCACCTTCCGGCGGTAGCGGTGACGCCGCCACGCCGGGGCTTATGACGGCAATTGCGGCGGTTGCGGCCGGTCCGGCCGTGGTTGCACCGAGAGTGATGTTGGTCATCAGGCCGTGGCATGCGGGATAATGGCTTCCGATCAATGCGTTCGATACCGGCGGTGGACGGACTGCCGGTGCGTAGCTGAGCGGTTGCAGGAAGGGGAACGAGCATGGCGGCCATGAAGCCGCGGACGGGTGACGGCCCGCTCGAAGTCACCAAAGAGGGGCGGGGCATCATCATGCGCGTTCCGCTCGAAGGCGGCGGACGCCTCGTGGTGGAGCTCACGCCTGACGAGGCCGAAGCCCTGGGCGATGCCCTGATGAAGGTCACCGGCTGACCGCAGCGGGTGCCGCCGTCTCCTGGAGACGTACTGCCGGGCCCGGGTACGACGTCATGTCGGCCCGGGCCCGCGCGCTCTCCGGGGCCCGGGACTACCGTTTGACGGCGCAGAGCAGCCCGTCCGAGACGGGCAGCAGCGCGGGCAGCAGCGCCTCGCTCTCCCGCACGTCCCGGACCAGGTCCCGGACGGCGCCGGTCTGCGGGTCCTGCAGCTCCGGCTCGGCGAGGCGGCCCTCCTGGAAGACCCCCTCGAAGCAGACCATCCCGCCCGGCCGCAGCAGCCGCAGCGACTCCAGCAGGTACTCGCGCGACTCGGCCGGGTCCCCGTCGCAGAACACCAGGTCGTACTGGCCGTCGGCGAGCCGGGGGAGCACCTCCAGCGCCCGCCCCGGTATGAACCGCGAGCGGTTGGCCGCGAACCCGGCCGCCTGGTAGGCCTCGCGGGCCAGCTGCTGGCGCACCGGCTCCGAGTCCACCGTGGTGAGCACGCCGTCCGGCCGCATCCCGCGCAGCAGGTAGACCCCGGACACCCCGGTGCCGGTGCCGATCTCGGCCACCGCCTTGGCGTCCAGCGCCGCGGCCAGCAGCCGCAGGCACGCCCCGCCGCTCGGCCCGATGGCCCGTATGCCGGTGCGCGCGGACTGCGCCCGGGCGTAGGTCAGCACCGCGTCCTCGCCCACGTAGGTGTCGGCGAGGGCCGCGCGCGCGGGCCCGAACTCGCTGATGGCTGCCTCTTTCGGAGCCCCGGGTGGCGGCCCGGTGCCGGGGGATGTCGATATTTCCTGCCACAGATTACTGGCCGGGGGGGAACCGCGTACGGCGGCGGGCCGTTGTCACTGGCGACGGGTGCGCAAGACCTCCCGGGCACTTTTATCCGGGCTTGACGGGTGAGGTGGATATGGTGGTGGCCCTGCTGGGCAGAAGAGCCGACCGAGGAGGTGTGGCCGAGGGCGACGTTCCCGTGCGGCGGCACCCCCGCGGCACCGCGTCGGCCCGTACGCCGAAGCCCGTGATGAACCAGCCTGCGCACTCCGACCTGGACCAGCCCGCCGCCGAGACGTCGGCCGCCGGCACCACCGAGGCCCCTGTCCTCGCGACCTTCGCCGAGGGTCCCGACGCGCAGACCTGGACTCCCCCCACCTGGGAGGAGATCGTCGAGGCCCACAGCGCCCGCGTCTACCGCCTCGCCTACCGGCTGACGGGCAACCAGCACGACGCCGAGGACCTCACCCAGGAGGTCTTCGTCCGGGTGTTCCGTTCGCTGTCCACCTACACCCCCGGCACGTTCGAGGGCTGGCTGCACCGGATCACCACCAACCTGTTCCTGGACATGGTCCGCCGCCGCCAGCGCATCCGCTTCGACGCGCTCGGCGAGGACGCGGCCGAGCGGCTCGCCTCGCGCGAGCCGAGCCCGGCCCAGCACTTCAGCGACACCCACTTCGACGCCGACGTGCAGCAGGCCCTGGACACCCTCGCCCCGGAGTTCCGCGCCGCCGTGGTGCTCTGCGACATCGAGGGCCTGTCCTACGAGGAGATCGCCGCCACGCTGGGCGTCAAGCTCGGCACCGTCCGCAGCCGCATCCACCGCGGCCGCTCCCACCTGCGCGCCGCGCTCAAGCACCGCGCCCCCGGCTCGGCGCCGGGCCGCGAGCGCCGCGGCGGCTCGGAGGAGCCGGTGCCGGTCGGCGCCGTCGCCGAGGTCGCGGCCGCACCGGGCGGGCGCGGACGGAGGCGATCGTGAGCGGAACCAGCCGGTCCGGTCCGGACCGTTCGGATGCGTCCGAACGGTCCTCGACCTGGCGGAGCTGGGCGCTGCCGGGCCGTCGCGGCGCCGGGGATCCGGCGAGCGACGAACCCGGTCACCCCGTGCTGCCCGCCCTCCCGCTGCCCGCCGACACGGCACTGCGCGCGGTGCCCGTACGGCCCGCCGAACCCGCGGTCGAGGAGCACCACCTCGGCGACCGGCTGTCCGCCTTCCTGGACGGCGAACTCGGCCACGACTCCCGCGAGCGGGTCCTGGCCCACCTGGCGACCTGCCCGCAGTGCAAGGCCGAGGCCGACGAGGGCCGGTCCGTCAAGCACCTGCTGACCCGCACCGGCAACCCCGGCCCCTCCTCCGCGCTGATGGCCCGGCTGATGGCCGTCGGCAACCTGCCGGAGGACGCCCCGGCGGACGCCGGCCGGCCGCCCCGGCGCGGCCGCGACGACGACGACCTGCCCGGCGGCGGGATCCCCGCCGCCGGCACCTTCGGCGGCAGCCGGCTCACCGGCGGCTCCTTCGGCCGCGGCGCCGGCGCCTCCTTCGGCGCGGGCGCGCTCGGCGCCGACACCCCGGTGCCCGGGGTCGACCCGCGCGCCTTCGGCCGCGGTTCGGTGCTGCGACCGCTGATGGGGCGGCGCACCACCCGCCCCGAGCCCGCCGCCCGGCCGCAGCCCGCCGTGGCCGGTGCCCGCCCCCCGGCGGCGCGCGGGCGCCGGCTGGTGTTCGCCGCCGCGGGTGCCTTCTCGGTCGCCGCGGTGACCCTCGGCGGCGTCGGCGGCCTCACCCAGGGCGAGGAGCAGCACGGCACCACGGTCAGCCCGGTCGGCGGCAGCGGCACCAGCGACCGCACCGGCCTGGTCCCGATGACCGCGCAGGTCCCGGTGGACTTCCCGGCCCGCCCGGTGGCCGCCACCCGGGACTCGAACCCGTCGTCGTCCCCCGAGCGCTTCCCGGGAAACATCGCGGCCCTGCGCCAGCAGCTCCCCTAGCGATCCCTTCCCCGCCCGGCCACCGGCTGGTCTTTACCACGGCTTCATCCCGCTGTGGACCATGGACCCGCCGGTGGCCATTACCCTGTAGGAACCGTCGTCCGACGAGCTAGGGAGCAAAGGTTGTTCAGCGATGTAGGCGGGCTGGAGATCCTGACCCTGATCGTGATGGCGATCATCATCTTCGGCCCCGACAAGCTGCCGAAGCTGATCCAGGACACCATGAGCTTCATCCGGAAGGTCCGTTCCTTCGCCGACAACGCGAAGGAGGACATCCGCAGCGAGCTGGGCCCGGAGTTCAAGGACTTCGAGTTCGAGGACCTCAACCCCAAGACCTTCGTCCGCAAGCAGCTCATGGGCGACCAGCAGGACCCGCTGGGCCTGAAGGACATGAAGGAGTCGCTCGACATCCGCTCCGTCCTGGACGACAAGCCCGCGGTGGCGGTCAACGGCCGCGCGGGCAGCGTGGGTTTCGACAAGCCGGCCCCGGCGCCCGCCTCCACCGGCGCCCCGCTGCAGCCCGGCGAGCGGCCCCCGTTCGACCCCGACGCCACCTGAGCGCACGACGCGTGGACCCGACGCCACCGCCCCGCCCGGCCGCCCGGCTGAGCGGGGCGGTGGCGTGCGCGCCGCTATTGTGCTGATTGTTCCCGCTGAGCCGTCCGTCACATCCGCGTCCGCGCGGACCAGGAACGGCCCCCGGGAACGCCGAGGTGCGCCACCATGGGAGCGCGCCACGGCAGGCACACGTGCGGTTGAGGAGGCCCGGGGATGGACGCGACGAGTCAGGCGGGAGGGGCGACGGCCACGGCCGGCGGCCCGGTGGTCGGCGGGCAGGCCGGCCCGGCGGACCCCCTGCTGCCCTACCTGTCCGCCGACTTCCCCTGGTACGGCCTGGACGACGGCTGGACCGGCCGCCGCTTCCTGATGCAGGCCGGCGCCGGCGGCCCCCGCGGCGGCTCGGCCGGCGTCGACTACGGCACCCTCGGCCACGGCGACGAGCCGGCCAAGCAGTTCGAGCCGCGCGACGTGCGGAAGTTCGCCGTCGTGGTCACCATGGCCCGCCGGGACAGCCGCCGCAGCGCCGACAACACCGGCACGCTGGAGGCGACCTCCGTCTCCTCCGCCGCCTGGCTGGCCGGCTCCGGCCTGCTCGCCGCGACCTGGCCCGGCCAGCTGGACCGGGCGCTGCGCCAGGACTGGCTGGACCAGCAGAGCAACCTCGCCTGGGACCTCGCCGACGACCTGGCCGGCCCCGGCTGGTCCACTCTGAGCCTGCCGGTCAACGGGCTGCCGCAGCCCTTCCGCTACCGCGAGTCCGAGTACGGCTGGGTGCTCGCGGGCGAGGCCCCCGGGGTGCTGCTCGGAGCCTTCGGACGGGGCGTCAGCGCCTACGGCGTCGGCTTCTCGACCGTTCCGGACCTGGGCAGCTACACCCGGCCGTAGGGCCCGACGGACGACGAGGGCCGGGTGGTGTCCCGCACCACCCGGCCCCGTTGTTCGCCCGCTCGCCGGCCAAAGGGGCTCGGGGCGGGTGTTCGCCCGCTCGCCGGCCAAAGGGGGCTCGGGGCGGGTGTTCGCCCGCTCGCCGGCCAAAGGGGCTCGGGGAGGGGTCCAGCTCTCAGAACTTGTTCTTGGGCGTCAGCCCGAGCGACATCCCGGACAGGCCGCGCTGGCGGCCGCCGAGCTTGCCGGCCACGGCGCGCAGGGCGGCGCCGGCCGGGGAGTCGGGGGCGGCGAGCACGACCGGGCGGCCGTCGTCGCCGCCCTCGCGCAGCCGGACGTCGATCGGGATCGAGCCGAGCACCGGCACGGTCGCACCGACGGTGCGGGTGAGCGCGTCCGCGACGGTCTGGCCGCCGCCGGTGCCGAACACGTCGATCATCTCGTCGCAGTGCGGGCACGGCATGCCGGACATGTTCTCGATCACGCCGACGATCTTCTGGTGGGTCTGCACCGCGATGGTGCCGGCCCGCTCGGCCACCTCGGCGGCGGCCATCTGCGGGGTGGTGACGATCAGGATCTCCGCGTTGGGGACCAGCTGGGCCACCGAGATCGCGATGTCGCCGGTGCCGGGCGGCAGGTCCAGCAGCAGCACGTCCAGGTCGCCCCACCACACGTCGGCGAGGAACTGCTGCAGCGCGCGGTGCAGCATCGGGCCGCGCCAGACCACCGGGGCGTTGCCCGGGGTGAACATGCCGATCGAGATGACCTTCACGCCGTTCGCCTGCGGCGGCATGATCATGTCCTGGACCTGGGTCGGCCGGCCCTCGACGCCCAGCATGCGCGGCACGCTGTGGCCGTAGATGTCGGCGTCCACGACGGCGACCTTCAGCCCGTCCGCGGCCATCGCGGCCGCCAGGTTGACCGTCACCGAGGACTTGCCGACGCCGCCCTTGCCGGAGGCGACGGCGTAGACGCGGGTCAGCGTGCCCGGCTTGGCGAACGGGATCTCCCGCTCGGGGGCGCCGCCGCGCAGCAGCTGGGAGAGCTCCTTGCGCTGCTCGTCGCTCATCACGTCGAGCTCGACCTCGACGCCGGTCACGCCGGCGACCCTGCCGACCGCCTCGCGGACCCGGGTGACGATGGTGTCGCGCATCGGACAGCCGGAGACGGTCAGGTAGACCGCGACGCGCACCGCGCCGTCCTCGGCGATCTCGACCGATTTCACCATGCCGATCTCGGTGATCGGGCGGTTGATCTCCGGGTCGTTGACGGTCGCCAGCGCCTGGCGCACGGAGTCCTCCGTGACGCCGGCCGCGACCTCTGTCTCGTTGGCCATGCCTTGATGGTACGGCGCCGGGCGAACTGCTTAACCGGTCGGTAGCGTGCCGCCGGTCACAAGGGCTCGGAGGCGTCCCGCCGTTCGTCGATCTCCTTGAGCAGCGACTGCAGCTCGGAGCGGATGCTGCCCAGCTCGGAAGCGATGAAGGCGCGGGTGGCCACCTCGCCGAGCCCGTGCCGCAGGGCCGCGACCTCGCGGGCCAGGTACTCGGTGTCGGCGATGTTGCGGTCGCTGCGGGCCCGGTCCTGCTCCATGTTGACCCGGTCCCGGTTGTCCTGCCGGTTCTGCGCCAGCAGGATCAGCGGCGCCGCGTACGAGGCCTGCAGCGACAGCGCCAGGGTCAGGAAGATGAACGGGTACTCGTCGAAGCGCGCGGCCGGCGGCAGCAGGGTGTTCCACCCTATCCAGACCACGACGAACACCGTCATCCAGACGATGAACCGCCCGGTGCCGAGGAAGCGGGCGATCCGCTCCGACAGCACGCCGAAGGCCTCGGGGTCGTAGGACGGCAGCGTGATCAGGCCGGGACGGGCGGTGCGCGGCTGGTCGAGCCGGGTGCGGTTGGAGCCGGTGATGGGGGAGGTCTCCAGGCGGTCCCGGTTGCTGCCCTCGCGGGTGCGCAGTTCGCGCAGCTGGCGCAGCTCCCGCAGTTCGCCCTGAAGGCGCCGGCGCGCGGAGTCGCCCGGCCGTCCGTTGCGGTCACCGTCCACCGTGCAGCTCCTCTCCGTCGTCGCCCCCGTTGTGCAGCGCGGCGTCGCGCCAGTCCTCGGGCAGCAGGTGGTCGAGCACGTCGTCTACGGTCACCGCGCCGAGCAGGTGGTCCGCCTCGTCCACGACCGGGGCGGCCACCAGGTTGTACGTCGCCAGGTAGCTGGTGACCAGCGACAGCGGGGTGTCCGGCGGCAGCGCGTCCAGGTCGTCGTCCACCAGCTCGCCGACCAGGACGTACGGGGGCTCGCGCAGCAGCCGCTGGAAGTGCACCGCGCCCAGGTACTTGCCGGTCGGGGTCTCGTTCGGCGGCCGGCAGACGTACACCTGGGCGGCCAGCGCGGGCTTGTGGTCGCGGATCCGGATCCGGGCCAGCGCCTCGGCGACCGTCGCGTCCGGCTCCAGGACGATCGGCTCGGTGGTCATCAGACCGCCGGCGGTGTCCTCCTCGTAGGACAGCAGACGGCGGACCGGCGCGGCCTCCTCGGGCTCCATCAGCCCGAGCAGCCGCTCGGCCTCGTCGCCGGGCAGCTCGGAGAGCAGGTCGGCGGCGTCGTCCGGGTCCATCGCCTCGAGGACGTCGGCCGCCCGCTCCTCCTGGAGCTTGCCGATGATCTCGACCTGGTCGTCCTCGGGCAGCTCCTCCAGGACGTCCGCGAGCCGCTCGTCGGGCAGCGCGGCGGCCACCTCGGCGCGGCGCTTGGCGGACAGGTGGTGCATCACGCTGGCGAGGTCGGCCGGGCGCAACTGTTCGAAGGTGGCCAGCAGGTTCGCCGCGCCCTGGTCCTGCTCGGGCAGCGCGAAGCCGGTGACGTCCTGCCAGTCCAGGGTCAGCCGCTCGCCCTTGCCCTTGCGCAGCCGGGTGGCCCGGCCGACCTGGACGAAGACCTTGCTGACCTCCCACTCGCGCAGCCGGGTCTGCACCATGCCGACGTCCAGCACGGTGACGTCCTCACCGGTCTTGGTCCAGGTGACGGTGCGGTCCAGCAGTTCGGCGAGCACCAGGGTCTCGGACGGGCGCTGCTCGAAGCGGCGCAGGTTGATCAGGCCGGTGGTGAGCACCTGGCCGGACTCCAGGCTGGTCACCCTGGTCATCGGCAGGAAGATCCGGCGCCGGCCGACGACCTCGACCACCAGGCCCAGCACCCGCGGCGGGCGGCCGCCCAGGCGCAGCGAGACGACGACGTCCCGGACCCGCCCGACCTGGTCGCCGTTCGGGTCGAAGACCGCGATGGCGGAGAGATGGGAGATGAAGACCCGGGTGCCTGGCCCTGCCATGGACTCCCTCGACTCGCTCGACTCGCTGGACGTGCTGGACTAGCTGGACGTGCTGGAGGCCGTCCGACGTGCGCCGGGGCGCGCGTTCGGCCAAGGCTACCGGTGCGGGGTACGCGAGGCCCGGTGGGGCACGTCAGCGACTGCGGGCGTACGCGGAGCCAATTCTCTCCGACGTTTCGGGCGGGCTTCAGCGGCGCTTGAAGAGCAGTTTGGGCAGCCCGGCCGGGATCGGACGGCGGGTGGTGGCCGGGGTGGGCATCGGCTGGGCGGCGTGCGAGCCGTCCGGCATCGCGCCCGGCCGCTCGGTCAGCGCCCCGACCGGCCGCAGCCGCAGCACCCGGCACTCGCGCGCCCAGCGCTCGGCGATGGCATCGGTGTCGGGTGCGTTCAGCCGCTTGCCCTTGAGCTCCTCGACGGCGCCCAGCCAGGCCTCGCCGTGCGGCGCCAGCTCGACGACCTCGGCGTTCCAGCCGGTCAGCCGACCGCCCTTGTCCTTGCTGCGTACGGTGATCACCGCCCCGGCGCCCGCGGTCAGGCCGTGCAGCGGCTGCTCGGCGCCCCCGCCGACCACCACCACCGCGCCGTCGTGCCAGGCGTGCCAGAGCGGGCGGGCCTCGGCCTCGCCGTCCGCGCGCACCCAGAGCAGCCCGGACTTCTTCGCGGCCTCCTCCAGCAGGGCCTGGTCGAGGAAGTCGTCGGCGGTCGGGGCGGCGGAGTTGCGGTCCATGGCGGACAGCGTACGGCTTTCCGGCCCGCGCCCGTCCGCCGGATGCCCGCGGGCGTCCACGGCTGTTCGCGGCCGCCCATGGCCGTCCACGGCCGTCCACCGGACGTCTCAGCCTCCGGGCGACAGTTCCATCGGCGAGCCATGGGCCTTACCGTATGACCGCCCCACCCCCGCGACCAGCGAAGGAGCGCCGTGCCCGCCGCCCGGCCCGCGACCGCCCCCGCCCCCACCACCGCCGCCGCCGACCCGCGGCCCGCGCAGCCGCTCCCCACCCTCGACCTGCTGCTGCTCGCCGTCTCGATCGGCGGCATCTCCTTCTCCGGCCCGCTGATCTCCGCCACCGCCGCGCCCGCGCTGGCCATCGCCTTCTGGCGCAACGTCATGTCGGTCGGCGCCCTCGGCCCGTACGCGCTGCTGCGCCACCGCGCCGAACTGCGCGGGATCGGCCGGCGGGCGCTGCTGCTCGCGATCGCCGCCGGGGCGCTGCTCGCGGTGCACTTCGCGCTCTGGATGCCCAGCCTGCGGATGACCTCGGTCGCCTCCGCCACCGCCCTGGTCACCACCACCCCGCTGTGGACGATCCTGCTGATGCGCCTGTTCGGCGTCCGCGCGCCGCGGATGGTCTGGATCGGCACGATCGTCGCCTTCGCCGGCGTGCTGGTGCTGACCGGCGTGGACCTCTCGATGTCCCCGCGCGCGCTGCTCGGCGACGCGCTCGCCCTCGCCGCCGGCCTGGCCGCGGCCGGGTACATGCTGCTGGGCGCCGAGGTCCGCAAGACCGTCAGCACCACCGGGTACACGCTGGTCTGCTACACCACCACGGCGGTCGGCCTGCTGGCGATCTGCCTGGCCACCGGGACGCGGCTGTCCGGCTGGTCGGCCGGGGCCTGGTGGCAGATCGTGCTGCTGATGGTCACCGCACAGCTGCTCGGGCACTCGCTGAGCAACCGGGTGGTGCGCACCCTCGGTCCGTCGCTCACCTCCACCGCGATCCTGCTGGAGACCCCGGGCGCGGCGCTGATCGCCGCCCTCTGGCTCGGCCAGTGGCCCCCGGCGGCCGCCTATCCGGCGGTGGTGCTGATCCTGCTCGGCCTGGTCCTGGTCGCCCGCGGCGGGCGCGGGTAGCGGGCCCGGACGCGCCCTACAGCCAGCCGTTGCGGCGGAAGCCCCGGTACATCCCGATGCAGATCAGCGTGATCGCGCCGAGCACCATCGGATAGCCGTACGCGTGGTGCAGCTCGGGCATGTAGTCGAAGTTCATGCCGTACACGCCGGTGATCATGGTGGGCACCGCGAAGATCGCCGCCCAGGCGGTGATCTTGCGCATGTCCTCGTTCTGCGCCACCGACACCTGCGCCAGGTTCGCCTGCAGCAGCGAGTTCAGCAGCTCGTCGAAGCCGTGCACCTGCTCGGTGACCCGGGCCAGGTGGTCGGCGACGTCCCGGAAGTACTTCTGCATGTCCGGGTCCACCAGCCGTTGCAGCGGCTCGGACAGTTGCTGCATCGGGCGCAGCAGCGGCACCACCGCGCGCTTGAACTCCAGTACCTCGCGCTTGAGTTGGTAGACCCGGCCGACGTCCGCGCTGCGCGCGCCCTTGGCCGAGAAGACGCCGTACTCGATCTCGTCCACGTCGTTCTGCAGCCGGTCGGCGACCAGCAGGTAGTTGTCCACCACGTGGTCGGCGATCGCGTGCAGCACCGCGGCCGGGCCCTTGGCGAGCAGCCCGGCCTCGTCCGCGTCCGCCTCCAGCCGGTGCCGCAGATCCTGCAGCGAGCCGTGGCCGCCGTGCCGCACGGTGATCACGAAGTCCCGCCCGGCGAAGACCATCAGCTCGCCGGTCTCCACCACCTCGCTGGTGGGCGTGAGTTGGTCGTGCTCGACGTAGCGGATGGTCTTGAAGACGGCGAACAGGACGTCGTCGTAGCGCTCCACCTTGGGGCGCTGGTGCGCGTGCACCGCGTCCTCCACCGCGAGCGGGTGCAGGCCGAAGCGCTGGGCGATGCCCTCGAACTCGGCCTCGGTCGGCTCGTGCAGCCCGATCCAGCTGAACGAGCCTGCGGGATCCGGGAGTTGGTGCGCCGCCTTGACCCGGCGGGCGGCCTCGCGCGGGCTGCAGGCCTCGCCGTTGCGCCGACCGTGCTGGTAGACCGCGCAGTCCACGACCGCCGAGCCGCTGCCCTCCGGCACGGCGTCGTACGGGCCGGCGGCGCCCCGGCGGCGGTTGGTGCGGACGGCGGCACGCAGGCTGTTGATCATCGACATGGCAGGCTCCCTGGGAAGGAGCCGTCGCACGGCGGCGCGGAAAGGGCCGCGGGGCATGGCCGTGGTGCGACGGCGCGGAACACCGGTGAAGGGGATGAGGGTGCTCTCCCGGCCGGTCCGTCCGACGCCGACCCGCGCCCGGGCCACACGGCTGGATCAGCCGCTACGGCCTGCGAGGCGAGGGGTGCGGGGAAGTCGGGGCCGGGCAGAGCTGCCGGTACTGCATGGTCGGCCGGTATCCACCGCAACCACCTCCTTCGCGCCGCCGCCCCGAGACGTTCGATCCCGGTGGCCAGTCGCTCACCCTAACATCTGACCGAGCATCGGCGCCCCGGGGTTTCCCGGGCCTTCGCCCGTACGCCCCCGCGCGGACGCCACGGCCGCGCGGGTTACGCTCACCGGCATGGCGCACGACTTCCCGTCCTTCGGCGACCCCCACGGCGGCGACTCCCCGGAACTCACCCGGGAGGCGGTGCTGGCCGCCGTCGAGGCCCGGCTGATCTCCACCTTCGGCGAACCGAGCGGACGCGCCGCCGTCACCTTCCTCGGCACCGACCGGATCGAGGTGCTGCGGTTCGGCCCGGACGCCGAGGGCCTGGTCCGCTACGCGACGCTCGGGATGTCCGCCGCCCCGATGGCCGACCCGACCGCGCTGGTCGCCGACCAGCTGCGCGGACCGCGCGCCGAGCTGGTGCTGACGGTGCGCGGCGGACGCGACGGCGTGCTGCGCAGCCTCGCCACCTTCGCCGCGACGCCGCAGGTCGAAGGCCTGGTGGTGGCCCCGGGCGGCTCGCTGGACCTGGGCGCTCCGCTCTGGGACGGCGCCCCCTTCACCTCGGTGCTGGCCGCCGAGCCGGGCGGCCTGGTCGAGGACCTGGAACTGGCCGAGCCCGCCGAGCCGGTGCGCTTCCTGCCGCTGCTGCCGATGACGCCCAACGAGGCGGGCTGGAAGCGGGTGCACGGCGCGGCGGCCCTCCAGGAGCGCTGGCTGAACCAGGGCACCGACCTGCGCGACCCGCAGCGGCGCGGCGTCAAGCTCGACTGACGCTGCGGTCCCGCGCAGGCCCCTTGCGGCGAGGCGTACGGCTCCGCCCACACGCCTCGCCGCACTCCGGTACGCCGGAGCGCGACCCCACGCGCCGTCAGCGCACGATCGGCTTCGCCCCGGTCGCCTGGGCCAGCAGCGCCTCGTACACCTCCGGGTCGGTGGTGTGCTCGCCGAGCCGGACGGTCTTGCGGCTGCCGTGGTAGTCGCTGGAGCCGGTGACCAGCAGGCCGAGCTCGCCCGCCAGACCGCGCAGCCGCTGCCTGGTCTCCTCGTCGTGGTCGGTGTGGTCGACCTCCAGCGCGGCTAGCCCGGCCGCCGCGAGGTCGGCGATCACCTGGTCCGAGACCGTCCGGCCGCGCTTGACCGCGCCGGGGTGGGCGAACACCGGCACGCCGCCGGCCGCCCGGACCAGCCGGACCGCCTCCACCGGGTCGGTCTCGTGCTTGCGGACGTCCGCCCGGCCGCCGTTGGCCAGCCAGTCCCGGGTGAAGGCGTCCGAGACGGTGGTCACCACGCCCGCCTCGACCAGCGCGCTGGCGATGTGCGGCCGCCCGACCGAGCCGGCCCCGGCGATCCGCTGCACCTGCTCCCAGCTGATGTCCGCCCCGAGCTCCCGGCAGCGCTCGACGACCGCCCGTCCGCGCCGGAACCGGTCGGTGCGCACCAGTTCCCGCTCGGCCTCGAACTCCGGCTCCGCCGGGTCGAACAGGTACGCCAGCAGGTGCATGCTGATGCCGTCCACCACGCAGGACAGCTCGGCGCCCGGGACGACGGTCAGCCGGGCGCCGTCCGGCAGCGCGTGCACCGCCCCGGCGGCCTCGGCGTGGCCGGCGACGGTGTCGTGGTCGGTCAGCGCGACCACGTCGAGGCCGGCGGCGACCGCCGCGGCGACCAGCTCGGCCGGGGTGTCGGTGCCGTCGGAGGCGTTGCTGTGGGCGTGCAGGTCGATGCGCACGGGGCGGACTCCTGGGGCTCCGGGGGCGTGGGTGCCGCCCAGGATAGGCCGTTCGGACGGTCAGCCGAGCAGACGGGGGGTGAGCGCCCCGCAGGGCAGCAGCTCCAGTTCGGCGCCGGCCTCGCGCAGGTCGGTGAGCACCAGTTCGTCGTACATCACCAGGGCCGACTGCTCGGGCCAGGCGATCGCCCAGAGCCAGAGCCCGCGGGCCTCGCCGACGAACACCGCGCGGTCGGCCGGGGCGTCCGGGACGTGGAACATCGGGGTGGGCCGCCCGGCGGCCATCAGCTTGGCGTCGGCGGGCTTGTAGAGGCCGACCGAGTCGCCCGGGTCCGGCCCCGGGAGGCCGGCGTAGCGGGCGCCGAGCCCGACTCCGAGCTCCTCGGCGACCAGCACCAGCTCGCCGAAGCCGCCGAGCGGGGCGGGCCCGGAGCAGGCGACGGCGGTGGCCCGGGCACCCGAGACGTCGTCGCCGACGTGGGCGATGCCGGTGTAGAGCCAGCCGACCGGGAGCGGCCAGGGCAGCCAGACGGGGACCTGCGAGCGGGCGACGGCGACACCCAGGGCTTCCACGCTCGGGGGTAGCACCGGCTGCATCGGCTGCACGGCTCCGTGCCGGTCGCACTGCCAGGTGTCCGAAAAAAGACCGGGGGCGCGGACCCGACCGGCGCACCTCGGGCAGCTTGGCTCGCCCCTCATAGCCGACAACGCTCCTCCCTCCGGACCGCCGCGTCAAGGACGATCACCCGTACGGACGGCTCGGTGGCACCTGTCGGTGCTGGACGCCCGGCCGGCGCGGGTGGGGGTGCGGCGCGGGCGGTCCCCGTTGGGGGATGTCCCGTGGCGGGTGGTGGCAAACGTCCCGGGGACGCGGCCGGGTCGGGGCAGGGGGCGCGGCCGGGGCGGGGCCGGACGCACTGACGCCCCGTCATCGGCGATCGCGGTGACGGGGCGTCAGTCGGGTATCGGTACGTCCGGATCGGACGTTCCCGGCTCGTCGGCGGCGGGTGAGGCCTCCCGGTCGGGGGCGCCGCGCCGGGTCAGGCGGTCGGGCACGGGCGGATGAGCAGGCGTTCGCCGGTGCGGGCGGCGTCCTGGACGAGCTCGCGGACGGTTTCGGCGTCGGCGATCACGCGGTCGGTCGCGGAGCCGTTGGCGTCGTCCAGTCGGAGGATCTCGAAGCGCATGGGCTTGGTCATGGGCGTCTCCTTTCCGGGCCCCGACGGGCGGGGCGATTGCGGCTGAGTGGGTATCAGCCCTTTCGGGGTCTTGCGGATCCGGCGCTGAAGCCGGACCGGGCGGGTCGTGCGTGCGGCGGTCTGCTGCGGCAAGGGCTCCCCCTGCTTGCCTGGTGCGTCCAATGCCTCGTGAACCACGGTGTCGTGGCGGTGCTACTGGGCCGTTGCCCGTCCGTAACGTCCAGGTTTCGGCTGATCGGCACCCGTGTGCGGGCCGGCGATGATTCCCGGACAGAATCAAAGATTACCGTAACTAACGAATTTTGTCCTGCGCCGAGACCGGTCGAACTTCCGGAAGTGGTAGAGACCACTTCGGTGGAGGTGGCCGCCCGGGGCGCCGCTCAGGCCCAGAACGCGGCCAGCGCCTCGGCCGTGGCGGCCGGCCGCTCGGCGTTGGGGGAGTGGCCCGCGCCCGCGACGACCACCCGGCGGGCGCCCAGCCGCTCCGCCATGGCGCTCTGCTCCGGCACCGGCCAGGCGTAGTCCCGCTCCCCGGACAGCACCAGCACCGGCAGCGCCCCGGCGGTCACCGCGGCCAGCTCGTCCACCCGGTCCGGCGCCGCCACCAGGTGCCCGCCGGTGACGGCCAGCGCCCGCGGCACGTTGGCCACCCAGCGACGGTGCAGGAACTCCGCGACGGCCGGTGCCGGGACGGGCTTCGACTCCCCGCTGCTCTCGTCCATCTGCCGCATCACCTGCCAGATCTCCTCCAGGCTCATGACCGGCAGGACATCCAGCAGCAGTTTGGTCCGGGCCGCCTCGGCCGGATCGATCGCCCCCGGGCCAGTAGCGAGCAGGGTCAGCGAACGCCACGGCAGCGGGCCCTCGGCGGCCGCCGCGAGCACCGCCTCCCGGACCACCTGGCCGCCGAAGGAGTGCCCGAGCACGTGCACCGGCCCGCCCTCCGCCGCCAGCACCCCGGTCAGCGCCCGGACGTCGGCGCCCAGCGCGTCCACGGCGTACGCCGCCGCGTCGTCCGGCCCGCCGGTCTCGTACTGTCCCCGCTGGTCCACGGCCGTCACCCGGTACCCGGCCGCCGCGAGCGGCTCGAGCAGCGCGATGAAGTCCTCCTTGCTGCCCGTGAACCCCGGCACCAGCAGCGCCGACCCGCGCACCGGGCCGGCCGGCTCCGCCCGCAACGCCGCGAACTCCCCACGCGCGGTCACCACCCGCTCCGCCCGGGCACAACCGGGCAGGGTCAGGAACGGCGGAGTACTCATGAACGGCTTCCCTCCCGCGACACGCCACACGCGACACCCCGAGCCTATGCCGTCCCGGCCCCCCACCCCACCAGCCCGGACACCCGGTGGCGGAGGCTGGTGGCGGACCCCTGAGGCGGCCCCGCTGCCGCTGCTCGCGGCGCGACCGGCGGCGGAAACGCCGGACGGGGTGGGGCGCCGCTGCCTCAGGCTGTGCGGACACGGGGGCGCGTGCGCTGGGGGGCTCGGGGGAGTAGAAGCGCCCGGAGCAGGGGGGTGGCAGCTGCCCGGGGCGGTATGGGGGCTTCATGACAGGGCGGCCGCGCGGTACTACCCGCGTGGCGCGCGTGCACCGCGGGCCTGCCGGGGTGGAAGCGCCCGGGGGCCGGCTTCCTGCTGTGGGGTGGCGGGGCGGGGGCGCGCCGGGAAATGCCCGAGGGGGCGGGCGGGCTGGTGTGGCCCGGCCCGCCCCCTCGGGGGTGGGGTGTGTCAGCCCTCCGGAGTGGTCTCCGGGGTGGCCACGGCCTTGCGGGCGCGGGTGCGCTTGCGCGGGGCCGGCACCTCGGCGGCCGGGGCCTCGGTGGCCGGGGCCTCCGGGGCGGTCTCGGCGACGGCCTTGGGCTTGCGGGCGCGGGTCCGGGTGGCCGGCTTCTCCTCGGCCGCGGCCTCGGCCGCCGGGGCGGCCTCGACGGCCTCCGCCTTGGGCTTGCGGGTCCGGGTGCGCGTCGCGGGCTTCTTCTCGGCCGGGGCCTCGACGGGAGCCTCAGCCGCCGGGGCGGCCTCGACGGCCTCCGCCTTCGGCTTGCGGGTGCGGGTCCGGCGCGGCTTCTCCTCGGCCGGGGCCTCGGTCGTCTCGACGGTCTCGACGACGGCCTCCGCCTTCGG
Organism: Kitasatospora cathayae; assembly: GCF_027627435.1. GTDB lineage: Bacteria > Actinomycetota > Actinomycetes > Streptomycetales > Streptomycetaceae > Kitasatospora > Kitasatospora cathayae. The sequence continues at coordinate 3,592,124 of NZ_CP115450.1, read as the reverse complement.
CTTGCGGGTCCGGGTGCGGCGCGGCTTCTCCTCGGCCACCGGCTCCACCGGCTCCACCGCGACCACGGCGGCCTCGACGACCGCGGCAGCCTCGGCCACTGCCTCGGCCGCCACCGGGGCGGTCTCGCCCCCGGCGGCGCCACCGCGCGAGCGGCGACGGCGGCGGCGCGGGGCGGTGTCGCCCTCGGCGCCCTCGACGGCCGGGGCCGCCTCGGTCACCGCGGCGACGGCAGTCGCCTCGCCCTCGCCGACCTCCGCGCCACGGCGGGTGCGGCGGCGCTCCCGGGTGCGGCGCGGCTTCTCCTCGGCCGGGGTCTCGACGGCGGGACGGCCGGAACCGGCGCGACCGCCGCGACCACCGCGGCCGGAGCGCGAGCCCCGTCCGCCGGTCTCGCCGAGGTCCTCGATCTCCTCCGCGCCGAGCCCGGCCCGGGTGCGCTCCGAGCGCGGCAGCACGCCCTTGGTGCCCGGCGCGATCTTCAGCAGCTCGTACAGGTGCGGCGAGGTGGAGTAGGTCTCCTCCGGGTCGTTGAACGACAGGTCCAGCGCCTTGTTGATCAGCTGCCAGCGCGGGATGTCGTCCCAGTCGACCAGGGTGACGGCGGTGCCGGAGGCGCCGGCCCGGCCGGTGCGGCCGATCCGGTGCAGGTAGGTCTTCTCGTCCTCGGGGCACTGGTAGTTGATGACGTGGGTGACGCCCTCGACGTCGATGCCACGAGCCGCCACGTCGGTGCAGACCAGCACGTCGACCTTGCCGTTGCGGAAGGCGCGCAGCGCCTGCTCGCGGGCGCCCTGGCCGAGGTCGCCGTGGACGGCGCCGGCCGCGAACCCGCGCTGGGTCAGCTGGTCGGAGACGTCGGCGGCGGTGCGCTTGGTGCGGCAGAAGATCATCGCCAGCCCGCGGCCGTCGGCCTGCAGGATGCGCGAGACCATCTCGACCTTGTCCAGCGAGTGCGCACGGAAGATGTGCTGCTCGATGTTGGCGACGGTGGTGCCGGTGTCGTCCGGGGCGGCGGCCCGGATGTGGGTCGGCTGGCTCATGTACCGGCGGGCGAGGCTGATGACCTGGCCCGGCATGGTGGCCGAGAACAGCAGGGTCTGCCGCTTCGCCGGCAGCATGGTGATGATCTTCTCGACATCGGGCAGGAAGCCCAGGTCGAGCATCTCGTCGGCCTCGTCCAGGACCAGCGCGCGGACCTTGGACAGGTTCAGCTTCTTCTGCCCGGCCAGGTCCAGCAGGCGGCCCGGGGTGCCGACCACGATGTCGACGCCCTTGGTGAGCGCCTCGACCTGCGGCTCGTAAGCCCGGCCGCCGTAGACGGCCAGGACCCGCACGTCGCGGACCTTGCCGGCGGTCTGCAGGTCGTTGGTGACCTGGGTGCAGAGCTCGCGCGTCGGGACGACGATCAGCGCCTGGGGGAAGTCGGAGAGCTGCTCCTCGGTCGCCCGGCCGGCGTCCACGTCGGCACGCACGGTGACCCGCTCGATCAGCGGGAGGCCGAAGCCGAGGGTCTTTCCGGTGCCGGTCTTGGCCTGGCCGATGACGTCGTGGCCGGTCAGCGCGACCGGGAGGGTCATCTCCTGGATCGGGAAGGGATGGACGATGCCGACGGACTCGAGCGCCTCGGCGGTCTCCGGGAGGATCCCCAGGTCCCGGAACGTCGTCTTGATGGGTTCAGCGGTGGTGGACAGGGTGCTGCCTCTTCCGTTTTCGGAGGGGCCGAGAGCGAGCGGCGGGCGGGCAGCCGCGCGGCTGCGTACGGGCCTGGGCGGCCCCGATTACAGCTGCGCGGACGCACAACCGCGCCGGTCCCTGCGGCCGGCCGGTGCGCGCGGCCCGATGGCGGGGCGCGTCGCCGGCGGCGTCGGGGAGGGTTCCCGTGAGGGACCTGCGCGGGACCTCCGCCAGGTGGGCGTGGTCTCGGCGGCCCTCGCTCGGCCACTGATGCGGTGCCAAGGCTTGAAGTCCAAGCCATGGTCGGAGCCGATCGGCTCTCCGACCGGGCATCCGCGTACGTGAGTACCCGTGCCTCCGGTGCGGACACGTCCGAGGGGACGGCGCCGCTACGGAGCGGGCTCGTGCGGGCCACCGAGACGGCGGTGACACCGTGCGAGCACGACGGGGCTCCGTACCACCATACAGTCAGGCGACGACTCGAACACGTGACGCGTCTGACATTGCCCCGGGCGACCGGGCCGCGAACGGCCGATCCGGCAGGTCACCCGGGTGCGCCGGGTGGTGGGGCGGGCGGTCGGGCGGGACTAAGGTGGCGGGTCATGGAGACCCATGGTGAGACGCAGGACGGCGCCGGCTCGATCGGCGACTGGGCCACGTGCTCGGCCGAGCCGGGCTACCGCGCGGCGGTGCTGGATCTGCTCGGCGCGCTCGCGTACGGCGAGCTGAGCGCCTTCGAGCGGCTCGCCGAGGACGCCAAGCTGGCGCCCGACCTCGCCGACAAGGCGGCGCTGGCCCGGATGGCCTCCGCCGAGTTCCAGCACTACCAGCGGCTGCACGACCGGCTCGCCGAGATCGGCGCCGACCCGCAGGAGGCGATGCGCCCCTTCGTCGAGCCGCTGGAGCTGTTCCACCGGATGACCGCGCCCTCGGACTGGCTGGAGGGCCTGGTCAAGGCCTACGTCGGCGACGCCATCGCGACCGACTTCTACCGCGAGGTGGCCGTCCGGCTGGACGACGACACCCGCGAGCTGGTCCTCGGCGTCATGTCCGACACCGGCCACGGCCAGTTCGCCGTCGACAAGGTCCGCCAGGCCATCGAGGCCGACCCGCGGGCCGGCGGGAGGCTCGCCCTGTGGGGCCGGCGGCTGATGGGCGAGGCGCTCAGCCAGGCCCAGCGGGTCGTCGCCGAGCGGGACGCGCTGTCCAACCTGCTGGTCGGCGGCGTCCAGGTGCAGGGCTTCGACCTGGTCGAGGTCGGCAAGATGTTCAACCGGATCACCGAGGCGCACACCAAGCGGATGGCCGCCCTCGGCCTCGCCTCCTGAGCCGCCCCGGGCCCGCCCTCAGGCCGGCCGGTGCCGCCGCGGCGCACGGTGGGCGCCGGCCCGGTGCGGGTGGTGCCGGTGCGCCGGGGCCAGCCCGGCGGCCAGGTCCGGCCGGGCCAGCAACGAGGTGAAGACGCCCGCGGCCAGCGCCGAGAACGCCACCGCGACCACCGGGTAGCGCCCGTTCAGGCAGAAGTGCGCGACCACCCCGCCGAGCAGCGCGGCCGCCAGCGCCGTTCCCGCCACCGTGAGGCGCGACGCCCGGAAGTACGCCGGCAGGCCCAACAGCGCGATCGCGGCCGCGACCAGGCCGACCAGGGCGAAGACGAGCGATTCGATCAGCAAGGCGGCCTCCCCGGGGGACGGGCGGACGGCACCGGCGCCGTCCCTGTCGCCGTACCCCGGCCGATCCGCCGGTACACACGACGGTGCCCCGCTCCCGGCGGGGAACGGGGCACCGGAGGATGAGCGGCGGCGCCTCAGAGGGTGCCGAAACCGACCTTGCGGGCGGCCTGCTCGCCGATCTCCACGTACGCCAGGCGCTCGGCCGGGACGATAACGCGGCGGCCGTGCTCGTCGGTGAGCGAGAAGAGCTTGGTGGAGCCCTCCAGCGCCTTCGCGACCGCGCTCTCGACCTCATCGGCAGTCTGCGAGCTCTCGATCACGATCTCGCGCGGCGCGTTCTGCACGCCGATCTTGACCTCCACGGCTTCCGTCCCTCCGGGGTTGCAGCCTCCACGCGCGGGCACCGGACCGCCTGGAACAAGCGTTCGCGGCGACCGCGCCGTACGGCTTCACCATAGAGCACCCGATCACCGCACCGGCGAAGGTCGGCGGATCGTCAGCGCTGAGCGGAACCCTCCGCCGGCACGTCGCCCGGGTGCATCGGGAAGCCCTTCAGGCCCCGCCACGCCAGGCTGGCGACCAGCCGCACCGCCTCGTCGCGCGGGATCTCCAGCCCCTGCGACAGCCAGTACCGGGCGGTGATCTGGGCCAGCCCGCAGACCCCGGCGGCCAGCAGCTTCGACTCCGCCTCCGGCAGGTCGGTGTCCTCCTGGATCACCTTGCTGACCAGCGTCGCGCTCGCCTCGGAGGCCCGCTCCACCCGCTCCCGCACGGCCGGCTCGTTCGTCAGGTCCGACTCGAACACCAGCCGGAAGGCGCCCGACTCGCTGGAGACGTAGTTGAAGTACGCCTCCATCGTCGCGGCCACCCGCAGCTTGTTGTCGGTGGTCGTGCCCAGCGCCTCCCGGGTCGACTCGACCAGGGCGTCGCAGTGCTTGTCCAGCAGCGCCAGGTAGAGCTCCAGCTTCCCGGGGAAGTGCTGGTAGAGCACCGGCTTGCTGACCCCGGCGCGGTCGGCGATGTCGTCCATGGCGGCCGCGTGGTAGCCCTGCGCGACGAACACCTCCTGGGCGGCACCGAGCAGTTGTTCACGGCGGGCGCTTCGCGGCAGGCGGGCACCGCGCGGGCGCTCCTGCGCCTCCTGGATGGCCGTCACGGCGCTCCTCACTTCGGGCTTGTTCGGGGCTGGCAAGAGGGCCGATTCTACTTTTCGGTAACCACGCCCGCGTTCGGCGAAGGTGAGAAAAGCTGCCCGATCCGCTTGTCAGGAGCCCACAATACGGCGCTGACCTCGGCGTCGGCAGTGGTCCGACGAGGGATGGGACAGCCGCACCACCACCCCCGCCACCCCCGGTCGGGGCTCACTACCATCGTCCACCATGAGCAGCGCTGAGCAGCAGGTACGTACGGTCGAGGTCCCCGGCGCGGTGCTCGCGGTGCACCGGCCCGCCGGGGAAGCCCCCGCCGACGGGCGCGAGCCCGGCCTCTTCGTGCACGGACTCGGCGGCTCCGCGGCCAACTGGACCGCCCTGATGGACCGGCTCTCCGGCCAGGTCGACGGCGAGGCCGTCGACCTGCCCGGCTTCGGCCACTCCGACCCGCCCACCGACGGCAACCTCAGCCTCTCCGGCCACGTCCGCGCCGTCATCGGCTACCTGGAGGCCTCCGGCCGCGGCCCCGTCCACCTGTTCGGCAACTCGCTCGGCGGCGCCGTCGCCGTCCGGCTCGCCGCGCTGCGCCCCGACCTGGTCCGCAGCCTCACCCTGGTCTCGCCCGCCCTGCCCGAACTGCCCCCGCAGCGCTCCGCCTGGCCCACCGGCCTGCTCGCCCTGCCCGGCCTGCCCGCACTGCTGCGCCGGCTGCCGGCCGGGCGGCGCGACGCCGAGGCGGCCACCGAGGACCTGCTGCGCCTGGTCTATGGCGACCCGGCCGGTCTGAGCCCGGCCGCCCGGGCCGAGGCGGTGGCCGAGTACCGGCGCCGGCTGGAGCTGCCGCACGCCGTGCCGGCGCTGATCGGCTCGGCCCGCGGCATCGTCTCCGCGTACACCGAGCGCGGCGACCAGGCGCTGTGGCGCCAGGCCGAGCAGGTCGCGGCGCCGGTGCTGCTGGTGTACGGGCTGCGCGACAAGCTGGTCGCCTACCGCTCCGCCCGCCGCGCCTGCGCGGCCTTCGCCGACGCCCGGCTGCTGGTGCTGCCCGAGTCCGGGCACGTGGCGATGATGGAGCACCCCGACGCGGTCGCCCGGGCCGTGCGCGAGCTGATCGCGGCCACCGCCCGCTGAGGCGGGCGGGGTACCCCGTATAGCGCCCGGTAACGGCCCGGTTCGGGGCGAGGTCACGGCGGTTCACTCGTTCAGGTGGCACGCAGGCAGGTGAGCGATGGGTGACCGGAGGCCGGTCCTACCGTTCTGCTGCCGGACCGAACAGGTGTGGGGGAGAGCCGCAGACACCGGACCACCCGGTGGGCGGCGGGCAACAGCACGGGTCCCGGCGTACCGCCCCACGGCTCCGGTAGCCCCTCGGAGGGGGTAGCAACAGAGGAGGTCTTCCGTGCGCGTCGCCCTGCTCACCGAGGGTGCCCGTCCGCATCCCGACCGTGGCGCCGGAGCCTGGTGCGACCGGCTGGCCGAGGGCCTGCCGGAGCACGAGTTCGAGCTGTACCTGCTGACCGGCCCGGAGGGCCTCGGCGCCGTCGCCCGGCTCTCGCCCGCCTGGCGGGACGCCCGCGACCTGGCCCTGTGGGGGCGGCCCCCGCGCGGCCGGGCGCCCGGGGCACCGCGCAGACGCCAGTACGCCCGGGCGTACGAGGAACTGGTGCGGGCGCTGGTGCTGCCGGGGGAGCGGGCCGGCTTCGGGGCCGGGCTGTACCGGCTGGCGGCGCTGGCCCGGGAGGACGGGGGCACCCTGCCCGCCTTCCTCGCCTCCGCCCACGCCCAGCGGGTCCTGGAACGGACCTGGCGGCTGCCCGGCGCGGCCACCTCGGCCGGACAACCGCTGGTCCGCGACGTGCTGGTCGCCGCCGACCTGCTGGAGCAGTGCCTGCGCCCGCTGTCCGCGCCCTGGTACGGCGCCGGGCCCGGCGGCCTGGGCGGCGCCGACCTGTGCCACGTGGTCGGCGCCGGCCCGGCCGCGCTGCCCGCCCTGGTCGCCCGGCACCTGCACGGGGTGCCGTTCGTGGTCACCGAGCACGGGCTGCACCTGCGCGAGCAGTACCTCGGCTTCCCGCCCCGAGCCGAAGGGCGCGCCGGTGCCGAAAGGGTGGGCCCCTCCTGCCCGCTGACGGGCAAGGAGGGCGAGCGACGAGCGAGGGACGAGCACCGGAGCGACGACCGTCGGCATCGGGTTCGAGCACCCGGAGGCGAGCGGGCGAGTCATCCGCCCCGAGCCGAAGGACGCGCCGGTGCCGAAAGCGAGGAGCGACGAGCGAGGGACGAGCGCCGGAGCGACGACCGTCGGCATCGGGTTCGAGCACCCGGAGGCGAGCGGGCGAGTCACGAGGCGCCGTACCTCCCCCAGCCTTCGGCCGGGGGGACCCCCACGCCGGTCCGGGCGCTGCTGCTGTCCTTCTTCCGGGCGCTCACCGAGGAGACCTACCGGCAGGCCGCGATACTCACCCCGGGCAGCGCCCACGACCAGCAGTGGCAGCGCCGCTGCGGGGCCGACCAGGCGCGCACCCGGGTGGTGTACGAGGGCACCCCGGCCGTGGACCGCCCGGCGGCCGGCCCGGAACCCGCGCGGCCGACCCTGGTCTGGGCGGGCGCGCTGGAGCCCGGGCGCGACACCGAACTGATGCTGCACGCCTTCGCCCGGGTCCGCGCCGAACTGCCCGCGGCGCGCCTGGTGGTGCACGGCGAGGAGGCGGCCCCCGGCTACCTGGCGCACTGCGTGGCGGTCGCCCAACGGCTGGGCGTGTCGCGCGCCGTGGACTTCGCCGGGCGGCCCGGCTCGCTCGCCGAGGCCTGGCAGGGCGGCACCGTCGCCGTCTTCTCCGCGCTCTCCCAGCGCAACCCCCGGCTGCTCGCCGACGCCATGCTGAGCGGTCGCGCGGTGGTCTCCACCGACGTCGGGGTGGCCCGCGAGGTGGTCGGCCCGACCGGGCTGCTGGTGCCCGCCCGCGACCCGCGCGCCCTGGCCGGGGCCTGCCTGGCGCTGCTGCGCGACGAGGAGCGGCGCTCCCGGCTCGGCCTGGCCGGGCGGCTGCGGGCGCAGGAACGCTTCGCCGTCGAACCGGTGATCGGCGCCTTCCGGGAGATCTACCTGGAGCTGGTCTCGCAGTACCCGGCCTTCCCCGGGGGCGGCGGCGCCGGCCAGGGCGGCCGGGCGCCGCGCCCGTTCGCCCGGCCCGCCGAGTACTGGCTCACCGACGGGCCGCGCGGCCGGGACGAGCGGGACGACCGGAGTGAGCGGGGTGACCGGGACGACGCCCGGGCGGACGGAAACGACGGCTCCGGGGGTGCGCGGCCGCCCGCCGACGACGGGCTCCGGCCCGATGCTTCCGCGCCCGGTCCGCGCCGCCGGGGCGGGCAGTTCGCCGCACTGTCGGCGCTCGCCGACACCCCGACCGGACGGTCCGGGCCCGAGCCGACGCGATCCGCCGGGCAGGCGCTCGCGGAGGCCGTCTGATGTCCGGCCCGACAGGCCCGACAGGCCCGACAGGCCCGAGCGCGAGCGCCGACCCGGTGCGCGAGGTGATGGCCGAGCACCGGGAGCTGTGCGAGCGCGCAGTCGATCCGCTGGAGATCGCCGCCGGACTGGAGGAGGCCGGGCTCGGGCCGGACGCCGCCGCGCGCTGCCGGCACGCCGACCTGTTCTCGCTGGCCGAGGAGCTGTACGCCCGGGTGCCCCGGCGGCCGCCGGGGCCCGGGCCGTCCGGGGAGCGGCGGGGCGGGGCCGTCGGCCGGGCGGCGCTGACCGCCGCCGTGCTGGCCGCGCTGCCCTGCGCCGGGGTGGTGGCGCTCGGCGCCCGCTGGCCGGTGCTGCTGCCCGCCGCCGTCCCGCTGGTGCTGCTGCCCGCGCTGACCGGACCGGCCCCGGTCGAGTCCGGCCCGCCGCCGTGCGGGCCGGCCTGCCCGGGGGAGCTGGGTCCGGTCGGTGTGCCGGTCCGGCCCGCCGGCTCGCGGTGGCGCCCCGCCGCGCTCGGGTACGGGCTGGGCCTGGCGGCGCTGCTGCTGCTTCCGCTGGCGGCGCCGGGCCGGGACCGGCCGCTGGCCGCCGCGCTGGTGCTGGCCGCCGCGGTGTCGGCGGGCTCGGCCGAGCGGGCGGCCCGCTGGTACCGGCAGGTCGGCCGGGGGCACCTCGGGGCGGCCCGCACGCTGGCCGAGTTCCGGGCCCGGATGCGGCCGGTGCTGCCGGTCGCGGTCGCGCTGCACCTGGCGGTGCTCGCGGTGCTGACCTACGCCGCGCTGGCCGTCCTGGCGGTGGTCGCGCCGCGTCCCGGTCCCGGTCACGGCGACGGGCTGCTGCACCTGGCCGCCGAGCGGGCCGGCGCCACGGCGTGGGCGGCGCAGGGCGTGCTGGGCCTGCTGCTGGTGCTGCCCGCGCTGCTGGCGCGCTGCGGCCGGGCGACGTCGGCCGCGCTGGGCGCCGTGGCCGGGCCCGCCGCGACGGCGGTGCCGCTGGCCCTGGGCCGCCCCTGGCCGTCGGCCGTCCTGCTGGGCGGTGGGGCGGTCGCCGCGGCGCTGCTGGCGCACGGCTGCACGGTGCTCGGCCGGGCGGGCTCGCACCGGTGAGCCCGGCCCGATGAACCCCTGTCAGATCTCGTTCGCTGTTTTCAGTCCGCCAGGTCGTCCCCGACCTCGCTTCGTGGAAGGACGCCCCCGATGAGGGTGCTGCTGCTGGGCGCCGACGGCTTCATCGGCCGCCGGGTGACCGATCGTCTGCTGATGGACCAGGAGTTGCAGGTGACGGTGCTCGGCCGGCGCGACTCGGCCGACATCCGCTTCGACCTGACCACCGGGAGCCCGGGCGCGCTGGCCCGTTTCCTGGACGCGGTCGCGCCGCAGGTGGTGATCAACTGCGCGGGCGCCACCTACGGCAGCTCGCGCACCCTGATCCGGTCGAACACGCTGGCCGTCGCGACGGTCTGCGAGGCGATCCGGCGCAGCCGGGAGCCGGCCCGGCTGGTGCACGTCGGCTCGGCCGCCGAGTACGGGCCGGTGCCCGGCGGGGTGCCGGTGTCCGAGCAGGCCGAGCCGCGGCCGGTCGGCCCGTACGGGGTGTCCAAGCTGGCCGGGACGGAGCTGGTGCTGGCGTCCGGGCTGGACGCGGCGGTGCTGCGGGTGTTCGACGTGGTCGGCCCGGGGGCGCCGACCGCCTCGCTGTTCGGGCGGCTCGCGGAGGGCCTGCGGCGGGCGCTGGAGCGGGACGAGGGCCAGGTGCGGATGCCGGACCTGTCCGGATACCGGGATTTCGTGGACGTGCGGGACGTCGCGCGGGCGATCCAGGCGGCGGCGGTCTCGGCCGCCACGGGGGTGATCAACGTCGGCAGCGGGCACGCGGTGCGGGCCCGGGACGCGGCCCAGCTGCTGGTCCGGGCGTCGGGCTTCGAGGGGGCGATCGTGGAGGAGAACCGGCAGGTCCTGCTGCCCGCGCAGGTCGGCGGGCAGGGCGGTGACCACCTGCCGGGCCATGGTCACCAGTCGGGGCAGTACCTGCCGGGGCACCGGGTGGAGGAGCGTCGGCCGGAGGGGCGGCCCGCCCCGGGCGAGCCGGTGCCGTGGCGGCAGGCGGACGTGCGCACCGCCCGAGACCGTCTCGGCTGGCGGACACAGGTGCCGCTGGAGGAGTCGCTCGGGGACGTCTGGCTGGAGACGGCCTGCCGGGTCTGAGGTCGGTCCGGCGGTGCCCCGGGCCCGGAATCAAGGGCCCGGGGCACCATCGACGGCGCGGTGGGCGGTTCCACGATCCGGCGCGGCCCGTCTCGCCCATCGGACGGGCTGTCTCGGAATACCGGCGGGGCATGACACTGTTGGCGTAGAGAGCCACCCGCGTGGCGGAGCAACAACCCCGTCCGAGGCTGGCCCTTGGCCACCTGAACAAGACACCCATCGGAGTCCCCGTGTCGTTGCCACCCCTGGTCGAGCCGGCCGACGAGCTCACCGTTGACGAGGTCCGCAGGTACTCCCGCCACCTGATCATCCCGGACGTCGGGATGGCGGGGCAGAAGCGGCTGAAGAACGCCAAGGTGCTGTGCGTCGGCGCCGGCGGCCTGGGCTCGCCCGCGCTGCTTTACCTGGCCGCCGCCGGTGTCGGCACTCTGGGCATCGTCGAGTTCGACGTGGTCGACGAGTCGAACCTGCAGCGCCAGGTCATCCACGGCCAGTCGGACGTCGGCCGCTCCAAGGCGGAGTCGGCGCGCGACTCGGTCAAGGAGATCAACCCCTACGTCGACGTGGTCCTGCACGAGGAGCGCCTCGACAACTCCAACGTGATGGAGATCTTCTCCGGCTACGACCTGATCGTGGACGGCACCGACAACTTCGCCACCCGCTACCTGGTGAACGACGCCGCGGTGCTGCTCGGCAAGCCGTACGTGTGGGGCTCGATCTACCGCTTCGACGGCCAGGCCAGCGTGTTCTGGGCCGAGCACGGCCCCTGCTACCGCTGCCTCTACCCGGAGGCCCCGCCGCCGGGCATGGTCCCGTCCTGCGCCGAGGGCGGCGTGCTGGGCGTGCTGTGCGCGTCCATCGGCTCGATCCAGGTGAACGAGGCGATCAAGCTGCTGGCCGGCATCGGCGACCCGCTGGTCGGCCGGCTGATGATCTACGACGCCCTGGAGATGAACTACCGCCAGGTGAAGGTCCGCAAGGACCCGAACTGCGCCGTCTGCGGCGAGAACCCGACGGTCACCGAGCTGATCGACTACGAGGCCTTCTGCGGCGTCGTGTCGGAGGAGGCGCAGGCCGCCGCCGCCGGTTCGACCATCACCTCGAAGCAGCTCAAGCAGTGGCAGGACGACGAGGAGGACATCTACCTCATCGACGTCCGCGAGCCCGGCGAGTACGAGATCGTCAACATCCCCGGCGCGGTGCTGATCCCGAAGAACGAGTTCCTGATGGGCGACGCCCTGGAGAAGCTCCCGCAGGACAAGAAGATCGTGCTGCACTGCAAGTCGGGCGTGCGCTCGGCCGAGGTGCTGGCCGTGGTCAAGGCCGCGGGCTTCGCCAACGCCGTCCACCTGGGCGGCGGCGTGCTCGGCTGGGTGAACCAGATCGAGCCGCACAAGCCGGTCTACTAGGCAGCCGGTACGCGAAGGGGCCCCCCCGCCCGGCGGTGGGGCCCCCTTCACGGCGTGTCGGAGCGCCGGTCAGAGCGCGTGCTTGCGCTGCAGCACGCTGTAGGCGATCCAACCGGGCAGCACCGGCAGCCAGAACGTCAGCGCCCGGTAGAGGAAGACCGCCGGGGCGGCGACCGCGGGGGAGACGTCCGCGAAGGTCAGCGCGCCGATCAGGGCGACCTCGACCGGGCCGATGCCGCCCGGGGTGGGAATCGCCGAGCCGGCCGCGTTGGCGGTCAGGAAGACCACCGCGACGGCCGAGAAGCTGACGCTGCCGCCGAAGGCCTGCACGGAGAAGTCCAGGCAGGCGGTGAAGGAGAGGGTCAGCAGCAGGATGCCGCCGAAACCGGTGGCCAGCTTGCTGGGCGTCTGCATCAGGTCGAGCATGCGCGGCACCACGCCGAAGAACAGCGAGCGCAGCCGGCCCAGCACGAAGCGGCGCAGCGGCGCGACCGCGGCCACCACCAGGGCGAGCACCGCGGCGGTCAGCACGCCGATGATCACCGCCCGGGAGGCGGAGAGGTCGCCGTTGGTCTGGCTGCCGGTGATCAGGCCGAAGCTGAACAGCAGCAGCAGGTGCCCGGCCAGGCCCGCCAGCTGGGAGGCGCCGACCGAGGCGACCGCCTGGCCGGAGCGGATGCCGGCCTTCTGCAGGTAGCGGGTGTTGAGCGCGATGCCGCCGATCGCGGCGGGGGCGACCAGCTTCACGAAGGAGCCGGCCAGCTGGGCGGCGATGGTGCGCCGGAACGGCAGCCGCTCCGGGACGAAGCCGGTCAGGCTCATCGCGGCGGCGACGTAGCTGAACGCGGCCGCCAGCAGGGCCGCCGCCGCCCAGGCCCAGTTCATCTGGGAGAGCTTGAGCTGGGCCGGCTTGATGGTGGTCAGCGCCAGGTAGGCGGCGAAGGTGAGCGCGATCACCATGATCAGGCTCTTCGGCTTTAGCCGCTCCAGCCTGGCCGGCTCCATCGGCGCCTCGGGGGCGATCTGCAGGATCTGGCCGCGGATGCGGCTGAGCAGGTCCTCGCCGGCCGCCGCGATGTCCTCCTCGGCCTGCTGCTGGGTGCGCTCGCCGGCCGCGACCTGCTCCAGCGCCCGGGCCCGGGCGGCGGCCTTGCGCTCCTTGGTGAGCTTGGCGAGGTCGATCCGGGTGGAGCGGCTCATCCCGACCGGCTGGAGCAGCGGCAGAGCCTGGGCGACCCGCTCGGCGCCGAGCACCGCGTTGGCGGTGGCGACGGCCCGCTCGGGGCCGATCCGCAGCGCGAAGGTGGTCAGCAGCTGGGCGACGTCGATGCGCAGCGTCAGGTCGGTGGCCGCGATGTCGCCGCCGGAGAGGTTGACCAGGCAGGCCGTCTTGTCGTCCACGATCAGCAGGGACTCGCCGGTCAGCCGGCGGTGGGCGATCCGGCGCTCGTGCAGGGCGGCCACCGAGCCCCACAGCGAAGCCATCACCAGGTCGGTGACCTCCTCGTCGGCGAGCTCGTCGAGGGTGCGGCCCTCGACGTTCTCGTACACCAGGATCGCGGCGTCCGGGCCCAGCTCGGAGGTGGCCACCAGCTGCGGCGCGCGGGCGCCCGAGGCGGCCGCCGCGTACGCGATCAGGGCCTCCTGCTCCAGCGCCTGGCGCAGCGACTGGGGGCTGCGGCGCACCGCGACCGAGCGCAGCCGCAGCCGCCGCCAGGCCCGGTAGAAGAAGCCGGAGGCCTGCTGCTCGCGGTCGATGATGTGGACGTCCAGCGGCGGGCCGTCCTGCTGGGTGACGTAGTAGCGGCGGGTGCCGCCGGGGGCGTCCGGGGCGCGGTGGGCGCCGTCCGGGGTGAAACCGACCTTGCGCAGGCCGATCATCAGGTGCTGGCCGGTGGGCCGGATGTTGGGGGAGCCGATCGCGTACAGCGTGCCGTAGGCGACGGACCAGCCGATCAGCACGGTGAGCATCAGCGACAGCGGGGTGGTGTAGCCGCCGAGCAGCTCGGTGACCCCGCTGAAGACCACCACCACCCACAGGGCCACCCGCCAGCGCGGTCTGCTCGACATGCCGACGGCGGTCATGTAGGCGATCACCGGGGCGAGGTAGCCGTGCACCGGGTCGGTGAGGGTGCCGTTGCTGTCCAGCGGCAGCCGGGTCAGTGCCTCCCGCAGGTGCTCGGAGGCGCCCTCGGCCACCCACCAGTCGATGCCCAGCGAGACCCCGTACGCGAGCACCGAGGCGAGCACGCCGTCGGCGACCCGCAGGCCGTCGCGTTTGATCAGCCGCTCGACGGCGAAGGCCAGCGGCACGGCGAGCACCGCGACGCTGGAGATCAGGCCGGTGATGGTGGACAGCACCGCGGAGAAGTGCGGCGCGTTGGTGGCGATGTCCTGCTCGATGCCGCTGGTGGTCGAGGTGGCGATGCCGGCCAGGACGAAGACGGCGACTATCCCGAGGACCCCGGCCAGGAAGCGGATCAGGTCGGACGGGCGGTGCGCGCGGGCGGCGAGCAGCGGCTCGTCGACGTCCAGGTGCGGGGCGTCGTCCAGGGGTTCGTGGTACTCGGCGCGCGGGCCCGGCGGCGCCGGGACGGTAGGCCGTGGCTGCGACTCGGGGGCCTTCTCGGGCGTGGGGGTCTTGATCGTCCGGTCCTTGATCAGGGAGACTTCCGGCGGCGGCCCGCTCTCGGGCCGCCCTTCGGACTCGTCACCGGGAGCCGGGGGCACGGCGGAGCCGGACTCGTCGGAGTCCCTGTCCACACCCACGTCAGCCGTCCCGGTCATCTGGTCTTGTCCTCGTATCACCACTCACCGCCCCGAAGATGGTGGCATGCCCCGACCCCCCGTGCTGGACAGGGGCCGGATCGGGCGCGGCGGATCGTTCGTACGGGGCCGCGCACGCGTCCCTGTAAGGAAGAATGCCGCAGGTGACGGACGTAACAGACGACGGCGTCCCGGACGCCCTACCGCCGTTCGCCGAACTGGTGCTCGACCTGACCGAGCGGATTCCACCCGGCCGGGTGATGACCTACGGCGACGTCGCCGAGTACCTCGGCCAGGGCGGGCCCCGGCAGGTCGGGAGGGTGATGGCCCGCTACGGCGGCGCGGTGCCCTGGTGGCGGGTGATCCGCGCGGACGGCCGCTTCCTGCCCGGGCACGAACACCGCGCCCTCGCCCACTACAGCGAGGAGGGCACCCCGCTGCGCGAACTCGCCGACCCGCCCCGGGTCGACCTGCGGCGGGCCCGCTGGGACGGGCAGGAGATTTCACCGAACGCCGCGCACCGGCCGGATTGACGGGGCAGGATCGTAGGCTCGATGCGGGCGGGCCCCGGCGGGCCCGCTCCGGCCATGCCCCTCCGCACCACCCAGGAAAGTCCGTGAGCGAGCGCAGCGAGCGAATCATCGAACGGCGCGTGAGCGAGCGCAATGAGCGAGCCATCGAACGGCGCGTGTGGGCGAACGCCCCTGCCGAGCGCAGCGAGGCGGGCGCGTGAGTTCCCCCTACCGGCTCGTGCGCAGCCCGCTCGTCCAGCCCGACCCGCCCGTGCTGGACGAGTACCAGCGCGCCGTGGTCGAGCACACCGGCGGCCCGCTGCTCGTCCTCGCCGGCCCGGGCACGGGCAAGACCACCACCCTGGTCGAGGCGGTCGCCCGGCGGGTCCAGGACGGCACCGACCCCGAGCGGATCCTCGTCCTCACCTTCAGCCGCAAGGCCGCCATGGAACTGCGCGACCGGATGTCCGGCCGGCTCGGCAGCTCCGCCGCGGCCCCGCAGGCCACCACCTTCCACTCCTTCTGCTACGCCCTGCTGCGCGCCCACCAGGACCCGCAGGACTACGCCGAACCGCTGCGGCTGCTCTCCGGCCCCGAACAGGACGTCATGGTCCGTGAACTGCTGGCCGGCGGCGCCGAGGACGCCAAGCACACGGAGTCGATCTGGGGGCACCCCCGGCCGGAGGCTGGGGGAGGCTCCGCCGCGGGTACCCGGATCCAGTGGCCGCTCGACCTGCGCGCCTGCCTGACCACCCGCGGCTTCGCCGACGAAGTCCGTGCCGTCCTCGCCCGCAGCCGCGAACTCGGCCTCGGCGAGGCCGAACTCGAGCGCTTCGCCCAGGGCGTCCAGCGGCCCGACTGGGCCGCCGCCGCGCGCTTCCTCGCCGACTACCTCGACGTGCTCGACCTGCGCGGCGTCCTCGACTACGCCGAACTCGTCCACCGCGCCGTCCTGCTCGCCGAACGCCCCGAGGTCGGCGAACGCCTGCGCGAGCGCTACCAGGTCGTCTTCGTCGACGAATACCAGGACACCGACCCCTCCCAGGTCCGGCTGCTGCGCCAGCTCGCCGGCGGCGGACGCGACCTGGTCGCCGTCGGCGACCCCGACCAGTCGATCTACGCCTTCCGCGGCGCCGACATCAACGGCATCCTCGACTTCCCCCAGGCCTTCCGGCAGGCCGACGGCAGCCCCGCCGAGGTCAAGGTGCTGCGGGTCTCCCGCCGCTCCGGCGCCGTCCTGCTCGCCGCCTCCCGCGAACTCGCCCGCCGGATGCCGATGGGCCGGCTGCCCGCCGACAAACTCGCCCAGCACCGCGCCCTGCTGCCCTCCCGCGAAGGCGGCCGGGTCGAGGTCTACACCTACCCCACCCCCGGCGCCGAACTCGACTCGATCGCCGACCTGCTGCGCCGCGCCCACCTGGAGGACGGCGTGCCCTGGGGTGAGATGGCCGTCCTGGTCCGGGCCGGCGCCCGCTCCATCCCCGGTGTGCGACGGGCGCTCGGCGCGGCCGGCGTCCCGCTGGAGATCGACGGCGACGACCTGCCGCTGCGCGAGGAACCCGCCGTCGCCCAGCTGCTGCTCGCCCTGCGGGTCTGCGCCGAGCAGGCCGCCCGCGACAAGCACGGCGACCCGGACAGCCCCGACCCGCTCACCAACGACCTGGCCCACGCCCTGCTGACCGGCCCGCTCGGCGGCCTCGACGGCTCCGACCTGCGGCGCCTCGGCCGGGCCCTGCGCGAGGAGGAACGCGCCGCCCTGCGCGCCGACGGCCGCCCCGCCGCCGCCCCGCGCCCGGCCGGCGACCTGATCCGCGAGGCCCTCGCCGAACCCGAACGCCTGATCGCCCTCGACCCGGCGACCGCCCGCCGCGCCCGCGACCTCGGCACCCTGCTGCGCAAGGTCCGCGAACTGCTGGCCGGCGGCTGCACCGCCGAGGAGGCGCTCTGGGAACTGTGGGACGGCAGCCGCCGCTGGCGCGAACGCCTCGAGCGGGCCGCCCTGCGCGGCGGCGCCGCCGGCCGCAACGCCGATCGCGACCTGGACGCGCTGTGCGCCCTGTTCGAGACCGCCGCCCGCGCCGAGGAACAGGTCACCGGCCACCGCGGCGCCCTCGACCTGCTCGCCGAACTCGAAGCCCAGGACATCGCCGCCGACACCCTCACCGTCCGCACCGTCCGCCCCGAAGCGGTCCGGCTGATGACCGCCCACCGCTCCAAGGGCCTGGAGTGGCGCCTGGTCGTTGTCGCCGGCGTCCAGGACGGCCTCTGGCCCGACCTGCGCCGCCGCGGCTCCCTGCTGGAGGCCGACCGGATCGGCCGCGACGGCCTCGCCGAACCGCTCTCCCCGGCCGCCCTGCTCGGCGAGGAACGCCGCCTCTTCTACGTCGCCGCCACCCGCGCCAAGGAACGGCTGATCGTCACCGCCGTCAAGGCACCCGCCGACGACGGCGACGAACCCTCCCGCTTCCTGCGCGAGCTCTACCGCGAGGACGTCGACCCGCGCACCGGCAAGACGGTGCGCCGCACCCCGCCGGTCACCGTCGAGGACGTCACCCACCGCCCGCGCCGCCCGCTGTCGGTGGCCGCCCTGGTCGCCGAACTGCGCGCCGTCACCGTCGACCCCGCCCGCTCGCCCGAACTGCGCCGCGCCGCCGCCGAACGCCTCGCCGTCCTCGCCGCCGCCACCGACCAGGACGGGCTGCCGCTGGTGCCCGCCGCCCACCCCGACCGCTGGTGGGGCCTGGAGGACCCCACCGCCGCTCCCGAACCGCTGCGCAGCGCCGACGCGCCGGTCCGGCTGTCCGGCAGCGGCCTGGAGCAGTTGGAGAACTGCTCGCTGCAGTGGTTCCTGGACAAGGAGGTCAGGGCCCGCGGCGTCGGCACCGCCGCCCAGGGCTTCGGCAACGTGGTGCACGCCCTCGCCGACGAGGTCGGCTCCGGCCGCACCCCCGCCGACCTCGCCGTCCTCATGGCCCGCCTGGACACCGTCTGGGACGCCCTCGCCTTCGACGCCCCCTGGAAGTCCCAGCAGGAGAAGACCGAGGCCCGCGCCGCCCTGGAACGCTTCCTCAACTGGCACGTCCTGGAACGCGGCCGCGACGTCGTCGCCACCGAACACGGCTTCGACGTCACCCTCGACGTCGGCGGCGTCTCGGTGCGCATCCGCGGCTCCATGGACCGGGTCGAGAAGGACCACGCCGGACGCGCCTACGTGGTCGACTTCAAGACCGGCAAGCAGATACCCACCGACAAGTCGCTGCCCGACCACAAGCAGCTCGCCGTATACCAGCTCGCCGTGCGGGCCGGCGCCCTCAACGAGCTGCCCGGCTTCACCGAACGGCCCCCGGCCACCGGCGGCGCCGAACTCGTCCACCTGCGCGAGGCCGCCGCCAAGGCCGCCCCGGACACCCCCAAGGTGCAGCGGCAGGAGCCGCCCGAGGGCGAACCGTGGATCGAGAACCTGCTCGCCGAAGCCGCCGGCAAGGTCCTCGCCGAACGCTTCGTCCCGCAGACCGGCGGCGGCTGCGACCGCTGCGCCTTCCGCCGCAGCTGCTCCGCCCAGCGCGACGGGGCGCAGCTGCTGTGACTCACCCGCTCGCCTCCGGGGCGCTCTGACCCGGTGCCGACGGTCGGCGCTCCCTCGCTCCTGCGTCGCTCCCTCGCTTCTCCCTTTCGGCACCGGCGCGCCCCTTCGGCTCGGGGCGGGGCCACTCACCCGCTCGCCTCCGGGGCGCTCTGGCCCGGTGCCGACGGTCGGCGCTCCGGCGCTCGTTCCTCGCTTGTTGCTCCTCCCTTTCGGCACCGGCGCGCCCCTTCGGCTCGGGGCGGGGAGTAGCCAGGGTCACGGCGGCCGGGCGCCCGGAGTGTCGGCTGCGCCCGTTAACGTTGCGGGGTGACCGCCGTGCTCAGCCATCCCGACCAGCTCAAGGAGCTGCTGGGCATCCCGTTCAACCGGGAACAGATGGCGGCCATCGGCGCCCCCCTCGCCCCCGCCGTGATCGTGGCCGGCGCCGGCTCCGGCAAGACCACCGTGATGGCCGCCCGGGTCGTCTGGCTGGTCGGCTCCGGCGCCGTACGCCCCGACGAGGTGCTCGGCCTCACCTTCACCAACAAGGCCGCCGGCGAACTCGCCGAACGCGTCCGCACCGCCCTGCTGCGCGCCGGCGTCGCCGACCGGGACGCCGCCGAACCGCTCGGCGAACCCGAGATCTCCACCTACCACGCCTTCGCCGGCCGCCTGCTCAAGGAACACGGCCTGCGCATCGGCATCGAGCCGGACGTGCGGCTGCTCGCCGACGCCACCCGCTTCCAGCTCGCCGCCAAGGTGCTGCGCACCGCCCGCGGCCCCTTCCCCGCCCTGACCGGCACCTTCGCCAACCTGGTCGCCGACCTGACCGCCCTGGACGGCGAACTCGCCGAGCACCTGGTCGAACCCGCCGCGCTGCGCGCGTACGACGAGGAACTGCTCGACACCCTCGCCACCGTCAAGCTCAGCAACGACGACTTGCGGGCCGTCCCCGTCACCGCCCGCGCCCGGCTGGAACTGCTGCGCCTGGTCGAGGACTACCGGCGCCGCAAGCAGAGCGCCGGACTGATGGACTTCGGCGACCAGATAGCCGCCGCCGCCCGCCTCGCCCAGCAGCGCCCCGAGGTCGGCGCCCTGTTGCGCGGCCAGTTCAAGGTCGTCCTGCTGGACGAGTACCAGGACACCTCCGTCGCCCAGCGCCTCATGCTGGCCGGCCTCTTCGGAGCCGGGGCCGGCCACCCGGTGACCGCCGTCGGCGACCCCTGCCAGGCCATCTACGGCTGGCGCGGCGCCTCCGTAGCCAACCTCGACGACTTCCCCCGGCACTTCCCCCGGGCCGACGGCCGCCCCGCCGACCGCTACGCGCTCAGCGAGAACCGCCGCAGCGGTGGGCGCCTGCTCGCCTTCGCCAACGAACTCGCCGCCCCGCTGCGCGCCGTGCACGAGGGCGTCGAGGCGCTGCGCCCGGCCCCCGGCGCCGAACAGGACGGCTACGTGCGGGCCGCGCTGCTGCCCACCCACGCCGAGGAGGTCGACTGGCTCGCCGACTCGATTGCCCACCTGGTGCGCACCGGCACCGCGCCCGGCCGGATCGCCGTACTGTGCCGGGGGGGCGCGGCCTTCCCGGACATCCACGCCGCGCTGGTCGCCCGCGAGGTGCCGGTCGAGGTGGTCGGCCTCGGCGGGCTGCTGCAACTGCCCGAGGTGGCCGACCTGGTGGCGGTCTGCGAGGTGCTGCAGGACCCGACCGCCAACGCCGCCCTGGTGCGCCTGCTGATCGGCCCGCGCTGGCGGATCGGCACGCGCGACCTCGCCCTGCTCGGCCGCCGGGCCGCCGACCTGGTGCGCACCGAGCGGCCCGAGGGCGTGGAGGCGCTGGCCGCGGCCGTCGCCGAGGCCGACCCGACCGAGGTGGTCTCGCTGGCCGACGCGGTGGAGACCTTCCTCGACGCGGACCAGCCGGACGACCTGCCGTTCTCCGCCGAGGCCAGGGTGCGCTTCGCCCGGCTCGCCGCCGAACTGCGCGAACTGCGCCGCTCGCTCGCCGACCCGCTGATGGACGTGCTGCACCGGGTGCTGACCGTCACCGGGCTGGAGGTCGAACTCGCCGCCTCCCCGCAGGCGCTGGCCGCCCGCCGGCGGGAGACCCTGCACGCCTTCCTGGACGTCGCCGCCTCCTTCGCCGACCTGGACGGCGACCCGGGCCTGGCCGCCTTCCTCGGCTTCCTGCGCGCCGCCCAGGAGTACGAGCGCGGCCTGGACAGCAGCCTGCCCGGCGGCGAGGACACCGTGAAGGTGCTCACCGCGCACAAGTCCAAGGGCCTGGAGTGGGACGTGGTGGCCGTCCCCGGCCTGGTCAAGGGCGCGTTCCCGTCCGGCACCGCGCGCGAGCGCTGGACCAGCACCAAGCGGGTGCTCCCGCACGCCCTGCGCGGCGACGCCGCCACCCTGCCCGACGTGCGCGGCGGCTGGACCGCGAAGTCGATGGCCGCGTTCAAGAAGGAGCTGGCCGAGCACTCCGGCACCGAGGAACTGCGCCTGGGCTACGTCGCGTTCACCCGCCCCCGGTCCCTGCTGCTGGCCTCCGGGCACTGGTGGGGGCCCAGCCAGAAGACCGTCCGCGGCCCGTCGGCCTTCCTGGAGCAGCTGCGCGCGCACTGCGAGCAGCCGGGCGCCGGCGAGGTCGAGCACTGGGCCGAGCAGCCGGAGAAGGGCGCCGTGAACCCGGCGCTGGCCGCCGCCGTCGAACGCCCCTGGCCGCTGCCGCTGGACCCGGCCGCCCAGCAGGCCCGCCGCCGGGTCGCCGAGGTGGTGCGGGCCAGGATCGCCGTGACTCGCCCGTTCGCCTCCGGGCCCTCGGATCCGGAGCCGATGGCCGTCGAGGACCAGCGCCAGGTCGCCTCCTGGGACCGTGACCTGACCGCGCTGCTGGGCGAGTTGGAGCGCTCCCGGCGCACCGCCCGCGAGGTGCCGCTGCCGCCCGCGCTGTCCGCCACCCAGCTGCTGCGGCTGGCCGCCGACCCGGACGGCTTCGCCCGCGACCTGGCCCGCCCGATGCCGCGCCCCCCGCAGCCCGCCGCCCGGCGCGGCACCCGCTTCCACGCCTGGGTGCAGTCCCGGATCGAGCCGCTGCTGCTGATCGAACCCGGCGCGCTGCCCGGCGCCGACGACGACGGCATCGAGGACGAGCAGGACCTGGAGCGGCTCAAGGAGGCGTTCCTGCGCACCCCGTACGCCCAGCGCCGGCCCCACCGGGTCGAGGCGCCGTTCCAACTGGTGCTCGCGGGGCGGGTGGTGCGCGGCCGGATCGACGCGGTCTACCGGGACGGTGACGGGGTGACGGAATCCGGTGGTGCGTCACGCTACGAAGTGGTCGACTGGAAGACCCACCGCGAGGAGACCGCCGACCCGCTGCAGCTCGCGGTCTACCGGCTCGCCTGGGCCGAGCAGGCGGGCGTCGATCCCGAGCAGGTCACGGCTTCGTTCCTGTACGTCCGCAGCGGACGGATCGTGCGTCCGGAAGGACTTCCCGACCGAAAAGAGTTGGAACGGCTCCTGATCGGGAACAGTGACTAATGAGTCACGCAGCGCATCCAAGTCATCGCGCCGGCGCCCGAAACCTGTGCGTCGTGCACGTTTCGTGCCTATTGTGGGGTCGGTAACCGGTCAACCCCCGTGCTCCGGCCGCCAGCGAGGCCCGCATTCCCTGACCCTCAGTCATCACCGCAGGTGCCCACGGGCATCGGCGTCTTCTGCTGGAGAGACCGAAGTTGAGCGCGACCGGATGGATCAGAGAGCGGTTCACCGGGCCGACCCCGGGACCCGCTCCGGGCGCGACCGGCACCTGGCCGAGGACGGCGCTCGCGCTGCCCCTCATCGGCATGGCGCTGATCGTCGTCCTCGACTACCTCAGCGGCACCGAGGTGACGGTCGAACCCGCCCTCACCGCCGTACCCGCGCTGGCCGCCGTGGTCAGCAGCCGCACCTGGTACCCGCTCGCCATCGGCCTGTGCACCGAGGCGGCGGCCTTCCTGATGGCCTTCCGCAGCGACGCGCTCGGCGAGTCCGTGCACGCCGCCAGCGTCATCGCGATCCTGCTGGTCGCCACGATCGGCTGGGTCAGCGCCACCCTGAGACTGCGCCAGGAACGCGCCCTGGCCGACGCCCAGCTGGTCGCCTCGATCGCCCGCCGGGTGCTGCTGCGGCCCGTCCCGGAAAGGGTCGGCAGCGTGCGCGCCGCCGTCCACTACGAGGCGGCCGCCGCCCACGCCCGCATCGGCGGCGACCTGTACGAGGTCGTCAACACCCGGCACGGCGTGCGGGCCGTGGTCGGCGACGTGCGCGGCAAGGGCCTCGGCGCGGTCGAGACCGCCGCCGCCGTCCTCGGCGCCTTCCGCGAGGCCGCCCACCAGGAGCCCGCCCTCGACCGGGTCGCCGGATGGCTGGCCGTCAGCCTCGACCGAGCCCTGCACGAGAACGACCACCCCGGAGTGGAGGAGGAGTTCGTCACCCTCGTACTGATCGGGGTGCGCCCCGACGGCACCGCCGAACTCGTCAACTGCGGCCACCCCGCGCCGCTGCTGCTGCGCGGCGGACTGGTCCGCCCGCTCGAACTCGCCGACACCGTACCGCCGCTGGGCGTCCTCGACCCGGCCGACGTCCACCCCCCGGTGCACCGGGTCCCGCTGGACGGCGGCGACCGGATGCTGCTGTACACCGACGGGATGATCGAGGCCCGCGACCGTTCCGGCGTCTTCTACCCGCTCGCCGAACGCTTCCCGCGCTGCGCCGACGGCCGCCCCGCCGACGTGCTGCGGCGCCTGCACGAGGATGTGGTGCGCCACGTCGGCCGCCAACTCGGCGACGACGCGGCCATGCTGCTCCTGCAGTACGACCCGGCCCCGCCCGCCGTCGCCCACCTGCCCCAGCAGACCGGCGTCCTGACGAACACCCGCTGACGCCTCACCGCGTCACAGCCTCACCGCCTCACAGCGACACCCGCACCAGCAGCGGCCGGTGGTCCGACACCACGGCGCGCGGCGCCGCCGCCGGGCCCACCGCCGCGCGCGGCACCCCCACCGCCAGCACGTGGTCGAACTGCACCGCCGGCCGGTGCGAGGGGTACGTCGGCGTGCGCGCCAGGTCGTACCAGCCCTGCAGCCGGGCCCGCGGCTCGCGCAGCCGCCGCCGGCGCGGCCCGGGCACCGCCGTCCGGGCCCGCCGGGCCGCCCGCAGCTCCCGCACCCGCACCCGTGGCGCCGTGCGCTCCAGCGCCATCGCCCCGCCGAGCACCGTGCGCGGCACCGCACCGACCAGGTTGAAGTCCCCCAGCACCAGGTACGGCTGCGGCAGGTCGGCGATCCAGCTCCGGATCCCGGCCAGCTGCGCCATGTTCCAGCCCGGCACGAAGGACAGGTGCGCGGCCACCACGGTGAACGGTCCGCGCTCACCCTCCAGCACCGCCGCCAGCGCCGCCCGCGGCTCGTCCGGCACCGGGGTCAGCCCCCGCCGCCCGGCCACCCGCAGCGGCAGCCCGAACGGGGCCGGGGCGAAGCGCCGGGCCCGCCAGTGCCGCACCGGCAGCCTGGTCAGCAGCGCCGTCCCGTACGAGGGCACGGCACCGTCGCCGACCTCGCCCGGCCCGTACACCCGCAACCCGTTCGGCCCGGACGGCTCCGGCACCCAGCCCGCCACCGGCGCCGGGCGCCCGTGCAGCGCGGCGGCGAAGCGCCAGTCGCCCGCGCCCATCGCCGCGGCCGCCACCGCCGCCTGGTCCGTGCCGCCCGAGCGCACCTGGTGCCGGTCCACCTCCTGCAGCGCCAGGACGTCGGCGTCCAGCGCGGCGATCGCCTCGGCCAGCGGCGCGCCCGCGTCCACCGGGTAGGGCCGCGGCGCGCCGTCCGGGGCGAGCGGCTGACCGTGCAACAGGTTGAAGGTGGCGATGCGCAACTGGCTCACACCGCACGACGGTACCCGAGGGGCGCGGCTTGAGGCCGTAGGGCATACCGGGTATACATACTGAGTATGTCCATCCGCCACGGTCTGCTCGCCCTCCTCGACCAGGGCCCCCGCTACGGCTACCAGCTGCGCACCGAATTCGAGGCGCGCACCGGCGCCACCTGGCCGCTCAACGTCGGTCAGGTCTACACCACACTGTCCCGGCTGGAGCGCGACGGCCTGGTCGAGGCCGCCGGGGAGGACGAGGAAGGGCACCAGTTCTACGCCGTCACCGACGCCGGCCGCGCCGAACTGCGGGCCTGGTTCGACACCCCGGTGCCCCGGACCAACCCGCCGCGCGACGAACTGGCGATCAAGCTCGCGATGGCGGTGACCGTCCCGGGGGTGGACGTCTCCGCCGTCGTCCAGGGCCAGCGCCGGCACAGCATCAAGGCACTGCAGGACTACACCCGGCTCAAGGGCCGCGCCCTGGCCGGCGAGACGAGACCCGGCACCGTGCCCTCCGAGAGCAACGAACTCGCCTGGCTGCTCGTCCTCGACCAGCTCATCTTCCAGACCGAAGCCGAGATCCGCTGGCTCGACCACTGCGAGACCCGGCTCGCCCAGCAGGCCGAACTCCAGCAGACCCGCGCCGCCGAGGCCGCCCGCGACGGCGCCGCCAAGAAGCCCGGCCGGCTCGGCCGCCGCACCCGCGCCTAGGCCCCCGAGGCCCCGCCACCCGATCCACACGGCCGGCGCCCCGAACGCCTGGCCCGTACCCAGTACAAGGGGGGAACCGTGTCCCACACCGACCAGTCCCGGCAGGCGCCGGTGCTGCACCTGGAGGACGTCACCCGCGTCCACGGCCAGGGCGCCGCCGAGGTCCAGGCCCTGCGCGGCGTCGACCTCAAGGTCCACCCCGGCGAGTTCGTCGCCGTCATGGGCCCCTCCGGCTCCGGCAAGTCGACCCTGCTCACCCTCGCCGGCGGCCTCGACACCCCGACCACCGGCCAGGTCCTGGTCGAAGGCGTCGCCCTCGGCACCCTCACCCGCAAGAAGCTCGCCCAGGTCCGCCGCCGCTCCGTCGGCTACGTCTTCCAGGACTACAACCTGATACCGGCCCTCACCGCCGCCGAGAACATCTCGCTGCCGCGCGAACTCGACGGCCTGTCCGCCCGCGCCGCCCGCCGCGAGGCCCTCGCCGCCCTGGAGGAACTCGGCATCCCCGAACTCGCCGACCGCTTCCCCGACGACATGTCCGGCGGCCAGCAGCAGCGCGTCGCCATCGCCCGCGCCCTGATCGGCGACCGCCGCCTCGTCCTCGCCGACGAACCCACCGGCGCCCTCGACTCCACCACCGGCGAAGCCGTCCTCGCAGTCCTGCGCGCCCGCTGCGACGCCGGCGCCGCCGCCATGATGGTCACCCACGAAGCCCGGCACGCCGCCTGGGCCGACCGGGTCGTCTTCCTGCGCGACGGCCGCATGGTCGACGAATCCGTCAGCCAGGACGCCGCCAGCCTGCTCGTCAGCGCCGCCGCCAACAGCAAGCAGGGGGACGAGTGAAGCCCGGCGCCTGGCGGCTCGCCCTGCGCATCGCCCGCCGCGACGCCCTGCGCGCCAAGGGCCGCAGCGCCCTGGTGATCGCCATGGTGGCGCTGCCCGTCCTCGGCGTCACCGGCGCCGACGTGTTCTTCCGCAGCGCCACCCTCGAACCCGCCGAGAAGGTCGTCCGGACCATGGGCCGGGCCGACGGCCAACTGGAGATGGTCGAACGCGGCGGCTCCGTCAAACAGGCCCCCGACCCGAGCGACCAGTCGTACCTGGTCCTCAACCCCAAGTACGAGGTCAAGGACGGCGCCGCCCCCCAGTACACCCCCGCCCAGCAGCGCTCCCGCGACACCGAACCCGCCCGACTCGCCCAGCAGTTGCTGCCACCCGGCAGCACCCTGGTGCCCGAGAGCCAGGGCCCGGACACCGCGGCCAGCAGCACCGAGGGCCTGCTCACCACCCGCACCAGCGAAGCCGACCTCACCGACCCCATCTGGCACGGCCGGATCGACCTGGTCGAGGGCAGCGCCCCCGTCGACGACCGACAGGTCGCCGTCACAAGGGCGTTCCTCAACCGCTCCGGCCTCAGGATCGGCGACCGCACCACCGTCCGCGGCCTGGAAGCCAGCCCCTTCACCATCACCGCGGTCGTCGAGCACCCCGGCGACCTCAAGGGCACCGAACTCATCGCCCGCCCCGGCACCCTGATCGGAAAGCTCCCCGAGACCACCGGCCACGACGCCGCCTCCGCCACCCGCTGGCTGGTCAAGCTCCCCGCCGGCGCCACCCTCGACTGGGCCAAGGTCACCGAACTCAACGGCTACGGCTTCGTCCTGGCCTCCCGCACCGTCATGCTCGACCCGCCGGCCCGCGCCGACGTCCCCTACTACGTCGAAATGGACCGGATCACCCGCGCCAGCGGCACCGCGCTCCTCGACCGCACCGCCGTCGTCATCCTCGCCACCGTCGTCGGCATGGCCCTGCTGGAGATCGTCCTCCTCGCCGGCCCCGCCTTCGCCGTCGGGGCCCGCCGCTCCCGGCGCCAGCTCGGCCTGCTCGCCGCCGCGGGCGGTGACCGCGCCAACGTCCGCGCGGTCGTCCTCGGCGGCGGCATCGTCCTCGGCCTCACCGGCGCCGCCATCGGACTCGGCCTCGGCGTCGGCCTGGTCGCCCTGCTGCGCACCCGGGCCGAGGACTACTCCGGCGCCCGCTTCGGCCACTTCAACCTCCAGCCGCTCGACCTGCTCGCCGTGCTCCTGGTCGGCCTCGTCACCGGACTGCTCGCCGCCATCGTGCCCGCCGTCCAGGCCTCCCGCCAGGACGTCGTATCCGCCCTCACCGGCCGCGACTCGCTCAAGCCCCCGAGCCGCAAACTCGCCCTGCTCGGCCTGCTGATGCTCCTCGCCGGCGCCGCCCTCGCCCTGGTCGGAGCGACCAGCGGCTTCTCCAGCCGCACCCTCGCCGTCCTCGGCGGCTCGCTCCTCGCCGAACTCGGCATGGTCGCCCTCACCCCGTACCTGGTCGGCCTGTTCGGCAAGCTCGGCCGCTGGCTCTCGCTCGGCCCCCGGCTCGCCCTGCGCGACTCCGTCCGCCACCGCGGCCGCACCGCGCCCGCCGTCGCCGCCGTGATGGCCGCCGTCGCCGGCTCCGTCGCCGTCAACGTCTACCTCGCCAGCTACGACGACCAGTACCGCCGCGAGTACGTCGCCGCCGGCCCCTCCGGCGCCGTCATGCTCGGCACCGGCTACGGCAACGCCACCGAGACCAAACTGCTGCCGCAGATGCGCGACAGCGTGGAACGCAGCATCCCCGCCCTCGGCCCGCGCGCCGACGTCTCCCAGGTCGATTACAAGGGCGACTGCCAGAACGGCGACTCCTGCGGCTACATCCAGGTCATGCCGCCCAAGGAACGGCGCTGCCCGGTCTTCGACCGCGACTCCCCGGCCGGACCCGACGAGATCAAGCAGGTGATGAGCACCGACCCGCGCTGCCAGGTCCACGACCGCCGCGGCAGCCACTACGGCTCCGTCACGGCCGGCGACGCCACGCTGCTGCGCAACCTGTACGGCGTCACCGACCCGGCCGCCGGCCAGGCCCTCATCGCCGGCAAGGCCGTGGTCTTCGACCCGCGCTACTACAAGGACGGCAAGGTCGTCCTGCGCTACAGCGAGCCGGTGACCACGGCCACCGACGGCACGCCCACCAAGCCCAGGACCACCGAGACCGCCATCGACGCCGTCCTCGCCCCCGCCGCGCTGCCGGCCCCCGGCCAGATCGTGCTCACCCCGGACGCGGCCACCCGGCTCGGCTTCACCACCAGGCCCGCCGGCTCGGTCTGGCTGCCCCAGGCCGCGCCCTCCGACGGCGACCAGCAGAAGGCCGACGGCGCCCTCGCCAAGCTCACCGACCACACCGTCCTCGAGATCGAGCGCGGCTACCAGTCCAAGGCCGGACTCATCGGCCTCGGCCTGGCCGGCTTCGCCGCCCTCGTCGCCCTCGGCGCGGCCGGCATCGCCA
Source organism: Kitasatospora cathayae (assembly GCF_027627435.1). Taxonomy (GTDB): domain Bacteria; phylum Actinomycetota; class Actinomycetes; order Streptomycetales; family Streptomycetaceae; genus Kitasatospora; species Kitasatospora cathayae. The sequence continues at coordinate 3,563,734 of NZ_CP115450.1, read as the reverse complement.
CCGGACTGGCCGCCGCCGACTCCCAGCGCGACCTGACCACCCTCGCCGCGGTCGGCGCCGAACCCCGCATCCGGCGCTCGCTGTCCGGCTTCCAGTGCGGAGTGATCGCCGCCATGGGCACCCTGCTCGGCGCCGTCTGCGGCGTGCTGCCGGCCGTCGCCCTGCGCAAGGTCCAGGGCCTCGCGGCCGACTACCCCGGCATCAGCCCCGAGGAACTCGCCGACAGGTCGTCCGTGGTCCTGCCCTGGCCCACCATCGGCGCCACCGTCGTGGTGCTGCCGCTGCTCGCGGCGGGCCTGGCCGCGCTGCTCACCCGCTCGCGGATCTCGCTGCTGCGCCGCACGGGCTGAGGCCGGCGGCCCGGTCCGATGGCCTGGTCCGTCGCCCCCGTCCGCGCGACCGTCGCGGCGGGGGTGACGGAGGTTACAGCCCCGACGGGGTCCGGCACCCGGAGGGCCGGGGCTGGCACCCACACGGGCGAACTACAGTCGTCGGTATGACGAGAACTCCGGACAGCGCCGTCCGCTCCTACATCGACCAGCACCAGGACGCCTTCCTCGCCGACCTCTCCGAGTGGCTGGCCATCCCCTCGGTCTCCGCCGACCCCGAGCGCGCCGGCGACGTGCGCCGCTCCGCCGAGTGGCTGGCCGCGAAGCTGAGCGGGACCGGCTTCCCGGTCGCCGAGGTGTGGGAGACCGACGGGCTGCCGGCGGTGTTCGCCGAGTGGCCGTCCGGGGACCCGTCCGCGCCGACCGTCCTGGTCTACGGGCACCACGACGTGCAGCCCGCCGCCAAGGAGGACGGTTGGGACACCGAGCCGTTCACCCCGACCGTGATCGGCGAGCGGCTGTACGCGCGCGGCGCGGCCGACGACAAGGGCCAGGTGTTCTTCCACACCCTGGGCGTGCGCGCCCACCTGGCCGCCACCGGCCGCAGCGCGCCGGCCGTCAACCTCAAGCTGCTGATCGAGGGCGAGGAGGAGTCCGGCTCGCCGCACTTCGCCGGCCTGGTCCGGCGCGAGGCCGAGCGGCTGGCCGCCGACGTGGTGGTCATCTCCGACACCGGCATGTGGTCCGAGACCACCCCGACCGTGTGCACCGGCATGCGCGGCCTCGCGGACGCCCAGCTCGACCTGTACGGGCCGGACACCGACATCCACTCCGGCTCCTTCGGCGGCGCCGTCCCCAACCCGGCCCAGGTCGCGGCGGAACTGGCCGCCGCCCTGCACGACGACGACCGCAGGGTCGCGATCCCGGGCTTCTACGACGGGATCGTGGAACTGACCGAGCGCGAGCGCGAGCTGTTCGCCGAACTGCCCTTCGACGAGGCGCAGTGGCTGCGCGTCGCCAAGTCGTACGGCACCCGCGGCGAGGCCGGGTACACCACCCTGGAGCGGGTCTGGGCCCGCCCGACCGCCGAGGTCAACGGCATCTGGGGCGGCTACACCGGCCCCGGCGGCAAGACCATCGTGCCGTCCTCGGCCCACCTCAAGCTGTCCTTCCGGCTGGTCGCCGGCATGGAGGTGGAGAAGGTCCGCGAGGCGGTCCGGGCCTGGGTCGCCGAGCGGGTGCCCGAGGGCATCCGGTACGAGCTGGTCTTCCCGGGCGCGACCCGGCCCTGCCTGACCCCGCTCGACCACCCGGCGCTGCAGTCCACCGTCCGCGCCATGGGCCGCGCCTTCGGGCAGAAGATCCTCTTCACCCGCGAGGGCGGCTCGGGCCCCGCGGCCGACCTGCAGGACGTGCTGGGCGCGCCGGTGCTGTTCCTCGGCATCTCGGTGCCCTCGGACGGCTGGCACTCGGTCAACGAGAAGGTCGAGCTGGACCTGCTGGCCAAGGGCGTCGAGACCGCCGCCTACCTGTGGGGCGACCTGGCCGAGAACTTCCGGCCCGGCGCGTGAGCTCGCTCGCTGCAGGCCCGTATGAGAGCCCGTTCGCGCACCATCGCAGTCAGATCACTCATCCGGATGATTCACCACGTGGGGATGGAACGAAGTGAGCACCGTGCCTGAGACCGAGCGCCCGCTGGCCCTGGCCCTGGCCAGGGCAGGGGTGGACCGGGCCGCCGAGCACCGGTTCGACGAGCCCTGGCTGGCGGCCGCCTGGAGCCACCCCACCACCCGGGTGCTGCCGATCGCCGGCGGCGAGGCCTTCGTCGTCGACACCGCGCAGGGCACCGAACTCGTCCTGCTGCCCTCCTTCGAGGCGCCGCAGACCGGGGACCGCTACTTCCTCGGCACCGACGAGGACGGCGTCTCCTACTTCGCGCTGGCCGGCGAGAGCCTGCCCGGCCGACTGGACGGCGACGCCCGCCCGGCCGGGCTGCGCGAGGTCGGCGCGCTGCTGTCCGACCGCGACGCCGGCCTGCTGGTGCACGCCGTCGCCCTGGAGCACTGGCACCGGCTGCACAGCTTCTGCTCGCGCTGCGGCCACCCGACCGAGAAGGCCGGCGCCGGGCACGTGCGGCGCTGCACCTCCTGCGCGGCCGAGCACTACCCGCGCACCGACCCGGCGGTGATCATGGTGATCACCGACGAGCAGGACCGCTGCCTGCTCGGCCGCCAGGCGTTGTGGCCGGAGGGCCGCTGGTCCACGCTGGCCGGCTTCGTCGAGCCGGGGGAGTCCATCGAGCAGGCGGTGGCCCGCGAGGTCCAGGAGGAGGCGGGGGTGCGGGTCGGCGAGGTCCGCTACGTCGCCAGCCAGCCCTGGCCGTTCCCGTCCAGCCTGATGCTCGGCTTCATGGGCAGGGCCCTGCCCGGCGGCACCGAGATCACCGTGGACGGCGAGGAACTGGCCGAGGCGCGCTGGTTCTCCCGCGAGGAGCTGCGCGCCGGGATGGAGGCCGGCGAGATCCTGCCGCCCTCCGGCATCTCGATCGCCCGTCACCTGGTCGAACTCTGGTACGGCGAACCGCTGCCCGCGGCGGCGCGCTGGTAATCCGGTACGAAATCCCGGGCGCTGCCGTGCACTTCCGCGCCCATGGGGGGCGCGTGGCTTATGCCGCGCGCCCCCGATTTCCTTTCCCAACCCTTCCCGAATCCGCCACGACCGGCTGTTCGTGGCCGGACGGGCCAGTTCTGCTACCGTCGGGCGCTCCAGCGTCCCCGCCGTCAACCCGCGCGGACGACATTGCCGGAAACGGCTGAAACCGCGTCACCGCGCTCGCTACATTCACTCGGGTGACAATTCCCCGGGGCACCGCCCAATCCCCCAAATACCAGCGCCTCGCCGCCGACCTGCGCCGCCGGATCGCCGAGGGCGAGTTCACCGCCGACGCCGCCCTGCCGGTCGAGAGCGAACTGGAACGCCAGTACGGCGTCGCCCGCAACACCGTCCGGCTCGCCGTCGACGTCCTGGTCAACGAAGGCCGCCTCGTCCGCCTCCAGGGCAAGGGCACCTACCTGCGCGAACACCCCGTGCTCGACCACCGCGCCTACGGACCCACCCTGCCCCCCGCGCCCCGCGACTGCCTCGCCGCACCCTCCGCCGTCTACCTCGGCGAAGCCGCCGAAGCCGGGCGCGAACTCAGCACCGACTTCGAGATGATGATCGTCCGGGCCCGCGTCGACATCGCCGAACGCCTCGGACTGCGCCCCGGCGAGGCCATCGTCGTCCGCCGCCAGCTGCGCCTGCTCGACCGCGAGCCGTACTCCATCGAGGAGAGCCACTACCGGGCCGGGCTCGCCGCCGGCACCCCGCTGATGGAACCCGACCCCGTCGAGGGCGGCGACGAAGCCGTCCTCGCCGCCCTCGGCCGCACCGAGATCGGCGCCGTCGACCACCTCGTCGCCCGGATGCCCGGCCCCGAGGAAGCCCAGTGGTTCCAGGGCGGCCCCGGCGTCCCGCTCATGGTCCAGACCCGCGTCACCTACGACCGGCGCGGCCCCGTCCGGGTCATCGAGACCCGCTACTCGGCCGACCGCAGCCGGCTCGTCTACGGCATCGGCGACCTCGGCGCGCGCACCACCCTGCCCGCCCCCGCCACCCCCGTCGACCCCGCCCGGGCCGACGCGCCGTGACGCGCGCCGCCCCCGGGCGGACCTCCCGACGCCCGGTCAGGCGGCCAGGGCCTTCTTGACCTGGATCAGGCTCGGGTTCGTCATCACGACCCGCTCGCCGCCGCCCACCGGCTCGACCAGCACCGTCGGCACCGTCTGGTTGCCGTCGTTCACCGACTCCACGAAGGCCGCCGACGCCGGGTCCTCCTCGATGTTGATCTCGGTGTAACCGATGCCTTCACGGTCCAGCTGGCTCTTGAGCCGGTTGCAGTACCCACACCAGGTCGTGCTGTACATCGTCACGCTGCCGGACATCGAGGGGGCTCCTTCGAAAGAGGGGTTCGTACGGTCTCACACCCGCAACGTCCACCGGACGGCGGGCATTCCGGCCACCGCACCCGGGACATGCGCAGCGATCATCCTGCGATCACACCGGGCCTGTGGACAACCCCGCCCCCGTTGTCCCACCGGGCTGAGAGGATGGAACGCATGCAGGAAGACCTCTTGAGCGGCAGCCCGTACGACGGCCCCCACGGCTCCCCCTGGGCCGACCCCGGCGCCGCCACGGGCCCCGACGCCGTGCTCGCCGGGCTCGACCCCGAACAGCGCGCCGTCGCCACCGCCCTGCACGGACCCGTCTGCGTCCTCGCCGGCGCCGGCACCGGCAAGACCCGCGCCATCACCCACCGCATCGCCTACGGCGTGCGCAGCGGCGTCTACCAACCCGCGCAGGTCCTCGCCGTCACCTTCACCGCCCGCGCCGCCGGCGAGATGCGCGGCCGACTGCGCCAGCTCGGCGCCGACGGCGTCCAGGCCCGCACCTTCCACGCCGCCGCCCTGCGCCAGCTCCAGTACTTCTGGCCCCGCGCCGTCGGCGGCCCGGTGCCCCAGCTCCTCGAACGCAAGGTCCAGCTCGTCGCCGAAGCCGCCGGCCGCTGCGGACTGCGCGTCCAGCGCACCGAACTGCGAGACCTCACCGCCGAGATCGAATGGGCCAAGGTCACCCAGACCGCCCCCGAGGACTACCCCGCCGCCGTCGCCAAGTCCGGCCGCGAAGCCCCCCGCGACCCCGCCGAGACCGCCCAGGTCTACCGCGTCTACGAGGAGACCAAGACCCGCCGCGGCAGCATCGACTTCGAGGACGTCCTGCTGCTCACCGCCGCCATCCTCGAGGACCGCCCCGACATCGCCGACCAGGTCCGCAACCAGTACCGGCACTTCACCGTCGACGAGTACCAGGACGTCTCCCCGCTCCAGCAACGCCTCCTCGACCAGTGGACCGGCCCCGGCGGCGGCGCCAGCCTCTGCGTCGTCGGCGACGCCAGCCAGACCATCTACTCCTTCACCGGTGCCACCCCCGACTACCTGCTGAACTTCCGCAGCCGCCACCCCGAGGCGACCGTCGTCAAACTCGTCCGCGACTACCGCTCCACCCCCCAGGTCGTCCACCTCGCCAACGGACTGCTCGCCCAGGCCCGCGGCGAGGCCGCCCGCCACCGCCTCGAACTCGTCTCCCAGCGCGAGGCCGGCCCCGAACCCGTCTACACCGAGTACGACGACGAACCCACCGAGGCCGAGACCACCGCCCGCCGGATCAAGGACCTGCTCGCCACCGGCGTGCGCGCCAGCGAGATCGCCGTCCTGTTCCGCACCAACGGCCAGTCCGAGGTCTACGAACAGGCCCTCGCCGACCTCGGCGTCCCCTACCAGCTCAAGGGCGCCGAACGGTTCTTCGAACGTCCCGAGGTCCGCGACGCCGGCGTCCTGCTGCGCGGCGCCGCCCGCGCCGCCGCCGACCCGCTCACCGCCGGCGCCCCCGACCTCGCCGGCCAGGTCCGCGCCGTCCTCGCCAGCCGCGGCTTCACCCCCGAACCGCCCGCCGGCTCCGGTGCCGTCCGCGACCGCTGGGAATCCCTCGCCGCCCTCGTCCGCCTCGCCGAGGAGTTCGAGCGCACCCGCACCGCCGACGGCCTGACCACCGACCTCGCCGCGTACGTCGCCGAACTCGACGCCCGCGCCGCCGCCCAGCACGCCCCCGCCGTCGAAGGCGTCACCCTCGCCTCCCTGCACGCCGCCAAGGGCCTCGAATGGGACGCCGTCTTCCTCGTCGGCCTCACCGAGGGCACCCTGCCGATCATCTACGCCAAGACCGACGAACAGATCGAGGAGGAACGCCGCCTCCTCTACGTCGGCGTCACCCGCGCCCGCAAACACCTCAGCCTCTCCTGGGCCCTCTCCCGCTCCCCGGGCGGCCGCGCCTCCCGCAAGCCCAGCCGCTTCATGGACGGGCTGCGCCCCGGCTCCACCGCCCCGGGCGCACGCACCGGCGCGCGCGGCGGGCGGGGGAGCGTCGAACCCGGCGAGCGCTCGGCCGCCCGGCGGGTCCGCGGCCCGGTCAAGTGCCGGGTCTGCGACAAGCCGCTCACCGACGCCGTCGAACGCAAGCTGCGCCGCTGCGAGGACTGCCCGTCCACGATGGACGAGGCGCTGTACGAGCGGCTGCGCGAGTGGCGGTCCCGGGTGGCGAAGGGGCAGGGCGTCCCGGCGTACGTGGTGTTCACCGACGCGACGCTGATGGCGATCGCCGAGGACGTGCCCGCCGGCCACCGGGAACTGGCCCTGATCTCGGGGGTCGGCGCCATGAAGCTGGACAAGTACGGGGCTGCCGTGCTCTCTTTGTGCGCGGGGGAGGAGCCCGAGGAGGATCCGGACGGCGTCGAGGACGACGGTCCGGTCGATCCGGCGTGAGCCGGCGCGGGCGCGGTCCAGGGGACTGCTCGGGGGACTTCGCAACCGCCGCGGACGGTCGTGGCGAGCGCCGCGGGACGTCGCGGCGACCGCTGCGGAACGCCGCGCGGACTGCCGCGGAACACCGCGCGGATCGTGCCGTCGATGGCGTCGCGTGAACTCGCGTGAAAAATAGTTTGCGCGGCATACCGGGAGCGCAATAGCCTGCCGGAGCGGTCAAGGGGACGCGGTCGCACGGGGTGAAACCTGTGCCGATTCCCCTCGCCCCACAGCTTTACCGAGACAGACATCCGAACATTCGGAGCCAGGGGAACCAGGCTCCGCGAGACGCCGAGAGGAGGCGAAGACAGTGGGAAACATCATGATCACCAAAATGACTGGCCAGACCGTTGTCGCTGCCTCCCTGCGTGCCGCCCGTCTGCGGGCGCTCGCCGAGCTCGGTGGAACCGGTCTGGGTCTCGACGCCACCGGTGTCTCCGTCGCCTCCGTTGCCTCCGTTGTCAGTGGTCTTGGACACACTGATCTTTGCCTCACGGGCGGCAGGAGTGTCGAAGGCACCGTTGTCGAGACCGGTCTGTCCCGTGACTGGGCGTCGGTCGGCTTTTCGCGTCCCGAGTGCGATGAGCGACCGACCCAGGCACCGAAGGCGGCCGTAGCCGCCGCCATGCATGGCGGCTATGCGCAGGTCATCGGTGCCGGAAACGCCCAGAAGCAGAACGAGCAGCAGATCAACCAGGCCGCGGCCGCCTTCATCGGCGCCAAGGCCATCCGGATGCGGGCCTTCCGCGGGCCTGAACCCTGGAGAGAACGAACCTGAGTCAGCCTCAGGTCGGCGCCTCCAGGGCCGCGGAACCCGTCACACCGGGATCCGCGGCCCTTCTGTTTTGTCCGGTACGCAAGACCACCCAGGCCCCCCGGGGCCTCCGGCCCAGACCACCAGTCCACTGGGCCGGAACCACTGAGAAGACGAGGAAGACGCCAACAGTGTCCACGGTCATCACGCCGCCCATCCCGTCCGTACCGCCGACAAGCCAGATCACCAAGGCCGACCAGGCCGACCCCCCGGAGGTTCCGTTCATGCAGCTCAACTCGATCGAGCAGGCCGAGGCGCTCGGTCTCCCCATCCCCTGCCGCGCCTTCGACCCCGAGGTCTTCTTCGCCGAGACGCCCGCCGACGTCGAGTACGCGAAGTCCCTCTGCGGCACCTGCCCGGTGAAGGAGGCCTGCCTGGCCGGCGCCCTCGAGCGCCGCGAGCCGTGGGGCGTCTGGGGCGGCGAGCTGTTCGTCCAGGGCGTCGTCGTGGCCCGCAAGCGGCCGCGTGGCCGTCCGCGCAAGACCGAGGTCATGGCGTGAACCCCGCCGACCACGTCAGGGCCGTCCGCCGGGGAGAGCAGCCCCCGCTGGACACCGCCCTCCGCCGGTCCGTACGGATCGCCGCCGCCAAGGCCGACTCAGCGGCCAGCACCCGCCCATTCCCGAGCACGCACCACGAGCAGGACCACCACATGACCCCCGCCGCCATCGATCCCACCGTCCGCGCCGAGCAGACCACCGAACTTCAGATCCAGAACAGGACTCTCGAGATGCAACTTCTGCATGAATCCCTGGCCCGTGCCCATATGCAAGACAGGCTCCAGGAGGCCGAGGAGCAACGCCTCGTCAGCCGGGTCGTCCGGGCCCGCAAGCTCCGGCAGCGGGCCGAGCGGGCCTCCATGCGGGCCCGCAAGGCGCTCGCCGTCGCGCTGATGTAGGCGCGACCGCCGCTGATCCGACTGACCCCCGTCGTGCCGCAGGCCGCCCCCCGTTCGCGGGGAGCGGCCTGCGGCCGTTGTGGTCGGGAGTCGTCGCCTTTGCGGTCGCCCTTGCCGTCGTCCTTGCCGCCGTCCTTCAGGGGCGGGCGGGCTTGGTGGCCTTCCTGGCCGTTGCCGGGGTGCGTTGCGTGGGCTTGGCCGCGTTTGCGGCCTTGACCGGCTTGACCGGTGTCGTGCGCGGCCGATTGGAGAACTCGGGCAGCCACTCCAGCATCTCGGCGCGGAAAGGTGCCTTGGCGCCCAGCTGGCACAGCACCCCGATGGTGCTCAGCGTCACCCGGTGGATCAGCAGGTACGCGGGCGGCAGGTTCAGCTGTTTGCCCAGGTTGTAGGCGGGCGAGCGCGGGTCGGCGATCCGGGCCGCCTGGGCTCGCATCCAGGCCCGGGTGAAGTGGAAGCTGTCCACCGCGGCCGGCTCGATGATCGGCAGCAGGTAGTCCAGCACCGCGTCCGGGTCCAGCTGGACCGAGGGCTTCACGAAGCCCTCCTCGCGCAGCATCTTCAGCACGCCCGCCGCGTCCCCGTCCAACGCCATCCGCAGCGAGGCCCCGATCGGCGCGGGCAGCCCGCCCGGCAGCCGGTCCACCGTGCCGAAGTCCAGCACACCCAGGCGCCAGCCGCCGACCGGTCCGTCGTCCTTCAACAGCCGGAAGTTGCCCGGGTGCGGGTCCGCGTGCAGCAGGCCGGTCCGGGACGGGCCGGCGAACAGGAACCGGGCCAGCAGCTGCCCGGCGCGGTCACGCTCCTCCTGGGTGCCGTTCGCGATCACCTCGGCCAGCGGGGTGCCGTCCATCCACTCGGTGACCAGCACCTGGTCGGCCTGCGCCACGACGACCGGCACCACGATGTCCGGGTCGCCCGCGAACTCCTCGGCGTGCCGACGCTGGGCCTGCGCCTCCAGCTCGTAGTCCAGCTCCTCCGAGACGCGCTCGCGCAGTTCGGTGATCAGCGGCTTGATGTCCAGCCCGGGGATCAGCGGGCCGAGCAGCCAGGCCACCCGGCTCAGCTGGGAGAGGTCGGCGAGCAGTGCGTCACCCGCGCCCGGGTACTGCACCTTGACCGCGACCTGTCTGCCGTCGTGCCAGACCGCCCGGTGCACCTGGCCGATCGAGGCGGCCGCCGCCGGGCGGTCGTCGAACTCCAGGAACAGCTCGCGCCACCCGTCCCCGAGCCGCTGGGCCAGCGCGGTGTGCACCTTGGCGGCGGGCATCGGGGGAGCGGCGTCCTGCAGCTTGGTGAGCGCGGCCCGGTACGGTCCGGCGACCTCCTCGGGCAGCGCGGCCTCGAAGACGGACAGCACCTGCCCGAACTTCATCGCCCCGCCCTTGAGCTCCCCCAGGACCTTGAACAGCTGGTCCGCGGTGGCCTGCTGGAGCTCGGCCGTCACCACCTCGGCGGAGCGGCCGCCGATGCGCCTGCCCAGTCCGAGCGTGGCGCGGCCGGCTATCCCCAGCGGCAGGGCGGCGAGCCGTGCCGTGCGGGTCACTGCCTTGCGCGGAAGATCGCTCACCCGGGCCTCCAATCCCCTGGCCCCCCGACACCGGACGGCCCACCATCACTAGGCCATTGTGCCCGCTTCCCGGAGTGCGTCCGCCGGTATTTCACGCGGCCCGGCGGGCGGTGACTTCCCTTTGCGGGGAGTTGGGCGGCTTGATCCGGCGGGCGCCGTCGGCGGGGAGGACGCAGGGTGAGGCGGGCCGGGGAGGACTCTGGGGGCGGGCGGGGGGCTCGGTGTTGCGGTAGGTCGCCGGTGCGGGCGGGGCGGCGCCGCGGCGTCTGCCGCGGGGAGGCAGGGTGAGGCTCGGTGTTCTGGGCGGCCTGCGCAGGAAGTCGGCGGGGTCGACTTCCTGCGCAGGCGGGGTCGGGCGTCATGCGGTGGTGCCAGGGGCGTCGGCTTCGACGGCGCGGCGGTAAGTGGCCGCGTGGACACCGGTCTTGGCGATCGCGGTGGAGGCCAGCTCGAGCGTGCGCCGCACGCCGTCGGTCGGGAAGAGCGACTTGCCGCCGCCGAGGAGCACGGGCATCACCATGAGCCGGAGCTCGTCCACCAGGTCCTCGCTCAGGAGGGTGCGGACGAGGGTCGGGCTGCCCATGATCAGCAGGTCGCCGCCGGCGGCCTCGCGCCGCTGCCGGACCCACTCGACGGCCGCGGTGCCGGGGACGAGGGTGCTGTTCGCCCAGGTGAGGTCGGCCTCGTCGAGGGTGTCGGAGACGACGTACTTCTTGATCGAGTTCATTTGGTCGGCGAGCGGGTCGCCGGCCCGGTCGGGCCAGGCGGCGGCCATGGTCTGCCAGGTGCGGCGGCCGAAGAGCAGGGCGTCGGCGGTGCTCATCGCCTCGTTGATGAACGGGCCGAGGGTCTCCGGGTCGAAGAACCGGTGGGACCAACCACCGTGGGCGAAGCCTCCGTCGGTGTCCTCCTGCGGGGCGCCGGGGGCCTGTACGACGCCGTCGAGGCTGATGAACTCGCTGATCACGATGCGCATGGGGTGCTCCTCTGGTGGCTTGTTCGGGTTGTCCAATGGAGACCGGGGGACCGGTGGAGACTCATTGCCCGCAAGTGGTGACCTTGGTCACATTGTTGACGCTTCGGGGGTCCGCCCCCTCCCCCCCCACCCCCCCACCCGCCCGCCTCCTCCCGCCTCACCCGCCGCCTGCCCACCCACCTCCAGCCCTCGCCCCGCTCCTCGGAACAGCGGCTCCCGCTTCTCCCGGCCCGCGCCCTGCCCCAGGGCAGGGCGCGGGCCATGGGCTCACCTGGCCATGGGCTCACCTGGCCATGGGCTCACCTGGCCATGGGCTCACCTGGCCATGGGCTCACCTGGCCATGGGCTCACCTGGCCATGGGCTCACCTGGCCGGGCGCTCCACCCGTGTCGGCCCGGATCTCAGGTCGGGCGGCTGCTGAGCCCCGCAGCCGCCGGGCCTGTGTCCGGTGCGTCCCTCGTTCCTCCCCTCTCCTCCTCAGCCCGGCGGCAGCGGCTGCCACAGGCAGCCGCAGTCCGGGTGTCCTCGTAGCCGCAGGCGGCGGGGCATCCCGTCGCCCGCCGAGACCTCGCACCAGCCGTCGACGCTCGGTGGCCGACCGCCGTCCAGGTACACCTGGACGTGGAGTGCGGCCAGGCCGGCGACGGCCGTCGCCAGGGCGGTGTCGCAGGCCGGTGTGCGGGCCCGGCCGGGGCCGTTGTCCGCCAGCTGGGCCAGGACCCGCGGCCAGGCCGCGTCCTCGTCCTCCCGCCGCAGCACCAGGCAGTGCCCGCAGGCGGACCTGCCCGGGATCACCAGCGGCCCGATGATGCCGAACTCCTCGACCACGCCCACGTACAAGTGCGGCACCCCGGCCCGGAGCAGCAGCCGGGCCTCGTACGTTCCGCCCGCGAAGGCGGCGCTGCCGTCCCTGGGCGCGAGGACCACGAAGTTGGGCGGCGGGTCGTCGGATTTCCGTCGTGGCACCGGGATCAGTGGACGGCCCGCGGCCCGCTGCACCGTCTCCCGGGCGACCGTCGCGCGCAGCCGCCCGACGTCCGCGGCCGGCAGCCCTGCGGGCGAGCAGTCGCCGGGCTGGACCCGCCCGCTGTCGGCCACGGTGACGGTGCCGGTACCGGCGGCGGCGAGCACCGCCGCGACGGCGGCGCCGACCCGGCCCGCGCCGCGCACCTCGATCCTGGTCTCGGCCCGCCGGGCCAGGACCGCGGGTGCGGCGCCGGGGCCGGAGTGGACCAGGGACAGGGAGGCGAGGTCGGGCCCGAGCAGGTCCCGGTGGGGCCGGGGGAAGCGGGAGAGCGCCCGGTCGGTCGCTTCCGCGTCGTCCAGCAGTCCGGTTTCCTCCAGTTCGCTCAGCAGGGTGTCGGTGGGCTCGCGGCCGAGCCCGATCCGCTCGCCGGCGGACAGCAGCTCGGGTCGGTCGCGCGTTCCGTCGACCAGTTCGAGGAACTCGCACAGGGTCTTGTCGGCGTTGCCGAGCACCCCGGCGTACCGGGTGATGGTGCCGAACTGCAGGGTCTCGGAGTCCCGCCAACTGCGGGACAGAGCGGGCTTCAGCACGAGGCGCACGACGATCTCCCTTCCGATCGTTTCCGGACGGCTGACCGCAGCATGCCCCATCGTGCCGACCGCGTGCAGAAAGTTATCCACAGGTCCGGGGGCATGATCACACCATCTGTTCGCAAGCCCTGTGGATAACTGGCTATCCGCCCTGACGTCGGTTTCCGGACACCCCGCGTCGGTCTTTCGTTCCCGATCGCTCCGTGAAAGATTTCGGCCACGGCACCGGACTTCTGTCAGCGGTACCGGGTAACGTCGTGTGCCATGGCAGCCGAGCGGGACTCCCATCCATCGGCGTCGCGTCGGCGTGCCCGTGCAGCGACCGGGTCGCAGGTGGCGGCGCCGAGCACGCGCGGGCGCCCGGACGAGGACCAGCGCGAGAAGCAGTGCGAGAGCCAGCACGAGAAGCAGCAGGCCAGAGCGCAGCACCCGCCCTCCGGGCTGGTGACCCCGGAGGCACACGACCGCAGCCGGGTCGAGGTGCGGCGCAGCGCCCGCCGGAGTCGTACCGTCTCCGCCTACCGCGAGGGCGATCGCACCGTGGTGCTGATTCCGGCTCGGATGTCGCACGCCGAGGAGCAGCGCTGGGTCGCACAGATGCTGGAGAAGCTCGCCGCTCAGGAGCGTCGGCGGATCCTCGGGGACGATGCCCTGATGGCCCGGGCGCGGGAGCTGTCGGCGGCCCATCTGGGCGGTCGTGCCCAGCCCGTCCAGGTCCGCTGGGTGACCAATCAGAATTCGCGCTGGGGCTCGTGCACCCCCAGCGAGGGGACGATCCGGCTGTCCCACCGGCTGCAGGGCATGCCGGAGTACGTGCTGGACTACGTGCTGCTGCACGAGCTGGCGCACCTGCTGGTGCCGGACCACGGTCCGGCGTTCTGGGCGCTGCTGGAGGCCTATCCCCGGACGGAGCGGGCCCGCGGCTACCTGGAGGGCGTGGTGTCCGCCGCCCGTCTGCCGCACATTCCGGGGGCCCGGCACGGTGCACCCGGTCCGGATCCGGCGGCTTCCTGCGGGTGACGACGCGGACGACGGGATGACGGGTGGCGACGATGGCGACAGGTGATGAGGACGGGACACGAAAGGGGGCGCGGGCCGATATGGCCCGCGCCCCCTTGGCGCGTCGCACCTCAGTCGGTCAGGCGGTCAGCCGTCGGGCCCGGGCGACCAGGTCGCGCACCGAGTGGTCGGTGAGCTCCGGAAGCCGGTCGTAGTCGAACCAGCGCAGGTCCAGCGACTCCTCGCTGATCAGCGCCTGCGCCCCGGCCGGGGCCAGCGCGATGTACTGGACGTCCAGGTGGGTGTTCTCCGGCCGGTCCTTGCCGGTGCAGCGGACCTGGTGGCGGTCCAGCTTGGCGGGCACGGGGGAGTCGTTCTCCCGCAGCAGGGTGAGGTCGGGGATGCCGGACTCCTCGACGGCCTCGCGCAGCGCGGCGGAAGCGAGGTCGGCGTCGCCGAGCTCGCAGTGCCCGCCCATCTGCAGCCACCTGCCGACCTTGGGGTGCAGGGTGAGCAGCACCCGTCCGGCGACCGGGTCGACGACGGCCGCGCTCGCCGTGATGTGGGCGGGCAGGCAGGACCGGTACAGGCCCTCGGGCTGCTCGGCCAGGTGCGCGAGGTAGTCGAGCCGGAGCTGTTCCTGGTCCTGGTCGGTGGGCCGCCAGTCGGTCAGGGTGCGGACGGCGTCCGCGTGCAGGGTGGACGTGCCCGTCCCGGTGGCCGTCATGCGGTGGGCTCGTCCTTTCCGTCGGTGCCGTTCTCGTCGGTCTTCGGCTGGTCGTCCTTGGTGAGGTCGGGCTTGCCGGCCGCGGCTTCGCCCAGCAGCCTGTCGAGGGCGTCGAAGTCGAATCCGCCCTCCAGGTCGCCGCTGCCGCGGTGCACGAAGGCGTCGGGGTCGTCCAGGTCGGCGGCGGTGGGCAGCATGTCGGGGTGCTCCCAGAGCGCGTCGCGGCCCTCGACGCCGCGCGCGTCGGCGAGCAGCGCCCACAGCCGGGCGGCGTCGCGCAGTCGGCGCGGGCGCAGCTCCAGGCCGACCAGGGTGGCGAAGGTCTGCTCGGCGGGCCCGCCGGCGGCGCGGCGGCGGCGGACGGTCTCGCGCAGCGCGCCGGCCTGCGGCAGGTGGGGTTGGGCGGCGGCGTGGACGACGGCGTCGACCCAGCCCTCGACCAGCGCGAGCGCGGTCTCCAGGCGGGCGAGCGCGGCCTTCTGCTCGGGGGTGTCCTCGGGCTGGAGCAGGCCGCCGGCGAGGGCCTCCTGGAGGGCCTCCGGGTTGCTCGGGTCGAGCTGGCCGACGAGTTCCTCCATGCGGGAGGTGTCGACCTTGATGCCGCGGGCGTAGGCCTCGACGGCGCCGAGCAGGTGGGCCCGCAGCCACGGCACGTGGGCGAAGAGCCGCTGGTGGGCGGCCTCGCGCAGGGCGAGGTAGAGCCGGACCTCCTCGGCGGGCACGTTCAGGCCCTCGCCGAACTCGGCGACGTTCTGCGGCAGCAGGGCGGCCTTGCCGGCCGGGGCGAGCGGCAGGCCGACGTCGGTGGAGCCGACGACCTCGCCGGCCAGGGCGCCGAGCGCCTGGCCGATCTGGGTGCCGAACATGGCGCCGCCCATGGAGCGCATCATGCCCATCAGCGGGCCGGCCATGGCCTGCATCTCCTCGGGCAGGACGCCGCCCATGGCGGTGCCGACGCGCTCGGCGACCGGGTCGACGAGGTCCTTCCAGACCGGGAGGGTGGCCTCGATCCATTCGGCGCGGCTCCAGGCGACGGCGGTGCCGGCGCCGGAGGGGAACTCGGTGACGCCGTCGAGCCACAGGTCGGCCAGGCGCACGGCCTCCTCGACGGCGGCGCGTTCGGCGGCGCCGACCGAGCGGTCCTTGCTCTTGCCCTCGGCGGGTTCGGCGACGACGGTCTGCCGGGCGATGTTCTGGGCGAGTTCCCAGTTCACCGGGCCGCCCTCGAAGGAGAGCATCTGCCCGAGCTGCTGGAAGGCGGCGCCGAGGTCGCCGGGGTTGAGGCCGCCGAACATCGCGGCGAAGGGGTTGTCGGCTCCGGCGCCGCCGGGGCCGCCCGGGGTGCCGGGCATGCCGAACATCGCGCCGAAGGGGTTGCCGGTTCCGAAGCCGAACGGCTGCGGGCCGCCGGTGCCTTCCTGGCCCTGCTCCTTCTTCTGCGCGTCGTCGGGCTTGGCCTTGCCGTCCTCGGGCTCCTCGGGCGGAACGCCGAATCCGAAGGGAAGGTCGCTCACGGGGTCCTCGATCCGGTCGGCCGTCATGCGGGTGTGGCGGGAAGTGCTGCCCGCCCGGGGGTCCGGTGGAGCGGGGGACTCGTGGGCGGCTCCCGCGCGCAAGGCCCGCGCCGGGTGCACCGCCGGGCCTTCGCCTCGGGCAGGATGGACGTACGTGACACACGTCCGTACGCACATAAGCTAACCGTGGAGGATGGCCGGTGAGTTCCCCGCCTTCGGACGTTCGCTCTGGGCTGACCGCAGGAGAGGACGACCCGGACACCACGGTGTCGCCGCCTCCAGCCTACGGGGGGCGGCCGTTGACCGTGGCCGTCACCGGTGCGGCGGGTGCGCTGGGCGAGCGGGTCGCCGCCCGGCTGGTGGCCTCGCCGCACGTGCGCAGGGTGCTGGCGGTGGACGACCGGCGCGGTGAGGTCGCGGGCGTGCAGTGGCGGGTGCTGGACGTGCGGGATCCGGCGGTGGCCGAGCGGCTGGCCGGGGTCGACGTGGTGGTGCACCTGGCGATGGACTTCGGCATGGAGTCCGATCCGCGGGCCCGCAGCGCCTACAACGTGCGCGGCGCGCAGACGGTGCTGACCGCGGCCGCGGCCGCCGGGGTGCACCGGGTGGTGTTGTGCACCTCGGCGATGGTCTACGGGGCGCTGGCCGACAACGAGGTGCCGCTGGCCGAGGACTCCGAGCTGCGGGCGACCGAGGAGGCCTCGCTGGTCGGGGACCTGCTGGAGATCGAGCGCCTGGCGCGGCGGGCGCCGCGCGCCCACCCGGGGCTGCAGGTGACGGTGCTGCGCCCGGCGGTGGTGGTGGGCCCCGGGGTGGACACCGTGCTGACCCGGCACTTCGAGGCGCCCCGGCTGCTGGTGGTGGCCGGCTCCCGTCCGTGCTGGCAGTTCTGCCACGTCGACGACTTGGCGATGGCGCTGGAGTACGCGGCGCTGGGCCTGGTCGAGGGTGAGGTGACGGTCGGCTGCGACGGCTGGCTGGAGCAGGAGGACGTGGAGCGGCTGTCGGGGATCCGGCGGATGGAGCTGCCGGCCGCGCTGGCGCTCGGGACGGCGGCGCGGCTGCATCGGCTGGGCCTGACCCCGGCCCCGGCGGGGGACCTGGCGTACACGATGTACCCGTGGGTGGTGTCCGGCAGCAGGCTGTACGAGGCGGGCTGGCGTCCGGGGTTCACCAACGAGCAGGTGCTGGCCGAGCTGCTGGCGCAGGTGTCCGGCAAGCACGCGGTGGCGGGGCGCCGGCTGGGCGGCAAGGAGGCCGCGACCAGTCTGGGGGCGGCCGGGGCGACGGTGGCGCTGGTCGGTACGGCGGCGCTGGTGCGCCGGGCCCGTAAGCGGCGGCGCCTCTGAGTCCGGGCTCGTGGTGTACGGAGCGGGCGGGGAACCGGTCGGGCGGGCGGCGGTGATTCTCGGATTCTCACGATGCGAAATTTCGTAATCGTGATGCGGAAGCCCCTTGCCGGGGTCGGCCCCGGATGGGCAATCATGGGGTCATGTCCGAGAACCACGACCCCATCCGCCTGCTCGCCATCCGCGACACCCCGCTCTCGCTGGACGAGGTGTACGAGGCGGTCGGCGACGACGCGGCCGGCGGCACCACCGTCTTCGTCGGGACGGTCCGGGACCACGACGGTGGCAAGTCGGTCGCCGCGCTGGAGTACAGCTGCCACCCCACGGCCGAGGAGGAGATGCGCCGGATCGCCGAGAAGGTCGTCGCCGACTTCCCGGTCAAGGCGCTCGCCGCGGTGCACCGGGTGGGCCGGTTGGAGATCACCGACAAGGCCGTGATCGTCGCCGTCTCCTGCGCCCACCGCGGCGAGGCCTTCGCGGCCGCCCGCCGGCTGATCGACGACCTCAAGCACGAGGTGCCGATCTGGAAGCACCAGGTGTTCGCCGACGGCGAGGAGGAGTGGGTCGGCGCCGACGGCTGCTGACCGCGCCCCTGCCCACCCGGGGGCGGCGGAACCGGGTGCACACGGAGCGCGTCCCTCGGGTCAGGCGCGCCGTGACTTCACTCGAACGGGTTCGATCCGGTAGGCCGGATACTCCCTGGAAGTGAGCCGATCGGCCGTCCCGTAACCCGGACGGCGCCGGCCGCGTTGTCCGCCGGAGTGGTTAATCTGCTCATAGACACGACGAGCTGGGAGTACTGATATGGGTGCGCTCGCCTGGTTGATCATTCCGGTTGTCGCCGTCCTGGTCGCCGCCGCCTGGGCGGCCTGGGCCCAGCGGGCCCCGAAGGCCACGGGGGACCCGGCCTCGCTCGCCGAACACCGGCGCTTCATGGCCGCGATGGAACGCACCACCGCCGGCACCGGCACCCCCGGGGAGCGCTCCGGCCGGTAGCCCGGCGGGCAGCGCGTCACCCGCGTCCCGTACTGTCGAGGCATGCCACGCCGCTCCGCGACGATGCTCGCTGCCACCCTGCTGCTCATAGCGCTGCTCTGCGTCTCGGTGCTGATGAAGGTGCCGTACACGGAGATGAGCCCGGGCCCGACGTACAACACGCTCGGCGACCAGGGTGGCAAGCCGGTGATCAGCATCACCGGCCACGACTCGTACCGGACCTCCGGGCACCTCAACATGACCACCGTCCAGGTCACCGGGGCGAAGTACGAGCCCAGCCTGGTCAACGCGGTGATCGGCTGGATGCGCGACGACGTGCTGGTGGTGCCGCACGACAACGTCTACCCCAAGGGGCAGTCGGACGCCGACGCCAAGAAGCAGAACGCCGAGGAGTTCGCCTCCTCCGAGGACAGCGCCCGCACCGCCGCGCTCAAGCAGCTGGGCGTCCCGGTCGGCAACGAACTGATCGTCAAGTCGGTCACCGCGGGGGCCCCGGCCGAGGGCCGGCTGCACGCGGGCGACCAGATCGTCGCCGTGGACGGCACCGCCGTCGACTCGGTCGACCAGGTGGTCGCCGGCGTCACCAAGCACAAGCCCGGCGAGTCGGTGGTCTTCACCGTGGTGCCGCGGGCCAAGGACACCTCCGGCAACGGCTCGGCCACCCCGGGCACCAGGACCGACGTCACCGTCCCGACCGTACGGGCCAAGGACCTCGACCCGAAGGCCCCGGCCGAGCGGGCCGAGCTCGCGGTGGTCGGCATCGGCACCGGGATCCGGCACACCTACCCGTTCCAGATCGACATCGGCCTGCAGGACGTCGGCGGCCCCAGCGCCGGGCTGATGTTCTCGCTCGGCATCATCGACAAGCTCACCCCCGGCGGCGACCTGACCGGCGGCAAGTTCGTGGCCGGCACCGGCACCATCGACGACGACGGCAAGGTCGGCCCGATCGGCGGGATATCGATGAAGCTGATCGCCGCCCGGGACGCCGGGGCCGAGTACTTCTTCACCCCGTCCTCGAACTGCGCCGAGGCCACCAAGAACGTGCCGTCCGGGCTGACCTTGATCAAGACGGACACCCTGGACGGCGCGCTGAAGTCGCTGGAGCAGATCCGCTCCGGGCAGACCTCCGCGCTGCCGTCCTGCCCCAAGTGATCTAGGCGAAGGTCGCCAGCAGCGCGTCGGTCAGGCCGGGGACCAGGTCCGGGCCGGTCAGCACCTCGCGGGCGACGTCCTTGGAGCGCAGCCGCAGGGCGATCTCCTTCCGGCCGTCGCGCAGCACCGCGGCGGTGATCCGCACCTCCTCGCGCTGGGGGTGGTTGGCCACCCACTCGGCGAGCTGGGCGTCGGAGGCGCCCCGGGGGCGGGACTGCTCGGCGCCCGGCGGCAGCATCATCCGCTCGACCACCAGGGCGCAGCCGGCCACCGCGTCGGGCCAGGCGATGGTGCCGAGGAACTTGTCGAGCTCCATGCCGGCCGGGAGTTCGTCCTGCTCGACCGGGGTGAGGCCGGGCTCGTCGCCCTCCTCGAGGCCGAGCTGCTTGGCGATCCGGGGATCGGCCTTGCGCAGGGCGGCGCTGTCCACCAGGGCGAACAGGCGGGCCGGGAGGTCCCAGCCGAGGGTGGCGGCGTACTCGTCGATCTCCAGCGCGGCCCGGGTGAGCGGGGTGGCGGCCGGGAGCTTCGATACATCGTCGGGGGAGTTGTTCAGATCAGACGCGTCGGACATGACTCAATCCTCACACGCCGGGCGGTGGGCGCTCGCCGGGGCGGGGCGCAGCCGGCCGCGGCGGTCGGGGGCGGGGGCGCCCCCGGCGGGCCGGCGGGGGTCCGGTGGGGGTTGTGGGGGAACGGCGTCGTAACCGTCTGCTAACGGTGGGAACTCGGCCGAAGCCTGGTTTAGTTTTCCTGACGACCGATCGATTCCAGACGACACAGCTGAGGTGCCACCGTGGTATTCCAGATGCCGGAACGCTCAGGGCCGGGTTTCCGGCGGAGGGTGGGGCCGCCCTCCCGGCGGGCGCGGGTGGCGCTGCTGACCCTGGGCGTGCTCGCGGTGCTGTTCCTGCTGTTCGTCATGTTCGCCGGGTTCTGGACGGACTGGCTGTGGTTCAGGTCGGTCCGCTACTCCTCGGTGTTCACCACCCAGCTGTGGACGAAGATCGGGCTGTTCGCGGTGTTCGGCCTGCTGATGGCGGTGATCGTCGGCTTCAACGTCTGGCTGGCGCACCGGTTGCGGCCGCCGCTGTCGGCGATGTCGGTGGAGCAGCAGAGCCTGGACCGCTACCGGGCGGGCCTGGCGCCGTTCAAGCGCTGGGCGCTGATCGGCGTCTCGCTGGTGATCGGTCTGGTGGCGGGCGCCGCGGCGTCGGGCCAGTGGCGGACCTGGCTGATGTGGACGAACGCGACGTCCTTCGGGGAGAAGGACGCCCAGTTCGGCATGGACGTCTCGTTCTACGCCTTCGACCTGCCGTTCTACGAGTTCGTGCTGGGCTTCGCGTTCAGCGCGGTGATCGTCTCGCTGCTGACCTCGGCGCTGGTGCACTACCTGTACGGGGGGCTGCGGCTGCAGGGTCCGGGCCGTCGGGCGAGCGCGGGCGCGCAGGGGCACCTGGCGGTGCTGCTGGGCGTGTTCGTGCTGCTGAAGGCGGTGGCGTACTGGCTGGACCGGTACGCGCTGGCGGTGAAGACCGGCTCCTACAAGGGGGTGTCGGGCTGGACGGGCCTGCGCTTCGTGGACGCCAACGCGTTCCTGCCGGCCAAGACGATCCTGTTCTTCGTCGCGATCATCTGCGCGGTGCTGTTCTTCCTGACCCCGATCCGCCGGACCTGGGCGCCGGCCCTGATCGGGCTGGGGCTGATGGTGCTGTCGGCGGTGCTGATCGGCGGGCTGTACCCGGCGATCGTGCAGCAGTTCCAGGTCAAGCCGAACGAGCAGGCCAAGGAGACGCCGTACATCCAGAAGAACATCGACGCGACGCGGCGGGCGTACGGGATCGCGGACGCGCAGACCACGCCGTACGGCCCGCAGGGCTCGACCAGCGGCGACGCGCTGAAGCCGGACGCCCAGACCATCGCGGACGTGCGGCTGCTGGACCCGAACATCGTGTCGCAGACCTTCCAGTCGCTGGAGCAGGGGCGCAACTACTACGCCTTCCCGAGCACGCTGTCGGTGGACCGGTACGGCTCCGGCGCGGACAAGCAGGACACCGTGATCGGGCTGCGCGAGCTGGACCTCAACGGGGTGCAGCGCAACTGGATCAACGACCACTTCAAGTACACCCACGGGTACGGCGCGGTGGCCGCCAAGGGCAACCAGGTCGACGACCGGGGCCAGCCGGTGTTCACCGAGTCGGGCCTGCCGACCACGGGCACGCTGGGCGACTACCAGCAGCGGATCTACTACGGCGAGAAGACGACGACGTACTCGATCGTCGGCGGCTCGAACAAGGAGATCGACTACACCACGCAGACCGGGGAGAACAAGGAGTTCACCTACGGGGGCGACAGCGGGGTCTCACTGGACAACCCGATCACCCGGGCCGCGTACGCGGTGCGCTTCGCCGAGCCGCAGATCCTGTACGCGGGGGCGATCACCGACGGCGCCAAGGTGATCTACAACCGGACGCCGAAGGAGCGGGTGGAGAAGGTCGCGCCGTGGCTGTCGATCGACGCCGACCCGTACCCGGTGGTGCAGGACGGCCACGTGGTGTGGGTGGTGGACGGCTACACCACCTCGGACGGCTTCCCCTTCTCGTCGAAGACGACGCTGGGCACCGCGACCAAGGACTCGCTGACCAACCAGCGCGGTGAGCTGCTGGCGGTGGCCAACCAGGTCAACTACATCCGCAACTCGGTCAAGGCCACGGTCGACGCCTACACCGGCGAGGTGAAGCTCTACCAGTGGGACGAGCGGGACCCGGTGCTGAAGACCTGGATGAAGGCCTTCCCGGGCACGGTCGAGCCGAAGGCGGACATCCCGCCGTCGCTGCTGCCGCACCTGCGTTACCCGCAGGACCTGTTCAAGGTGCAGCGCGACCTGCTCGGCCAGTACCACGTGACGGACGCCAACTCCTTCTTCAACGGCAGCGACATCTGGCAGGTCCCGGTGGACCCGACCAGTGACACCAGGCAGGTCCAGCCGCCGTACTACGTGACGGTGCGCACGCCGGACGCCGCCGCCGCGAGCTTCTCGCTGACCAGCACCTTCGTGCCGATCGGCCGCCCGAACCTGGCGGCGTTCATGTCCGTGGACGCGGACCCGGGGGCGGACTACGGGAAGATCCGGATCCTGAAGATGACGGGCGAGAGCGGCGCCCCCGGCCCGGGCCTGGTGCAGTCGAAGTTCAACTCCCGGCCGGAGGTGGCCCAGCAGATCACCCTGCTGAAGAACGGCGACTCGGAGCTGGAGTACGGCAACCTGCTGACCCTGCCGGTCGGCGGCGGGCTGCTCAACGTCGAGCCGGTGTACGTGCGCGGACGCGGCGCCAAGTACCCGACGCTGCAGAAGGTCCTGGCGGTGTACGGGGACGACAACGTGGCGTTCGAGGCCACCCTGCAGGACGCGCTGAAGAAGGTGTTCGGCGGGGCGGCTCCGCCGGCCACGCCGCCCGCGCCGTCCGGCTCGGGCGGTGCCACGACGCCGGGCGGCGGGACGACGCCGACCTCCCCGGGGACGCCGACGCCCGCGCCCACCGGGCCGGCCACCCCGGCGCCGGGCGGGACGATCTCGCCGGAGCTGCAGAAGGCGCTGTCGGACGCGGAGAAGGCGTACAACGACAGCCAGACCGCGTTCAAGAACGGTGACTGGGTGGCCTACGGCAACGCCCAGAAGGCGCTCGGGGACGCCCTGAACGCGGCCGCGGCGGCGCGCGGCGCCGGCTCCGCGCCGGCTCCGACGACAGCTCCGTCCACGGCTCCGACGACCGCTCCGACGGCGGCGCCGACCGGGTCGGGGTCGCCGAGCCCGCACCCGTAGTCCCACTGAGCTGCGGTAACCGTTTTCGCTTTCCGTCCCGCGTCCGTGCTATGGTTCAACCACAACGACGCGGGGTGGAGCAGCTCGGTAGCTCGCTGGGCTCATAACCCAGAGGTCGCAGGTTCAAATCCTGTCCCCGCTACTCAGTGTCAGAGGCCCGGAGGATCATTCCTCCGGGCCTCTGTCGTTTCCGTGCGGACGTTCCGTCCGGAAGCGGTGGGAACCGCTCCGGTACTATCGACCGTCGCCAACGGGGACGGCACTGGGGTTTGTGGGGTGGAAGTGTCGGGAAATCGACAAAGCGCCGAAGCAATTTCGTCGGCTTCGGGTCCGCCCCGCCCGAATTCGGCCGGGGCAGGTGTACGCGGGTAGCGGGTGATGCGACGATGGGACACACGGGGGACGGTGCACGGCCGCTGATGGGCCGTCGGGTCCGGCGCCTCTCCTGGGAGTCCCCCCGGCCGTCGGCCGGGGCACGATGCCGCGACACTCTGGGGGAGCGGGAGTCGGCATGAGGCTGATCGGCAAGTCTGGTACCAAGTCCGGTGCGGCGGTCGAGGCGGACACCGACGCCTGGGCGGAGAGCGCCGAGAGCCCCGACAGCCGCCCGGGGGCCCTGCCCGCCCAGCGCACCAGTGGACTGTCCGAGCGCCCCCAGGCCGGCGGCTTCGGGCCCGACAGTCTCGTCCACGTGTCCACCCGTCAGTTCTCCGCCGCCGTCGGCCTGTACGGGGCGCCGGGCGGCGAGGAGCCGCCCGCCGGTGCCGCGCTGGACCCGGCCGGGCTGGACTCGACCAGCTTCGAGACCGCGCTGGCCGCCCGGGAGTCCGCCGCCCTGGAGGCGCGGCACCGGCAGGCCGCCGACGGCGGCGACGCGGACGCCGCCAGCCGGCTCGGCACCCTGCTGCTGCGCCGCGGTGACCTCGAGGACGCCGAGCCCTACCTGCGCGCCGCCGCGGCCGCCGGGGTGCGGGCCGCCGCCAACAACCTGGGCGTCCTGCTGCACCAGCAGGGCCACCGCGCCGAGGCCGGCCAGTGGTGGCACCAGGCCGCGGTGGCGGGCAGCGCCCCCGCCGCGCACGCGCTCGGACTCCAGCTGCGCGACCAGGGCGAGGAGGAGGCCGCCGAGTACTGGCTGCACTTCGCCGCCGACCACGGCCACCCGCTGGGCGCCTACGCGCTGGGCGACCTGATGGAGCACCGGCGCGACGTGCGGGCCGAGCGCTGGTTCAAGGTCTCCGCCGACGCCGGGCACCGCGAGGCCGCCTACCGGCTGGCCCGGATGCGCGAGGCCGCCGGCGACAAGGAGACCGCCGAGGCCTGGTACCGCACCGCCGCCGCCCGCAGTCACGCCCGCGCCGCGCTGCGCCTGGGCGTGCTGCTGGAGGAGCGCGCCCGCACCGACCAGTCGCTGCTGGAGGAGGCGGCCCGCTGGTACCGCCAGTCCGCGCAGAACGGCGAGCCGCGCGCCGCCTGCGCGCTCGGCTTCCTGCTGCGCGACTCCGGGGAGGTCACGGCCGCCGCCGAATGGTGGCGGGAGGCCGCCGAGGCCGGTGACGGCAACGCCGCCAACGCGCTCGGCGCCCTGCACGCGAGCCGCGGCGAGGCCAAGGAGGCCGAGCACTGGTACCGCACCGCCCTCGACGCGGGCGACCAGAACGGCGCCTTCAACCTCGGCCTGCTCTGCGCCGGCACCGGCCGCGAGCAGCAGGCCGAGCAGTGGTACCGCCGGGCCGCGTACGCCGGGCACCGGGAGGCCTGCAACGCGCTGGCCGTGGTGCTGCTGCAGCGCGGCGACGAGTCCGGCGCCGAGCCGTGGTTCTCCAAGGCCGCCGAGGCCGGCAGCGTGGACGGCGCCTTCAACCTGGGCGTGCTGCACGCCGGGCGCGGCGAGGCGCGGCAGGCCCAGGAGTGGTACGCGCGGGCGGCCGCCGAGGGGCACGGCGAGGCGGCGCTGCAGCTGGCCGTCGCCCAGGAGCAGCGCGGCAACCTGGCGGGCGCGCTGGAGCGCTACCGGCAGGCGGCGGCCGGCGGTTCGGCGGAGGGCGCGTTCCGGCTGGCCTCGGTGCTGGACCGGCGCGGGGACGCGGACGCGGAGGCCGAGCACTGGTACGCGCTGGCGGCCGACGCCGGGCACCGGCGGGCGCAGGTGCGGATGGGCGTGCGGGCGGCCGAGCGGGGTGCGCTGGAGATCGCCGAGAGCTGGTACCGGCGGGCCGCCGAGGCGGGCAGCCGCAGCGCCGCGTTCAACCTGGGGCTGCTGCTGGCCCGGCAGGACAGCGAGGCGGAAGCGATGCTCTGGTACACCCGGGCGGCCGATGCCGGGCACGGGCGGGCGGCGCTGCGCCTGGCGCTGCTGGCACTGCGCCGGGGCGAGCCGGTGCAGGCGGAGAACTGGTGCCGGCGGGCGATCGACTGCGGGCCGGCCGAGGTCGCGGAGCGGGCCGGGCGGCTGCTGGGCGCGCTGCACGCGGAGCTGAGCGCGTAGTAGTCCTGCGGGCCTTCAGGGCCTTCAGGGCCGTTCAGGGACGGCAGTCGGGGCACAGGCCGCGGTAGGTGACCTCGGCGGTGGTGACGGCGAAGCCGAAGCGTTCGGTGACGGGCAGCGCGGCGAGCGGGTCGCCCTGCGGGTGGACGTCGCGGATCGCGCCGCAGCCGGAGCAGATCAGGTGCTGGTGGGCGCGGTGGGCGTTGGGGTCGTAGCGCTTGGCGCGGCCGTCGGTGGCGACCTCCAGCACCTCGCCGAGGGCGACGAGTTCGCCGAGCGTGTTGTAGACGGTGGCGCGGCTGATCTCGGGCAGGCGACCGGCGGCGCGTGCGTGCACCTCGTCCGCGGTGAGGTGGACGTGCTCGCCGTCGAGGACCTCGGCCACCACGCGGCGCTGCGAGGTCAGCCGCCAGCCGCGTCCGCGCAGTCTCTCCAGCAGGTCACTCATGGAACCAGAATAAGTCACGCTCTGAGATTGGTTCCAGTGTTGACTTGGACAGAGTCCAAGTTAGGATCGTGTCATCACGACCGGATCCCTCGGAGGCACCCGTTATGACCACGCAGGACGAGCTGCGCCCGACCCTCACCACGGAGGCGGGTGCCCCTGTGGCCGACAACCAGAACACCGAGACCGCGGGCGTCGGCGGCCCGGCCCTGATCCAGGACCAGCTGCTGTTCGAGAAGCTCGCGCACTTCAACCGCGAGCGGATCCCGGAGCGGGTGGTGCACGCCCGCGGCGCCGGCGCGTACGGCACCTTCACGGTGACCGCCGACGTGACCCCCTGGACCCGCGCCGCCTTCCTGTCCGAGATCGGCAAGCGGACCGAGGTCTTCCTGCGCTTCTCCACCGTGGCCGGCAACCTCGGCGCGGCCGACGCGGTGCGCGACCCGCGCGGCTTCGCGCTGAAGTTCTACACCGAGGAGGGCAACTACGACCTCGTCGGCAACAACACCCCGGTGTTCTTCATCAAGGACGCCATCAAGTTCCCGGACTTCATCCACACCCAGAAGCGCGACCCGTACACCGGCTCGCAGGAGGCCGACAACGTCTGGGACTTCTGGGGTCTGTCGCCCGAGTCCACCCACCAGGTGACCTGGCTGTTCGGCGACCGCGGCATCCCGGCCAGCTACCGGCACCTGAACGGCTACGGCTCGCACACCTTCCAGTGGCAGAACGAGGCCGGCGAGCACTTCTGGGTCAAGTACCACTTCAAGACCGACCAGGGCATCCGCAACCTCACCCAGGCCGAGGCCAACAAGCTCGCCGGCGAGGACCCGGACAGCCACCAGCGCGACCTGCGCGAGGCGATCGAGCGCGGCGAGTTCCCCAGCTGGACGGTGCAGGTCCAGATTATGCCGGCGGCCGACGCGGCCACCTACCGCTTCAACCCCTTCGACCTGACCAAGGTCTGGCCGCACGCCGACTACCCGCCGATCGAGATCGGCCGGCTGGAGCTCAACCGCAACCCCGACAACGTCTTCGCCGAGGTCGAGCAGTCGGTGTTCTCCCCGGCGCACTTCGTGCCCGGCATCGGCCCGTCCCCGGACAAGATGCTCCAGGGCCGCCTCTTCGCCTACGCCGACGCCCACCGCTACCGGGTCGGCATCAACGCCGACCACCTGCCGGTGAACCGCCCGCACGCCACCGAGGCCCGCACCAACAGCCGCGACGGCTACCTGTACGACGGTCGGCACGGGCGGCAGAAGAACTACGAGCCGAACAGCTTCGGCGGCCCGGTGCAGACCGGCCGCCCGCTGTGGGCCGCGACCGCGCTCGACGGGTACACCGGCACCCACGCGGCGCCCTCGCACGCCGAGGACGACGACTTCGTGCAGGCCGGCGACCTGTACCGGCTGTACTCCGAGGACGAGAAGCAGCGGCTGATCGCCAACCTGGCGGGCTTCATCGCCAAGGTCTCGGCCGACCGCGAGGACATCGTGGAGCGGGCGATCGACAACTTCCGCAAGGCCGACGCCGACTACGGGCAGCGGCTGGAGACGGCGGTCCGAGAGCTGCGCAAGCAGTAGGACGGGCCGAGCGAGCGGCGGGCCCCTTGACCAGCTCCCACTGGTCAAGGGGCCCGCGCTGCTACTCGCCCGCGCTGCTACTCGCCCGCTCGCTTCCGGGGCGCTCGGACCCGGTGCCGACGGTCGGCGCTCCCTCGCTCCTGCGTCGCTCCCTCGCTTCTCCCTTTCGGCACCGGCGCGCCCCTTCGACTCGGGGCGGGCTCGCCAGCCGAAGGGGCTCGGGGCGGGGCGGCGGGGCTCAGACG
The DNA here is from genome assembly GCF_027627435.1 of Kitasatospora cathayae. GTDB lineage: Bacteria > Actinomycetota > Actinomycetes > Streptomycetales > Streptomycetaceae > Kitasatospora > Kitasatospora cathayae. The sequence goes on along the minus strand of NZ_CP115450.1, from coordinate 3,535,811 downwards.
GACAGGCGCCGCAGGGTCTCCTCGTGCAGCAGGCCGTTGCTGGCCACTGCGTCCGCGCCGCCGGGGCCGGGGACGCCGTCCAGGCCCGTGAAGCGGCCGCCGGCCTCCTCGACGACGATGCAGGGCGCGGCCATGTCCCACAGCGACAGCTCGGGCTCGGCGGCGATGTCCACGGCGCCCTCGGCGACCATCATGTAGGACCAGAAGTCGCCGTAGGCGCGGGTGCGCCAGCAGGCACGGGTGAGGTCCAGGAACGGGTCGAGCCGGCCGCGGTCCTCCCAGCCGGTGAGGGAGGAGTACGAGAGGGAGGCGTCCTCGATCCGGGAGACGCCGGAGACGTGGATCCGGGAGGCCTTGGCGAGGCTGCGGCCCGCGTAGGCGCCCAGGCCCTTGGCCGCCCACCAGCGGCGCTGCAGCGCCGGGGCGGAGACGATGCCGACCACCGGGCGTTCGACGCCGTCCGGGCCGTCCTCCAGCAGGGCGATCAGGGTGGCCCAGACCGGGACGCCGCGGATGTAGTTCTTGGTGCCGTCGATCGGGTCGATCACCCAGCGGCGCGGGCCCGAGCCCTGCAGGCCGAACTCCTCGCCGAGGACGGCGTCGCGCGGGCGGGCGCGCTGGAGCACGCTGCGCACGAGCTCCTCGGCGGCCTTGTCGGCGTCGCTGACCGGGGTGAGGTCCGGCTTGGTCTCGATCTTCAGGTCGAGGGCGCGGAAGCGCTCCAGCGTGACCGAGTCGGCCGAGTCGGCGAGGACGTGGGCGAGTCGGAGATCGTCGTGGTAGTCGGCCATGTCGGAAACCCTAGCTCAGGCCGCCCCGAGCCGAAGGGACGCGCCGGTGCCGAAAGGGTGGGCCCCTCCCTGCCCGCTGGCGGGCAAGGAGGGCGAGCGACAAACGAGGAACGAGCGCCGGAGCGCCGACCGTCGGCGCCGGGTCCGAGCGCCCTGGAGGCGAGTGGGCGAGTCGCAGCTCAGTGGGCGGTGCCGCTGAGCTGGAGGCCGATCACGCCGGCGATCACCAGGGAGATGGAGACCAGCTTGAGCACCGAGGTGGTCTCGTCCAGGAAGACCATGCCGTAGACGGCGGTGCCGGCCGCGCCGATGCCGGTCCACACCGCGTAGGCGGGGCCGACCGGCAGGCTCTTCAGCGAGAGGGTGAGCAGCCCGAAGCTGCCGAGGGCGAACACGCAGAAGCTGATGGTGGGCCAGAGCTTGGTGAAGCCCTCGCTGAGCTTGAGGTTGATCGCGAAGCCGGTCTCCAGCAGGCCGGCCAGGACCACCAGGGCCCATGCCATCGCGTGCCCTCCCTGTCGATCGACGGGCGGGCCGTTGCCCGGCCCGACTTTCCTATGATCACCAGGCGGGGCCGGTCCGACACCTCGAACGGGCCATGAACCCAAGGGGGGCGGCGCAGCCGTCAGTCGCCCTCGCGGGCCTCCTTGCTGGACAGCAGGCGGCGCAGCGAGTAGAGCCGGGCGGCCTCGGCGTGGCCGTCGGCGACCCAGGCGTCCAGGGCACAGTCCGGCTCGTCGTGGCTGCACGCGCGCGGGCAGTCGACGGTGCCGGGCTCCAGGTCGGGGAAGGCGTGGATGACCCGGGACGGGTCGATGTGCGAGAGGCCGAAGGAGCGGAAGCCGGGCGTGTCGATCACCCAGCCGGTGTCGAGCGCCTTCCTGGAGCCGGGCTTGGCGCCGGGCGGCGGGGGCAGCCGCAGGGCGAGGGCCGAGACGGTGGTGTGCCGGCCGCGGCCGGTGACGGCGTTGACCTGGCCGGTCTGCCGTTGGCGGTCCGGGACGAGGGCGTTGACCAGGGTGGTCTTGCCGACGCCGGAGTGGCCGATGAACACCGTGGAGAGTCCGCGCAGGTGCTCGCGGACGGCCTCGGCGCCGGTGGTCGCCAGTTCGTCCCGGCGGGTGACGACGTAGTTGATGCCGAGCGGGGCGTAGGACTCCAGCAGCGGCTCGGCCGGGGCGAGGTCCGATTTGGTGAGCACCAGCAGCGGTTCCATGCCCGCGTCGTAGGCGGCGACCAGGCAGCGGTCGATCAGCCGGGGGCGGGGCTCGGGGTCGGCCAGCGCGGTGACGATGGCCAGCTGCTCGGCGTTGGCGACGACGATCCGCTCGTACGGATCGTCGTCGTCCGCGGTGCGCCGCAGCACCGAGCTGCGCTCCTCGACCCGGACGATCCGGGCGAGGGTGTCGGTGTCGCCGGAGAGGTCGCCGACGAGGTTGACCACGTCGCCCACGACGACGCCCTTGCGGCCCAGCTCGCGGGCCTTCATGGCGACGACCTGGCGCTCCTGCTTGGTCCCCGGGTCGACCAGGCAGGTGAGCCGGCCGCGGTCGACGGTCAGGACCATCGCCTCGGCGGCGTCCTCGTGCTTGGGCCGGATCCGGGTCCGCGGCCGGGAGCCCCGGCGGGCGGGGCGGTTGCGGATGTCGTCCTCGTCGGCGTCCTTGCCGTAGCGGCGCATGGTTCCAGTCTCCGCTCAGGCGTCCGTCGCCGCTCCGCCGTCGCGGTCGCCTTCGCCGAGCAGCTCCGCCCACATCTTGGGGAAGTCGGGCAGGGTCTTGGCGGTGGTGGCCACGTTCTCCACCTCGACGCCGGGCACGGCGAGGCCGAGCACCGCGGCGGCGGTGGCCAGTCGGTGGTCCTCGTAGGTGTGGAAGACGCCGCCGCGCAGCGGGCGCGGGCGGATCCGCAGGCCGTCCTCGGTCTCGCTGACGTCGCCGCCGAGGTCGTTGATCTCCTTGGCGAGGGCGGCGAGCCGGTCGGTCTCGTGCAGGCGCAGGTGGGCGATGCCGTACAGGTGGGACTCGGAGTCGGCGAGGGCGGCGACGGCGGCGATCACCGGGGTGAGCTCGCCGACGTCGTGCAGGTCGGCCTCGATGCCGTGGATCCGGCCGGTGCCGGTGAACCGCAGGCCCTCGTCGGTGAACTCGCAGCTGCCGCCCATCCGGGTGTAGAGGTCGCGCAGCTGGTCGCCGGGCTGGGTGGTGTGCTTGGGCCAGTCGCGCACGGTCACCCGGCCGCCGGTGACCAGGGCGGCGGCGAAGAACGGGGCGGCATTGGACAGGTCGGGCTCGACCACCAGGTCGCGGCCGAGCAGGGCGCCGGGGGTGACCCGCCAGACGTCCTTCTCCCCGCCGTCCTCGGGGGCGTCGACCTGGGCGCCGGCCAGGCGCAGCATCTCGACGGTCATCCGGATGTGCGGCAGCGACGGGACGGGCCCGCCGACGTGCCGGACCTCGACGCCGTGGTGGTAGCGGGCGCCGGAGAGCAGCAGGGCGGAGACGAACTGGGAGGAGGAGGAGGCGTCCAGCTCCACCGGGCCGCCGTCGAGGCCGCCGGTGCCGACGACGGTGAGCGGGAAGGTGCCGCGGCCGTCGTCCTCGATCCGGGCGCCGAGCGCGCGCAGGGCGTTGATCACGCCGTGCTGGGGGCGCTCGTGGCTGCGCGGGTCCCCGTCGAAGTGGACCGGGCCGTCGGCGAGGGCGGCGAGCGGGGGCAGGAAGCGCATCACCGTGCCGGCGTTGCCGACGTCGACGTTGGCGGGGCCGCGCAGCACGGGGGCGGGGATGACCCGCCAGGCCTCGCCGCCGCCGGTGCCACCGGCGTCGTTGTTGACCTTCTCCTCGATGGTGACGCCGAGGGCGCGCAGGCCGTCGGCCATCAGCTGGGAGTCACGGCTGCGCAGCGGTCGGCGCACCCAGCCGGGCCCGTCGGCGAGTGCCGCCAGCACCAGGGCCCGGTTGGTGACCGACTTGGAGCCGGGGATGGTGACGGTGGCGTCGACTGGGGCGGTGGCGACGGGGGCGGGCCACAGGGTCTCGGTCATGTGAGTCAGTCTAGGGGCCGCACCGGGGCGGTCCGGATACTGGACGATGACTCGCCCGCTCGCCTCCGGGCCGCTCTGGCCCGGTGCCGACGGTCGGCGCTCCGGCGCTCGTGCCTCGCTTGTCGCTTCTCGCTTTCGGCGCCGGCGCGGCCCTTCGGTTCGGGGCGGGTGCTCGCCCGCTCGCCTCCGGGCCGCTCTGACCCGGTGCCGACGGTCGGCGCTCCGGCGCTCGTGCCTCGCTTGTCGCTTCTCGCTTTCGGCGCCGGCGCGGCCCTTCGGCTCGGGGCGGGTGCTCGCCCGCTCGCCTCCGGGCCGCTTCGGACCCGGTGCCGACGGTCGGTGCTCCGGCGCTCGTGCCTCGCTTGTCGCTTCTCGCTTTCGGCCCCGGCGCGGCCCTTCGGCTCGGGGCGGGTGCTCGCCCGCTCGCCTCCGGGCCGCTTCGGACCCGGTGCCGACGGTCGGTGCTCCGGCGCTCGTGCCTCGCTTGTCGCTTCTCGCTTTCGGCCCCGGCGCGGCCCTTCGGCTCGGGGCGGGTGCTCGCCCGCTCGCCTCCGGGCCGCTCTGGCCCGGTGCCGACGGTCGGCGCTCCGGCGCTCGTGCCTCGCTTGTCGCTTCTCGCTTTCGGCACCGGCGCGGCCCTTCGGCTCGGGGCGGGTCACAGTGGTTGGAGCAGCCAGCTGGCGCCCAGGGCGAGGCAGGCGAGGGCGATCAGCAGGAAGACGGTGACCCAGGCCAGGGCGGGGACGTGGGTGAGCCGGGCGAGCTGGTCGGCGTCGGAGTCGCGGGCCCAGCCGATGCGGCGCTGGTGCTGGAGTTCCAGGACCGGGCGCACCGCTCCGAACAGCAGGAACCAGCAGCCGAGGTAGGCGAAGCCGGCCTGGACCTGGGCGCTGCCGAACCAGGAGACCAGGAAGAAGGCACCGCCGGCGATCAGGACGGTGAACAGGCCGTAGACATTGCGGATGCGGACGAGCAGGGCCAGCAGCAGGGCGACGGCCAGCCACAGCAGCAGGGTGATCCGGTCGGCGGCGAGCAGGGCGGCGCAGCCGAGGCCGAGCAGGGCGGGGGCGGTGTAGCCGGCGGCGGCGGTGAGGACCATGCCGGGGCCGGTGGGGCGGCCGTAGGAGAGGGTGAGGCCGGAGGTGTCGGAGTGCAGTCGGATGCCGGCGAGCTTGCGGCCGGTGGCGAGCGCGGCGAGGCCGTGGCCGCCTTCGTGGGCGATGGTGACGGCGTTGCGGGCGACGTGCCACAGCGGGCGGGCGAGGACGGCGAGCAGGGCGGCGCAGCCGGTGGCGAGGACGAGCCAGCCGGGCGGGGCGGCCTGGGCGCCGGTGACCCGGTCCCACAGTTCGCCGAGGTTCTGGTTGTTCGGGTTCATCGGCGGGTCTGCGCCTCCGTTCGCTGCGTTGGGCCGTTCGGGGCAGCCTCCCATGCGGGGACGGGAGGGCGGGAGCGGGCGGTTGCGGTCCGTGGATGAGGAAGTGGTGAGGGCGGGCGGCGTGGCAAGCTGGCCCGCATGTGCGGTCGCTTCGCAGCCAGCAGCAAGCCCGAGGACCTCGTCGAGCTGTTCGACGTGGAGTTCTGGGACCCGGCGGAGTCCCTGGACCCGAACTGGAACGTGGCACCGACCAACAGCGCCTTCGTGGTGCTGGAGCGGTTGTCTAAGGGGGCGCCGCGGCCGGTGCGGCAGCTGCGGGCGCTGCGCTGGGGGCTGGTGCCGCAGTGGTCGAGCTCCGCCGAGACGGCGGTGAAGATGATCAACGCGCGGTCGGACACGGTGCACGAGAAGCCCGCCTACCGGCAGGCCTTCGCCTCGCGCCGGTGCATCCTGCCGGTGGACGGCTACTACGAGTGGCAGACGGTGCCGGGGGAGCGGGGCAGGGCCCGCAAGAAGCCGTTCTTCGTCTCGCGGGCGGGCGGCGGCCCGCTGGCGCTGGCCGGGCTGTACGAGTTCTGGCGCAACCGGGCGGTGCCGCCGGGGCACCCGGAGGCCTGGCTGGTGACGTTCACGATCGTCACCACGGACGCCGAGGAGGCGCTGGCGCCGATCCACGAGCGGATGCCGCTGTTCCTCGCCCCGGACTCCTGGGGCGAGTGGCTGGATCCGGGGCTGGACGACCCGGAGGAGGTGCGCCGGCTGCTGATACCCCCGCCGCCCGGCGCGCTGCTGGCCACGCCGGTGTCGCCGGCGGTGGGCAACATCCGCAACAACGGCCCGGAGCTCAAGGAGCCGTGGGTCGAGGTCGAGTACGAGACCACACTGTTCTGAACGTCGTTGGGAGCCGCTGAGATGACCACCTCCGAACTGGTCGCCACCGAGGCCGGGGACGCCCGGATCACGTACCACCGGGCGGCCGCCCCGAAGGCGGTGCTGGCGCTGGGGCACGGCGCGGGCGGCGGGATCGGGGCCCGGGACCTGGTGGCGCTGGCGGAGCGGTTGCCGGCGCGGGGGATCACCGTGGCGCTGGTCGAGCAGCCGTGGCGGGTGGCGGGCCGCAAGCTCGGTCCGGCGCCGAAGACCCTGGACCTCGGCTGGCGGCCGGTCGCGGAGCGATTGGCCGGGCAGGGGGTGCCGCTGGTGGTCGGCGGGCGCAGCGCCGGGGCGCGCGTGGCCTGCCGGACGGGGGCGGCGAGCGGTGCGGTGGGGGTGGTGGCGCTGGCGTTCCCGCTGCACCCGCCGGGCAAGCCGGAGAGGAGCCGGGCGGAGGAGCTCCTGGAGTCGGGGCTGCCGACGCTGGTGGTGCAGGGCGCGGCGGATCCGTTCGGCGGGCCGGAGGAGTTCCCGGAGCTGCCGCGGGGGCACGAGCTGGTGGCGCTGCCGTACGGGAACCACGGGTTCGAGGTGCCCAAGCGGGCGTCGCTGGGGCAGGACGAGGTGCTGGGGATGATCTGCTCGGCGGTGGGGGACTGGGTGCTGGGGCTGCTGTGATCCCTCCCGCTGGTGTGGTCCCGCTGGTGCGACTCCGCCGCGATGAGCAGGGCGTTTCCGCTCGCTCACTCGTGCGAGTGAATGGCGGGCCGGGGCGGGAATGCGGGCGGGGTCGGGGTGGTTGTCGTCTCCGTCAGCACGAGTCACCGGTGAGAGGCAGGGCAGATGGGTTCGATCGCGTGCCCCGAACGGCCTGAGGAGCGTGAGGCCGCCGTGGCGTTCGCTCCCTCCTGGTCGGAGTGGATTGACGCGGGCGAGAAGCCCGTCAGCCCGATATCCTCCATTTCTGGGCGGCCCGCCGTGGGCCGCGCGCGTGTTGCCGAGGAGGTGGGTCCGGTCGTCGGGACCGAGCACGAGGCCGAGCCGGGCCGGGGTCCGGACGAGGCCCAGCCTGCGGGCGAGGCGCTCACCGGTGAGGAACTGGCCGAGGCGATCGGTGAGGACACCTTCCGGGTGTCGGCGGAGGAGTCCGAGGAGGCCCGGCGGGAGCGCTTCGAGCGCGACGCCCTGGGGTACCTCGATCCGATGTACTCCGCGGCGCTGCGCATGACGCGCAACCCCGCGGACGCGGAGGACCTGCTCCAGGAGGCGTTCGCGAAGGCGTACGCGTCCTTCCACCAGTTCCGTGAGGGCACGAACCTCAAGGCCTGGCTGTACCGCATCCTCACCAACACGTTCATCAACTCGTACCGCAAGAAGCAGCGGGAGCCCCAGCGCACCGCGGCGGAGGAGATCGAGGACTGGCAGCTGGCCAGGGCCGAGTCGCACATGTCGACCGGTCTGCGCTCGGCGGAGACCCAGGCGCTCGACCACCTCCCCGACAGCGATGTGAAGGACGCGCTCCAGGCCATCCCGGAGGAATTCCGGATCGCCGTCTATCTCGCGGACGTAGAAGGCTTTGCGTACAAGGAGATCGCGGACATCATGGGTACTCCCATCGGTACGGTGATGTCCCGGCTGCACCGCGGCCGCCGGCAGCTGCGCGGCATGCTGGAGGACTACGCCCGTGAGCGCGGGCTGGTCCCGGCCGGCAGCGGGGCAGGGCAGGAAGCGAAGGGCTCGGGCTCATGAGCTGCGGCGATCCGCACGAAACCGAGTGTGGCGAGGTCCTCGACCACCTCTATGAATTCCTCGACAACGAGATGGCCGAGGGCGACTGCGCCAAGTTGCGGGTGCACTTCGAGGAGTGCTCGCCCTGCCTGAAGCAGTACGGGCTGGAGCAGGCGATCAAGGCGCTGATCAAGCGTTCCTGCGGCTGCGACGACACCCCGGCGGACCTGCGCGGCAAGGTGCTGGCCAGGATCGACTCGATCCGGGCCGGGCAGCGCTCGGGCGATCCGGTGGTGGTCGCCGCGGAGGCCTCGGTCGAGGTGCACGCCGAGTCGGCCCGCCCGGCGCCCAGGCCGGGGCAGTCCCCGGCGCAGGCTCAGGAGCGCGCCCAGGCGCAGTCCCCGGCGCAGGGGGGCGCGGCCGAGGAGCCCGCCGTGCGCCCCGGTGCGCCGGTCGAGGCGGGAGCCCCGGCGGAGTAGTCCGGCGGGTGGCCCGTACGTCCGCCGGCGAGGGCGGGCGAAACGGTTCGGGCAGGGAGTTCAGCGGCCCCGGGAGCGTGTGCTCCCGGGGCCGCTCCCGTCCTGCTCGCATGCGCCCTCACTCGTTCGAGTGAGTTGGCGGTGCGCCAACTGCGCCATTGCGCGATCATGCGTCCCCGCGCCCGGACGGCGGCCTATCCTCCTGACGGACGCTCACCGCCGGTCATCCCGGCGCGCTGAGGCAAGACGGGGTCCGGACGCGGGGAGGTCGAGATCGCTACCGACAGTGGAGGCGCGACCCTGCCGCGGGGAGCGGCGCGATACCTGGTGGCCGTTCCGGTGGCGGCGCTGTGCTGCCTGCTGCCGCTGCTGCCCCAGGCCCTCACGCCCGGGGCGCCGCACTGGCTCGGCCACCCGGCGGACTGGCCCAAGATCGGGTTACTGGGCTTCCTGCACGGCTGCTGGGAGTCGCTCGCCCAGGGCCTGCCGACCCCCTGCTCGCTCCTGCTGCGCCGGCTGCTGCGCCGCTCCGCGCCCGCCGGCCGGGCACCCGCCCGCCCCGGGGTGAACGCCTTCTTCCCGGTGCTGTTCGCCGGGGCGCTGATGCTCCCGCCGGCCGCCGCCGCCCTGGTCGCCGCCCCGGCCGCGCTGCTCGGCGGCCCGACCGGCCCCGGCTGCCGCGGGCGACAGCTGTTCAACGGCTCCCAGCTCGCGCTGTGCGCCTTCGCCGCGTCGGTCGCCTTCCACCTGCTGCGCGGCCCGCAGCTGCTGCTCGGCTCCCGCTTCCCGGCCGCGCTGCTGCCCGGCTTCGCCGCCGTCGCCGCGTTCTGCCTGGTCAACGGGCTGGTGGTGGGCGTCATGGTGGTGCTCAGCGAGGGCCGGCGGGCCGGCGAGGTGCTGCGCGGGGCCTGCTCGGTGTGCGGGCTGCCGGTGCTGGTGCACGCGGCCGGCGGGCTGATGGTCGCGGTGCTCTGGCAGGGCCCGTACGGGGCGTTCGCCGCGCTGCTGGCGCTGCTGCCGCTGTCCATCTCGGCCTGGGTGTTCGCCCAGGGCCAGCGCGAGCGGGACGCCCACCAGGCCACCGTGCAGTCGCTGGTGCAGGCGGTGGAGATCAAGGACGCGTACACCCGCGGGCACAGCGAACGGGTCGGCCGCGCCTCGGTGCTGATCGCCACTCAGCTCGGCATGGAGCCCGAGCGGCTGCGCACCCTGCGCTTCGCCGGGATCCTGCACGACGTCGGCAAGCTCGGCGTGGCCACCGAGCTGCTGCGCAGAAACGGTCCCCTCAGCGAGGACGAACGCCGGGCCGTGGAGATCCACCCGGTGTACGGGTACGAGCTGGTGCGCGGGATCGACTTCCTCGGCGAGGCGCACGCCGGGATCCTGCACCACCACGAGCGGATGGACGGGCGCGGCTACCCGAGCGGACTGGCCGGCGAGCAGATCCCCGAGTTCGCCCGGATCATCTCCGTCGCCGACGCCTTCGACTCGATGACCTCCACCCGCTCCTACCGGCGCGGCCGGCCCGTCACCGAGGCGGTGACCGAGCTGGAGCGCTGCTCCGGCAGCCAGTTCGACCCGGTGATGGTGCGGGCGCTGATCGACGCGCTGGCCGTGCACGAATGGCGGCCCGTGGTGCCCTCCGAGGACTGCGTGCGGGCCGTGCCGGACATCCCGCTCGGGGTGCCCGAGCCGGTGCGGGCCGCGCCCGGCCGGGTGCCCGCCCAGGGCCGGACCGTCCCCGTGGCCGGGCAGCCGTGACCGGGCGCGGGCGCGGCTCCGACCCTGGGCGGGCGGCCGCCGGCCGGACCGTCCGCGCCCGTTCGGCGCGCGGGAGCACCGCCCGCGCGATGCACACGACCGCCGCCGCGCTGTTGGTGCTCGCGCTCGGCGCGGTCGCCGTGCGCGGGGTCGCCGAACCGCGGGTCGCGCTGGCGTTCACCGCGCTGATCGCGCTCGGCGAATGCGTTCGGATCACCCTTCCGGGTGACCGCGAGCAGGCGCCCATCGGCGCGGCCGGTGCGCTGGCGTACGCCCTGCTCGGACCGCTGCGCGGGGTGCCGACCGCGCACGGCACCCTCCAGGTGGTCGCGGTCACCGGGATCGGCCTGCTGCTGGCCTGGCTGCCCGGCCTCGCCCTGCCGCACCGCCCCGGACGTCCGCACCGGCGCCCGCCCTGGGCCGACCAGGCCCGCCGTGACAGCGCCGCCCGCCGGCTGCTCGCGGTCGGCTTCTCCGCCGCCGTGTTCCAGCCGCTCTACAACGGCGGCATGGTCGACCGCTTCTCGCCCGAGGGCCCGGCCTACGGGGCGTTCCTGACCGCCGTCGCCGCGCTGACCGGGCTCTGCGACGCGACCCTCGCGGCGCTGCTGCGCGCCTCCTCCGCCAAGGGGCTGCGGTTCCCGGCCGCGCTGGAGGACGAGCTGCGCTCGCTGTTCGGCATCGGCTCGGCGATCGTCGCCACTGGGATGCTGGTCAGCCTCGCGGCCGGCGAGGTGGGGCTGTGGGCGCTGCCGCTGTTCTGCACGCCGCTGCTGCTCGCCCAGATCTCCTTCCGGCGGGCCGCGGCGGTGCGGGCCACCACCGGGCAGACCATCGCCAGCCTGGCCAGGGCCACCGAGGTCGCCGGCTACACGCCGCACGGGCACGCGCGCCGGGTCGCGGACACGGCGTGCGCGCTCGGCCGCGAGCTGGGGCTGGGCACCCGGGAGCTCGCCCTGCTGGAGTACGCGGCGCTGATGCACGACGTCGGCCAGCTGTCCCTGGTCGAGCCGGTGCCGGACGGCGCGACCGCACTGCTGTCCTGCGCCGAGCAGCAGCGCATCGCCCGCCTCGGCAGCGAGGTGATCAGCCGCACCGGGGTGCCCCGGCAGGTCGCCGAGCAGGTCGCCCGACTGGCCGACCCCTGCCCGGGGCCGGTCGGCGGTGAGGGGCCGGTGCCGCTCGCGGCCCGGATCATCCGGGTAGCCAACGCCCACGACGACCTGCTGACCGCCGCCCGGGGCCGGGGCCTGGGCGAGGCGGTGGGGCGGCTGGAGGCCCTGGAGGTGCTGCGGCTGGGGCGCGGGCGGGTCTACGACGCCCGGGTGGTGGACGCGCTCGCCCGGGTCGGCGGGCAGGCCCGGGGCTGAGGCGAGCGGGCCCGGGGTTGCGGCGGTGCGTGTCCGGGCCGGTGCGGGGCGCTTGGTCGAGGCGTGGTCGGGCGGCACCGGCCAGGGGTTGAGGAGGCGCGCCGCGGCGGGCAGGCTGGGGAGGGGCGGGCCCCAACCTCGGCGGTGGGGAGCGCGGGCGGGGGCGGGCGTGGTTGGATGCGGTCGTAGCGTGGAACACCGACCCGGAGCACCGGGACCCGGCCCCGTCGAGGACGGGACGGGCCCGGCGGTACGGGACTTGAGCGGACGACGACGGCAGGGACGAACGTGAGGATCTTCCACCGGGCACGGCACCGGCCGTCCGCCACCTGGCGGCAGACGACCGACCGGGCCTTCACGCTGATCGGCGACGGCCGCTACGAGGACGCCGGCGCCCTGCTGGTGATGGCCGCCGACCTGGAGCCCTGGCTGTCCGACTCCTGGTTCAACCTCGCCCTGCTGCACAAGTTCCGCCGCGACTGGGAGCAGGCCCGCTCGGCCGGCCTGCGCGCCGTCGCCCTGCTGGACCGCGAGCACGGCGCCCCCGACTGGTGGAACCTCGGCATCACCGCCACCGCCCTGCAGGACTGGCCGCTCGCCCGCCGCGCCTGGCAGGCCTACGGGCTGAAGCTGCCCGGCGGCCCCGGCGGGGACGGCCCGGTCAGCCTGGACCTCGGCACCACCCCGGTGCGACTGTCCCCGGACGGCGAGTCCGAGGTGGTGTGGGGCCGCCGGCTCGACCCGGCCCGGATCGAGGTGCTGTCCATCCCGCTGCCCTCCTCCGGCCGCCGCTGGGGCGAGGTGGTGCTGCACGACGGCGCCCCGCACGGCGAGCGGGTCACCGACGGCGTCGCCTACCCCGTCTTCGACGAGATCGAGCTGTGGGCGCCCTCCCCGGTGCCGACCTACGTGGTGCTGCTGCAGGCCGCCACCGCCGGCGACCGGGACGCCCTGGAGCGGCTGGTCGCCGAGGCCGGGTACGCGGCCGAGGACTGGACCTCCTCGGTGCGGCTGCTGTGCCGGGCCTGTTCGGAGAGCCGGATGGCCTCGGACGACGGCGTCGTCGCCCACCACGACCCGCACGACGACGGCGACGCCGCCCACCCCGGGCACCTCAGCCACCTCAGCCAGGGCGGCGCGGCCGGGATGTCCTGGTTGGTCGAGCGCGAGTGCGGGATCGCGGCGCCGGCGCACCTGGTCCGGGTGCTGCTGGACCGCTGGGTCGCGGCGGCCCCCGCAACCCGGGCTTACCGGGATCTCGAAGAAGTCTGCTGAGTACCCTGGTGAGGTACGCGTAGACCTATTGGAAGCGGAAGACATGGCGGAGCAGCACGACCACGGGCACGAGCACGACGTGGAGGGGGCGGCGCCCGAGGCCCCCGTGAAGGTGATCGGTGAGGAGCCCGACCTCAGCAAGGGCACCGCGCGCCCGATCACCGTGGTCGGCAACCCCGTCCTGCACCGCGAGGTCAAGGACGTCACCGTGTTCGACGGCGAACTGTCCGCGCTGATCGACGACATGTTCCAGTCGATGTACGCCGCCGAGGGCGTGGGCCTGGCCGCCAACCAGATCGGCGTCGACCTCAAGGTCTTCGTCTACGACTGCCCGGACGACGAGGGCGTGCGCCACATCGGCCACGTGATCAACCCGCGGCTGGAGGAGTACCCGGCCGACCGCCGCCGGGTGCTCGACGACGGCAACGAGGGCTGCCTGTCCGTCCCGACCGCGTACGCCGAGCTGCCCCGCCCGGACTACGCGGCGGTGACCGGCGTCGACAAGGACGGCGAGCCGATCCGGGTCGAGGGCACCGGCTTCTTCGCCCGCTGCCTGCAGCACGAGACCGACCACCTGTACGGCACCCTCTACATCGACAAGCTGTCGAAGCGGGACCGCAAGGACGCCCTGAAGCAGATGGCCGAGGGCACCGCGAAGTACGCGACCGTGCCCAACGAGTAACGGCTGCTTGTCAGTTGAAGGCCGGTGCGGAGCCATCCGTACCGGCCTTCGTGCTGTCCGGGCGGCTGCGGGCCGGGGGGGTGGAAGTGGAGTCGGCCGCTACCGGGGGGACGCGTCCAGGGCGGGGGCGAGGGCGGCGAAGGCCCGGTCGGTGAGGGTGGCGGGGTCGTCCGTGCCGTCGCCGGCGCTCCGATTGGTCCCGGTCACGGGGCGAAGGCAGCGGAGAGGATCCGGTTGACCAGGGCGAGGTCGTTGCCGCCGCCGGTGGTGGGGTTGAAGGAGTACGCCAGGCGTCGGCGCAGGTCGCGGGTGGCGAACATGCCGTCGGTGTAGCCGAAGGTGCTGCCGGTCTTGCCCCAGACGGTCACTCCGTCGGGAAGGGTGGCGCGCAGCAGGCCGGCGCTGTAGTAGGCGCGGCCGTGGCCCGGGTCGTGGTCGGTGCCGCCGAGGTAGGGGACGTCGGGGACATCGAACAGCTCGGCCTGCTGGGACGGTGGGAGGAGCCGGCCTCGGAAGAGGTCGGTCAGGAACCGGTCGAGGTCGGCCGTGGTGGAGATCATGCCGCCGGCGCCCGGGTTCTGTTCGGTGATGTCGACCAGCCGGGTTCCGCCGGCCGGCTGCGGCACGGCGATGTAGCCGTGGGAGTGGGGGCCCGGGATGGTGGTGTCGAGCTCCGGGGCGGTGGTGTCGCGCAGGTGCAGCGGCCGCAGGATCCGGGTGGTGATCTCCTGCTGGTAGCTGTGCCCGGTCAGGCTCTCGACGAGCATGGCGGCGACGTAGTAGCCGGTGGCGCCGTAGACCTGCTTGCTGCCTGGGTCGCCGAAGGGGCGCTCGTGCCGGACGGCCTTGGCGACCAGTTCGGCGAGCGGGTGGTCGTCGAAGCGGTGCTCGACGATGCCGTCCGGGGTGGTGGGCAGGTCGTCCGGGGTCAGTTCGGGAAGGCTGCTGGTGAAGTTGAGCAGGGTGCGGACGGGGATGGGCGGGTAGCTGTCGGGCAGGACGTTCGGCAGGTAGCGCTGGACGGGCTGGTCGAGGTCGAGGCGGTCCTCGGCGGCCAGTTGCAGCACCACGGTGGCGATGAACGTCTTGGTGACGCTGCCGAGGCGGAACCGGCCGTCGACCGGCACCGGTGCCCCGGTAGCGAGATCGGCGGCCCCGAACGTCCCGGTCCAGTGGCCGTCCGGCCCGCTCACGCGCGCCAGCACGCCCGTGGTGCGGTCGGGCGCACTCGACAGTGCCTGCCGCAGGGCCTGCGGGTCCAGGTCCGGCAACCGGTCGTCGGTGTGGTCGACCGCTGCTGCCGTCCGGGCGGCGGGAGCCGCCATCGCCGGGACGGCCGTGCCCAGCGTCACCGCGGTGAGCACCGCACAGGCGAGCGCCGCCATCGGCCCCCGCCTGCGTCGGCGTACCCCGGTCGCGGTCCGGGTGTGGGAAGGAGTCGGCTTGATGGTCATGCCAACGACCCTGCCGCACAGTCGCGGTGCGACGGATCAGGGGCCACCCCCGAGTTCTCCCGGATCGAACCCTGATTCCGGCTCAGCGTTCCGGGCCGGCTGGACTGCGCCCACTGCCCGGCCGGTCTTGCCGGGTGCGCGACGCCGGATCGTCCATCCCCCAGCCCTTGGCCGGGAGCGCGGCTGACGCGGTCGCGCGGCACGTCGGCGGGGCCGACTTCCCGCGCACCGGGCTTCGGATGATGTGGCCGCTTCCCACCGGGGGGGAACGCCTTACGGGGCGGCGGAGTTCAGGGCTGATGGATGGTGATCGGGTGGGCGGTCCAGCCGGTCATGTCGCCGATGTAGAGGGTGACGGACCAGCGGCCGCTGCGGGAGAGGCACTCGGCGACGCCCTCGCCGCCGCCCGGGCCGATGCACAGGCGGATGAAGTCCCGGTGGGCGGCGCGGATCGGGCGCGCGGTCGACGAACTGCTGCGGGTGAACCTGTCGATCGGCGACGCCCTGTCGCGGCTCGCCCTCCCGGCGAACAGCTGGCCTGGCGGGCGGGGTTCATCAAGCGGCTGCCGGTGGTGTGGTGAGCGGCTGGCGCCCGTCCGGGCTCCCGGGCGGGGCCCGGGAGCCCGGGGCCGGTGCGGAGCCGTCCGCACCGGCCTTCGTGCGGTCCGGGGCCACTACTGGACGAGGAGCCACTCCGGGCCGTAACGGAAGCGCGGGTCGGCGGGCAGCTTGACGCCCGCGATCTGCTGGGCGGAGCCGCGCATCGCACCCATCATGGCGATCGCGGTGGAGATCGCGTTCGGGGCGCCGGCCCAGGCCTGTTCGAGGGCGCGCAGCATGTCGCTGTACTCCTTGTTGAAGTCGTTCAGGAGCTTCGCGGTGGACTGGTCGGGCGAGTTGGGGTCGCCTTGGCGGGGCCAGCCGCCGCCGGGCACCTTGGCGACCGGGGAGGTGTCCGGCAGCGGGACGGCGTCGCCGGTGAACTCCCACTTCCGGGTCATGTCGTTGAAGACGAGCTTCCGGCCCTCGGCGATCTCCTTGAAGGCGTAGTAGTGGGCGAGTCTGCTCGGCCCGCCACCGGAGGGGTCCTCCGGGGAGGCGCTGGTCCCCTCGCCCTGGGTCTGGATGATCCGGATCGCCCTCAGGACGTCGTCGATGGTCTTCATCTCGATCATCTCGCGCTTACCACCCGGCGAGGTGCTCACCTGCCGCTGA
This sequence comes from Kitasatospora cathayae, assembly GCF_027627435.1. Taxonomy (GTDB): domain Bacteria; phylum Actinomycetota; class Actinomycetes; order Streptomycetales; family Streptomycetaceae; genus Kitasatospora; species Kitasatospora cathayae. Next base: position 3,519,759 of record NZ_CP115450.1, on the reverse strand, counting down.
CCGCTGAGGAGGTGCGCGTACTTGGGGAAGACGTTGGCGATGCGCTGGTAGAAGGCGCCGATCGTGTTGCCGTCGGCCGCGAAGGCGAGCGGGTTCTCGGGCTTCTCGATGTCGGAGAAGAGCTTGGCCGAGTCGCGGGACAGCCCGCTGAGGTAGACCACCAGCCCGGGGTTGACGCCACCGGGGAGCTCGCCCGGGTACTTCGGGACGGTGGCGGGGTCGGTGAGGACGACCGTGCCGCCGATGCTGGTGAGCATGTTGCAGACCAGTCCGAAGTGCCACATCTCGTCGAAGATGATGTCGCGGATGGTCTGGGCGACCGGCTTGCCGGAATCGGCGTCGGTGATCGACCAGAGCGCGGTGGCGTAGGGCGCGATGGTCGACACCTCGAGCATGATCGCCCGCTGGAGGGCGTCCTTGAGGTCCTTCTCGGTCCAGTCGTCCTCCGCGATGCTCATGAGCTGGACGATGGCGTCGCTCTCGTAGTCGAGGATTCCGGTCGTCACGGGGTGCCCCTTTCGTTCGACTGTGCGCCGGACCGTAGCCGGGGGGCGGTCGTGCGTATGCGTGTGGTGCCGGTGTGGCTCGGGAGTTCAGCCGAACGGGTGGAGCGCGGGGGCGGCTTCCCGCCTCCGGCCGGTGCGAACGCTCTTCGGGGGCCGGTGGGTTGGCCGTCAGCGCGGGGTGGCGTCCAGGGCGGGGGCGACGGCGGCGAAGGCCTGGTCGGTCAGTGCGGCCGGGTCGTCGGTGCCGTCACCGGCGCTCCAGCGCTGGAGCACGACGTCGAAGGCGGTCAGGGCGGTGCCGGCGGCGAGCCGGGGGTAGAGGCTGGTCGCGAGGTCCAGGCCGAGCCGGGTGGCGAGTTCGGCGGCCAGCTCCTCGCGCCAGTTGGCCTGGCGTTCCAGGAAGCGGGCGTGCAGGGCCGGGGTGCCGAGGATCAGCTGCACCACGCGCAGGGTCTGACGGGCGTGGTCGGCGCGGCCGGCCAGGCCGACGTGGTCGGCGTGGCCGGCGCAGGCGTCGATGGCGGCCCGGACGGTGTGCCGCAGGGCGGTGGAGGGGCTCTCCCCGGCGGGCCGGGCGGCGAGCTCGGCGCGCATGCCGGCGCCCAGCTCCGCCAGGAACCGGACGACCACGTCCTCCTTGGACGCGAAGTAGCGGAAGAACGTCCGCTTGGACATGCCGGCGGAGGCGGCGATCTCGTCGACGGTGACCGCGTCGAACCCCTGCTGGACCAGCAGGCTCAGGGCGGCCTTGGTGAGCTCGTCGGCGACGAGCCGGCGCTTGCGTTCGGCGAGGCTCGGGGCGGGGAGGGTGGTCACCCAGCGATGCTACACGTGGGGCCGTTTCTGGCGTGAGGAGTCGTGCTTGACACTTGGTGACATAGACGGCAGCGTGTGACGCGTGACGGGACATCAGGCATGGGGCGTGGAGCGGATTCCGGACCAGACCGGACGGCTGTTCGTCGTCACCGGGGCGAACAGTGGCCTCGGACTGGCGACCACCCGCGCGATCGCCCGGCGCGGTGGCGAGGTGATCCTCGCCGTCCGCGACGAGACCAAGGGGCGTCGCGCGGTCGCGGAGATCGCCGCCGACCAGCCGGGGGCGCGGTTGGAGGTGCGCCGCCTCGACCTGGCCGACCTCGACTCCGTCCGCGCCTTCGCCGAACGGCTGCGCGCGGACGGCGTCCGCCCGGACGCCCTCGTCAACAACGCCGGAGTGCTGGCGCCGCCGCGCACGCTCAGCGCCCAGGGCCACGAGCTGCAGTTCGCCGCCAACCACCTCGGCCACTTCGCGCTCACCGGGCTGCTGCTCGACCTGCTGGCTGGCGGGAGGGACCCCCGGGTGGTCACGGTGAGCTCCTCCAACCACCGGCAGGGGCGGCTGTTCTTCGACGACCTCTCCGGCGAGCGCGGGTACTCGCCGATGGGCTACTACAACCAGTCGAAGCTCGCCAACGCCGTCTTCGGCTTGGAGCTCCACCGGCGCCTCGCCGCCGCCGGCAGCCCGGTCCACAGCCTGCTCGCCCACCCCGGCTACGCCGCCACCAACATCCAGGCCCGTGCGGTCGGCCCGGTGCGGCTGCTGTTCGGCCGCGTCCTGATCCCGCTCGCCCAGACCCCCGACCGGGGCGCGCTGCCGCAGCTGTTCGCGGCGACCGACCCGCGGGCGTTGGGCGGGCAGTTCATCGGCCCCGGCGGGATGGGCGAGCTGCGCGGCGCCCCGAAGGTGGTTCGGCCGGCTCCGAGGGCCGTCGACCCGGAGACCGGGCGGCGGCTGTGGGAGCTGTCGGAGCGGCTGACCGGCGTGCGGTACACGGTCTGACCGGGGCGGACGCACGGGAGGTCGGCGGGGCCGACTTCCCGTGCGCTGGGCCATGGGAGGGGGCTGCTCCCGTTCTGAGCGGGGCCGGTTGTCGGTGGGGGTGCTTAGGGTGGCCCGCAAGATCACCGGCGGGTCGTGCCGGGGTCCGGTGGAGCGATCTCGCGGGGGTATGGCCTGGTGAAGTGGTGGACGAGGAAGCCGGGGGAGGAGCGGGAGCGGTGGGTGCTCGATCCGCTGGTGGGGGTCGGGCCGCTGCGGTTCGGGATGAGCCCGGATCAGGTCCGGGATGCGCTGGGCGGGGCCATCGCCTATGTGTCGCAGGGGCTGGAGGACAGCCTGTCCTGGCAGCGGTACGACGGCTTCGAGGTGACCGCGATCTACGGGCCGGGGCCGCGGCTGGTCGCGGTGGCGGTCGACGCGCTGTCCGGTCCGCTGGTGCGGCTGGGGGAGGTCGAGCTGATCGACCGGGTTCCGTCCGAGGTGCGCGCGGACCTCGTCGAACTCGCCCACCGGGAGGGGGTTTCGGTGCGGGTGAACTGGAGCGGCGATCCGGAGGTGGCGGCCTGGGGGCTGTCGATGGGCGCCGGGAAGGGGTGGGCGCTGTCGCCCGAGGGATACGCGGAGCGGACGGACCGGATGGTCACGGACGCCCTGTTCGTCGGCCCCGAGCCGGCCGAGGACCCGTACCGGAGCGAGCCGGTCAAGAGCTGGCGCAACGTCCAGGAGTGGGACGCGAACCCCGGGGACTGGCCGGTGCGGGCCGACCGGGACCGGCCGCGCTGGGACTGCACGCCGCTGGAGGGCGTCGGTCCGCTGCGGTTCGGGATGAGCCCTTCGCAGGTGGTCGCCGCGCTGGGCGGTGACGCGCCGGCCGTGCGGCGAGGGCGGTACGCCTGGGCTTGGCGCGGGGCCGAACCATGGTGCCTGGAGGAGGACCGCTTCGACCGGGCCGGGGTGACGGCCCACTACTGGCACCCGGAGGGCGTCCCCACCCTGGGCGCCGTGACCGTGCACGGGCGCACCGGGCCGCGGGTCGCCTTCGAGGGCATCGAGCTGATCGGCAGGCCGGTTTCGGAGGTCGACGCGGCCGTCGTCCGGTACGTCGAGGAGCGCGACCTGGGCCTGCGCATCGGCTGTGCCGGGGACCAGGGGCCGGACGGTACCAACCTGTACGTGCGGGCCGACCGTGCCGGGGACGCCGTGGTCACCGGGGCCCGGTTCTGCGCCCCGGACTGGGAGGACCACGGCTGACGCGGGTGCACGGGAAGTCGGCGGGGCCGACTTCCCGTGCAACGGTCAGGCTCAGCCATGCGAGGTGGCGGGGGCCAGGACCGCCATCAGCAGGCGGTTGGCGAGGGGGGGTCGGGGCGCCGAAGTCGGTGCCGAGGTTGGAGACCGAGTACACGGCGTGGACGGACAGGTCGTGGGTGGCGAACATGCCGTTGGCGTAGCCGTCGTCGTGGCCGGTCTTGCCCCAGAGGACGGCGCCGTTCGGCAGCGGGGTGGACATCAGTCCGGCGCCGAAGCAGGCCACCTTGTTGCAGGAGGTGCCGCCGACGAACGGGACGAGCTTGCCCCCGTTGTCCTTGGGCAGGGTGAACAGTTCGTCCTGCTGCGCGGCCGGCAGCAGGCGGCCCTGGAGCAGCGCGGTCAGGAAGCGGTCCAGGTCGGCCGTGGTGGAGATCATGTTGGACGGGTCGCCGCCCTGCTCGCTGGTGTCGACCGCCTGGCCGCTGTCGTCGGTCATGTAGCCGTGCAGGTAGGGGCGGGGCATCCGCGGGTCGTCCTCCGGCACCGAGGTCTGGTTCAGGTGCAGGGGTGGTGAACTGCTGGCGGTTGAGAGTTGTTGAGTGATCTTTGGTGTTCATGAGTGAGTCTGTCGGTTTCCGACGAAGGGTCGTCGAGATGCTTTCGGTTGACCCGTTTCGGGCCGTTGGAGCCGTTGCGTGTGTCACCCTGTGCGTAGTCGAAGGAATCGCCGGGGATCGGGGTGGGGTGGCCGTGTTGCGGCAGATCGCTCGGCCGTTCGTCGCCGATCCCGCGTCGGGTGTGTGCATCCGGGACCGGCTCAGGGGCCTGACCGCCGAGGACGACGCGGTGTTGCGCCTGCTGGGCGGGCACCTCGGATCCCTCGCCTCGCGGGACCTGGCCCGGCGCGTCGCCGACGGCCTGGAACACTCGGCCGAGACGTGGGCGGCCCGTAAGCGGGACCTCACGCCGCTGTCGTCGTCGCGCTGGGCCGGGTCCATCACGAAGGCCACGCACGAGCAGTGGGGTCTGTCCCGGCGTGCGCAGTGGCAGCACCTTCATGGCCTGGAAGCCGGGATCGTAACGATCCGCCAGCGCCTCGCGCTGCCGCTCGGTGAGAAGGGTGCCGGACGCCGGCCCGGCGGCTACCGCTCCCGACGGGAGTGGCACGCCAAGTCCCGCCGCCTGAAGCACCTGGAGCGCGAGCACGAGCGGGTGAGGGCCGACCGTGAGGCGGGCCGGGTGTCGGTGGTGCGCGGAGGGCGCAAGCTCCTCAACAACCGGCACAACCTCCACGAAACCGGCCAGACCATCGGGCAGTGGCGCGCCCGGTGGCAGGCGGCGCGCTGGTTCCTGGCGGCCGACGGGGAGTCGGGCAAGCGCTACGGGAACGAGACGATCCGGGTCACCCCGGCCGGTGGGATCAGCATCAGATTGCCGGCTCCGCTCGCGTATCTGGCCAACGCCCCGCACGGCCGCTACGTCCTGGCGTCGACGGTGTCGTTCCCCCACCGGGGTGGGGAGTGGCGCGACCGTATCGAGGCGAACCGGGCCGTCGCCTACCGCATCCACCTGGACGTCGAGCGGGACCGCTGGTACCTGGACGCGAGCTGGCAGCGCAAAGACCTCCCCGTCGTGCCACTGGAAACCCTGCGGGCCGGTGAGGTGATCGGCGTGGACATGAACGCCGACCACCTCGCCGCCTGGCGCCTTGACACCCACGGCAACCCCACCGGCCAGCCCCATCGTTTCGACTGCGACCTGTCCGGAACCGCCGGTCACCGCGACGCACAGATCCGCCACGCGATCACCCGCCTGCTCCACTGGGCGAACGACACCAGCGTCAAGGCGATCGCGATCGAGGACCTGGACTTCACCGACTCCAGAACCCGCGAGAAACACGGCCGCAAACGCCGCTTCCGGCAACTCGTCAACGGCATGCCCACCGCGAAGCTGCGCGCCCGGCTCCTCGCGATGACCGCCGAAGCCGGAATCGGCGTGATCGCGGTCGATCCCGCCTACACCTCCGTGTGGGGAGCCGAGCACTGGCACAAGCCCCTCACGACACCGGATCGCCCCGTGAGCCGCCACCAGGCGGCGAGCGTGGCCATCGGACGGCGCGCCCTCGGACACCGGATCAGGCGACGGACGGCACCGCCCCGTGCACACCAGAGCGATGTGCACGGGCATCGGACCGCCCAGGCCCGACCCGGTGACCGGGGGCGTGAGGGGAACCGCCCCCGCGTACCCGGACCACGGACACGATCCGTCGGCGCCGAACGCGGCAGGAACGCGGTGGACCAGAACGCCCAAGACCGTTCGGGGCGTTCGGCTGAGCAAAGCCCTGGCAACAGGCCTCACTCCCGCTCAGTCCCTAGGAACGGTTGAGGATGCGGGCGGTGACCTCGTCCTTGAAGGAGTTGCCGGTGGTCTGCTCGATGAGCTTGGCCGCGATGCGGAAGCCGAGGGAGTTGTACTCCTGCTTGGTGCCGGGCGCGAAGTGCGGGCCGGGCGCCGGGCGGCCGTCGTCGGGGCGCAGGGTCTGCTGGATGATCTGGTCGAAGGTGCGGTAGTCGTACCGGTCGGCGATCGTCTCGTCGGCGCTCGCGGGGGGCTTGCCCTCGTCCACGTTCGGCAGGCCGCTGGTGTAGTTGACCAGCTGGCGGACGGTGATCGGGTCGAAGGTGTCGGGCAGCAGGCCCGGCATGTAGTGCTGGACGGTCTGGTCGAGGTCGATCCGCCCCTCGGCCGCGAGCTGCAGGATGACGGTGGTCTCGAACACCTTGGAGATGCTGCCGGCATGGAAGTGCGCGCTCTCCGGGATCTTGCGGCCGGTCTGGCTGTCCACGGTGGAGCCCTTCCACACCTGGCCCGGCTCGGAGACCAGGGCGACCGCGCCGGAGGCGTTGTCGGAGGGCCGGGTCTCGATGGCGGCCTGGAGCGCGGCGGGGTCCAGGGCCGGAAAGGCCGTGGCGGCGGTGGAGCCCGTGCCCGTGCCGCTCGCGGCGAAGGCTTGGGCGCCCGAGACGGCGGTGAGGCCGACGAGGGCGCAACAGGCCAGACCGAGGGCGGCGGTACGGCGGGCGAGCGGCTTCATGGTGGGGCACCCCGTGGGATCAGCTCGGCTGAGTGGGCCTCAGCGACGTGTTCGATCCTGCTGGGCAACGGGCCTGCCCGATATCGGGATCGACCCCGATCGGCCCCTGAGGTGACCCCGAGCTCTGACCGGGGACTTGGTGTCGGTGGGGGTGCTCAGGGTGCCCGACAAGATCACCGGGAGCGGGTGTGGCCGTCCCCGGCCCGGCGTGAATGCCGAGCGGGGGACGACGAGTTCAAGGGGCCGGGTGGGTGGTGATGGTGATCGGGTGGGCCGTCCAGTCGGTCATGTCGCCGATGTAGAGGGTGACGGACCAGCGGCCGCCACGGGCGAGGCAGTGGGCGACGCCGTCGCCGCCGCCGGGGCCGATGCACAGGCGGATGAAGTCCCGGTGGGCCTCGCGGATCGGGCGCCGGCGGACCTGGTCCCAGAGGACGGGCAGGGCGTGGTCGAGGCTGGGGAAGACGGTCGGCAGCATGATGCCGGAGATCTCGGCCCGGACGGCGCTCACGCGGCGGCCGCCTCGGGGGAGGCGGTGATGTGGCACCAGATGAACTTGCCGATGCCGCCCCGGCGCGGGCAGCAGCCCCACTCGGAGGCCAACTCCTGGACGAGGAACAGGCCTCGGCCGCTCTCGGAGGTGAGGGTGCTCGCCGGCTCGGCTCGGAGCTTCGCCGTCTCCGCGAAGCTGCGGGCAAGGGCACCGAAGACGCAGCGAAGGCGCTTGCGTGCTCCCGCGCCAAGATCAGCCGCATAGAGACCGGAGCGTCGGGCGTTCGGCGCCTGGACCTGGGGGTCTTGCTGGATCTGTACGGCGTGAGTGGGAATGAACGTAGTGCTCTTGAGGAGTTGTCCAGGGATAGCAAGAAGCGCGGATGGTGGCACGACTACGGCGACACGATTCCGTCGGCCTATGCGGACTTCCTGGGACTCGAAGGGGATGCCCGGTACATCCGCACATGGCAATCGATGGTCGTGCCGGGACTGTTGCAAACCGAGCAGTATGCCCGCGCGGTACTGGAGGCCAACCCGGCTGCTGTTCGCCCGGAACGCATCGATCAACTCGTCAAGATTCGGATGGAGCGGAAGGAGGTTCTCTCCAGGCCTGACCCGGCCAGATTTTGGGCGATCATCTGGGAGCCTGTGCTCAGGTGTCTCGTCGGAGGCAGGAATGTCCAACGAGCGCAGCTTGATCACCTCGCCGTGGTTGCACAGCTTCCGAACGTAACCTTGCAGGTTGTTCCGTTGGATTTCGGCGCCACGGCTGGTGCGTGCGGAGCGTTCGTGATGTTCGGGTTCACCGACTCGCCGAATCCTGGGGCCGTTTTCCTGGAGACCCTGACGAGCAGCCACTACATGGAGCAGCAAGCAGAGCTGGACGGATATGGTCTGGTCTTCGAGTACCTCCGGTCTTCGGCCCTGAACCCTGCGAACTCGCTGGATATGATCTCCGCAATCGCGGCAGAGATGTGAGCACGAGACTAGACAGAGGTGTGAGCGCAATGGCCCTACCGGAGATGGCTGTTCGGGCTTGGTACAAGAGCAGCTACAGCGCTCAGGCGAATGATTGCGTGGAGACCGGTCGCCTTGCGTCGAACGGGATGGCCGTCCGAGACTCCAAGGGGGGGCTCCCCCCGAGGTGTGGACACCAGTGCTATGCGGCGAGTGCCAGCGTAACTGATCGTTGTTCGAACTCGATCGGGCTGAGGTAGTTCAGCGCGGAGTGCCTCCTGCGGGTGTTGTAGCGGGTGATCCAGCGGAAGACCGCCAGGCGGGCGGCGCGGGCTCCAGGCCAACGCTTCGCGCCTTGGAGGGTCTCCCGTTTCAGCGTGGCGTTGAACGCCTCGGCGGCGGCGTTGTCCGCGCTCGTACCGACCGCGCCGCGACTCCTGGTGACGCCCAACTCCCGGCAGATGTCGGCGAATTCCTTGGACACGTACTGGGACCCGTTGTCGCTGTGGAAGACCGCGCCGTCCAGGCTTCCGTCCCGGGCGGCGGCCGCCGCCTTGAGCGCGTCGGTGACCAGCTCGGTCCGCATGTGATCGGCGATCGACCAGCCCACCAGGCGCTTGGAACACAGGTCCAACACCGTTGCCAGGTAGAGGAATTGACCGTCGCCGATCGGGAGGTAGGTGATGTCCCCGACGTAGCGGGTGTTCGGCCGAGCGGCGGTGAAGTCGCGTCCCAGCAGGTCCGGAACCGGCACCGCCGAGGGCTCGGGGACAGTGGTGCGGACCTTCCTGCGCAGGTGCACGCCGACAATGCCCCGCTCGCGCATCACCCGCTCGACGCGCTTGCGGTTGACCCGGCGCCCGGCATGCCGCAGCTCGGCGGTCACCCGCGGGCTGCCATAGGTGCCGTCCGTTTCGGCGTGGATCGCGCGGATCCGATCGGCGAGCTCGTCATCGGCCTGCCTGCGGGCCTCACGGGCCGGCGCGGCGGCCAGCCACCGGTAGAACCCGGACCGCGAGACCTCCAGCACCCGACACAGCCGCTTCACCCCGAAGGCGTCTCGATGGTCCTCAACGAACTGGAAGCGGCTCATCACCAGTTCGTCTCTCCGGCGAAATACTTCGCCGCCCGGCGCAGGATGTCCCGCTCCAGCTCAAGCTCCCGTATCCGGGCTCTGAGCTGCTTGTTCTCTTGCTCCAACACGGTGCCGGAGCCTATCGGGGCGCCCGAACCGGCAGCCGGAACGCTCTCGGCGCCCTCCCGCTGCCGGGCCCGGTGGGCGCTGATCCAGTTCCGTAGGGTCTCGTGGTTGACCCCGAGATCATCGGCCACCGAGCGGATCGTGCGTCCTGGTTCCGACAGGTACAGCGCCACGGCGTCCGCCTTGAACTCCGGCGAGTACACCTTCATCACCACGGGGGACTCCTCTTCCTCTGGATCTCCGCGATCCAGTGTCCGGGGTGTCCACACTTCGGGAGGAAGGCCCAGGATCCGGATGGGCCCACTCTGCTCTTCCCGGCTGAGGCGTGGGCGTCCTTCCTCGCCGGGGTCAAGGGTGGTGAGTTTCCGTCCCTCTGAACCAACAGCGATGCCCCGCACGGGCTGTGGCCGTGCGGGGCACCTTCGTCTTCGCCAGCGCGCGCCTCGGGTGTGTGCGCCCCTGGTGCGCCTTTGCGCGTCTGGCATCGAGGGCTGCTGCCACGCAAGGGTGGGCCCCGAACGTGTCCGTACCCGAAGGGAGCGACGCATGGGGCAGCACGAGAAGCCGCCGCCGGACCCGGGGCAGGGAACTCCACCACCGGGCAACGCCGATGGGCAGGTCCCGCCTCCGCCGCCGGGGGACGGGAAGCACAAGAAGTGAGCGGTGACCTGGCTGACCGCCGCGAGCGGATGGACGCCGTGATGGAGCAGCGGGGCGCGTGGCCGGCTGACTCGCCGTGGCTCCGTGAGGCCATGGCAGCGCTGCCTCGTGATGCGTTCGCGCCGGATCGGTTGTGGCGGTGGGACGGGTACTCGTACGTGCCGGTCGACCGTGCGAGCGACCCGGCCGGCTGGGCGGACGAGCTCTACGCCGATCCGGATGCGGCGGCGGTCACCCAGGTCACCGATGGACTTCCCTCATCGAGCCTCTCCGGGCCCTCGGTGGTGGCGGACATGCTGGACAGTCTGAGGCTGGAGCCCGGCCACACGGTTTGGGACATCGGCACAGGCCAGGGCTGGAGTTGTGCACTCGCCGCCTGGCGCGCGGGGCCCGGTTTGGTCGTCTCCACCGAGATAGATGAAGGCCTTGCCGTTCTCGCTCGCAAGCGGCTTGCGGCTGCCGAGGTGTTCGTCGGCAACGCCATGAGGAGTGTGCCGCCCGGTGGCCCGTTCGACCGGATCCATGCGACCTACGCCGTCGAGACTGTTCCGTACGAGTGGATCGAGGCGGCCAAACCAGGCGGGCGGATCGTCTACCCGTGGGGTCGGCTCGGGCACGTGGCGCTCACGGTGGCCGCCGACGGGCGTACCGCGAGCGGCTGGGTGCAGGGCCTCGGGCAGTTCATGGCCGACCGGTCCGGGCCGGTCCCGGTCTCGGGCGGCTACGCGCAGGTGCGCGGCACCGGCGACCCGGAATCCGAGCGGATCGTCGAACGCGACCTCGCCCCGCTCGCCGACAACTGGGACCTGCGGTTCGCGGTGCGCGTCGCCGTCCCGGACGCCATCCTGATCACCGGCCGGGACGAGGACGGCGTCAACGCCTGGATCCACGACGGCAACGCCTCGTGGGCGGCCCTGTCCGCGCGGGGCGACGGCAGTGCTGTGCTGCACCAAGGCGGCCCGCGCCGCATCGGGGACGAGTTGCTGACCGCCTGGTCGCAGTGGGAGACCCTCGACCGGCCGACGCCGTACGACTACGGGATCACCGTCACTCCGGAGCAGCAGTGGGTGTGGCTGCGCGAACCCGCTCTGAAGTTCGCTCCGTAGGCGTCAGTTGGGGCCGAAGTTGTCGTACCAGAACAGGCAGAACCTCAGCAGCGCGCCCGGGGCGCCGGCGCCGAAGGCGAGGAGCATGGCTTGGCCGACCGCCACGTCGGTGGGGTCGATGCCCTGGGACCAGTTCACCCGGGCGTCGAGGCCGGGGATGGTGCTCCCCGGGGCGTACGAGCGGTAGGTGCCGCGGGCGTGGGCGATGAGCACGCCGTTGCGGCGCAGTTCGGCCCGGCGGAGGCTGGTCGGCCTCAGCTCGTAGGCGCGGTCGCCGACAACAGCCGTGCGGGTGCGGTTGCGGGCCCGGGTGGTCGGCACGTCGTGCCCGTTGATGTTCATCGCGCCGTGGTCGCGGTCGGGCACCACCGTGACGGTGGGCATCCCCGCCCCCTGCACGCGGGCGATGACGGACGGCCAGCGGTCGTGGCTGATCTGTATCGGCCCGAACGGGCCCTCGATCACACGTTGTTGGAGCTTGGGCATTGCCTGGGCTACTCCTGAACGCCGGGTAGCGAACAGCGGAGCTGCCATCTCGGCAGCTCCGCTGTTCGCTGGACGACCTGTCTTAGAACTCGTCGTCGAAGGACACCGAGCCCTCGACCGCGACCTGGTACGCCGACACGCGACGCTCGAAGAAGTTGGTCAGCTCCTGGACGTTCTGGAGCTCCATGAAGCCGAACGGGTTGGTGGACCCGTAGCGGATCGGGAGGCCCAGGCGGGCGAGTCGCTGGTCGGCAACCGCCTGGAGGTACTCGCGCATGGACGCGGTGTTCATACCGGGCAGGCCGTCGCCGCACAGGTCCTGGGCGAACTGGAGCTCGGCCTCGACGGCCTCCTCCAGCATCTCCGTGACCTGCTTGGCCATCTCGTCGTCGAAGAGGTCGGGCTCCTCCTCGCGGACGGTGTCCACCACGGAGAACGCGAAGTCCATGTGCATGGACTCGTCGCGGAACACCCAGTTGGTGCCGGTCGCGAGACCGTGCAGCAGACCGCGCGACCGGAACCAGTACACGTACGCGAACGCGCCGTAGAAGAACAGGCCTTCCACGCACGCGGCGAAGCAGATCAGGTTCAGCAGGAAGGCCCGCCGGTCCTCCTTGGTCTGCAGCGAGTCGATGTGGTCGACCGCGTTCATGTACTTGAAGCAGAACTTGGCCTTCTGCGCGATGGAGGGGATGTTCTCCACGGCGGCGAAGGCGGCCGCGCGGTCCTCCGGGTCGGGCAGGTAGGTGTCCAGCAGCGTCAGATAGAACTGGACGTGCACGGCCTCCTCGAACAGCTGGCGCGACAGGTACAGGCGCGCCTCCGGGGAGTTGATGTGCTTGTAGAGGCTCAGCACGACGTTGTTGGCGACGATCGAGTCACCGGTCGCGAAGAAGGCGACCAGGCGGCCGATCATGTGCCGCTCGCCCTCGCTGAGCTTGGCGAGGTCGGCGACGTCGGAGTGCAGGTCCACCTCCTCGACGGTCCAGGTGTTCTTGATCGCGTCCCGGTACCGGTCGTAGAACGACGGGTAGCGCATCGGGCGCAGGGTCAGCTCGAAGCCGGGGTCGAGCAGCATCTTGCGGTCGTCGGCAGTCATTACTGGCAGGCCTCGCAGGACTCGGGGTTCTCCAGGGAGCAGGCGATGGCGGCTTCCTGCTCCGGGGTGAGGGCGGGGGTGTTGACCGGCACGGGCGCGGCGGCGCGGGCGGCGCCGGAGGCGGCCTGGGCGATGCGGGTCGCCGGGCGCGAGCGCAGGTAGTAGGTGGTCTTGAGACCGACCTTCCACGCGTACGCGTACATCGAGCTGAGCTTGCCGATGGTCGGCGCCGCCATGAACAGGTTGAGCGACTGGCTCTGGTCCAGGTACGGCATGCGCGCCGCGGCCAGGTCGATCAGCGCGCGCTGCGGCAGCTCCCACGCCGTGCGGTACAGCGAACGGACCTCGGCCGGCAGCCAGTTGAACTCCTGCACCGAGCCGTTGGCGTCGCGCAGGGCGTCGCGGGTCTGCTGGTCCCAGACGCCGAGTTCCTTGAGCTCGCGCACCAGGTACGGGTTGACCTGCAGGAACTCGCCGCTCAGCGTCTCGCGCTTGAACAGGTTGGACACCTGCGGCTCGATGCACTCGTACACGCCGGCGATGGACGCGATCGTCGCGGTCGGGGCGATGGCCAGCAGCAGCGAGTTGCGCAGGCCGGTCTCGGCGATGCGGGCGCGCAGGGCCGTCCAGCGGTCGGCCCACTGGGGGGCGGCCGTCGGGAAGTGGTCGATGTGCAGCTCGCCGCGCGCCGCGCGGGTCTCGCCGTAGGCCTCGTGGCGGCCCAGCTGCTCGGCGAGGTCGGCGGAGCGCTCGTAGGCGGTGAGCATGATGCGCTCGGAGATGAGCGTGGACAGCTGCTTGGCCTCGGCCGAGTCGAAGTCGATCCGCAGCTTGAAGAAGACGTCCTGCAGACCCATCACGCCGAGGCCGACCGGCCGCCAGCGGGAGTTGGAGGTGCCGGCCTCGGTGGTCGGGTAGAAGTTGATGTCCACCACGCGGTCGAGGAAGGTGACGGCCGTACGGACGGTGGCGTCCAGGCGCTCCCAGTCCATCGCACCCAACAGGTCGTCGGCAGAGGCCCCGGCAGCCACGTGCGCGCCCAGGTTGACCGACCCCAGGTTGCAGACGGCGGTCTCGGAGTCGTCCGTGACCTCCAGGATCTCGGTGCACAGGTTGGAGGAGTGCACCGTGCGGCCCGGCAGCGCGGTCTGGTTGGCGGCGCGGTTGGAGGCGTCCTTGAAGGTCATCCAGCCGTTGCCGGTCTGCGCGAGGGTGCGCATCATGCGGGCGTACAGGGTCTGCGCCGGGATGGTGCGCACGGCCTTGCCGGCCAGCTCGGCCTTGCGGTAGGCCTCGTCGAAGTCGGCTCCCCACAGGTCGACCAGTTCGGGCACGTCGGCCGGGGAGAACAGCGACCAGTCCTCGTTGGCGTTGACCCGGCGCATGAACTCGTCCGGGATCCAGTGCGCCAGGTTGAGGTTGTGGGTGCGGCGCGCCTCCTCACCGGTGTTGTCGCGCAGCTCGAGGAACTCCTCGATGTCGGCGTGCCAGGTCTCCAGGTAGACGCAGGCCGCGCCCTTGCGGCGGCCGCCCTGGTTGACGGCGGCGACCGAGGAGTCGAGGGTGCGCAGGAACGGGACGATGCCGTTGGACTTGCCGTTGGTGCCGCGGATCAGGCTGCCGCGCGAGCGGATGCGCGAGTAGGACAGGCCGATGCCGCCGGCGTGCTTGGACAGGCGGGCGATCTGCGCGTAGCGGCTGTAGATCGAGTCCAGGTTGTCCAGCGGCGAGTCGAGCAGGTAGCAGCTGGACATCTGCGGGTGCCGGGTGCCGGAGTTGAAGAGCGTCGGCGAGGAGGTCAGGTACTCCAGGCGGCTCATCAGGCCGTACAGCTCGGCCACTTCGCGCACCGACTGCTCGGTGTCGCCGACCGCCAGGCCGCAGGCGACGCGGAGCAGGAAGTGCTGCGGGGTCTCGATGACCTTGCGGGTGATCGGGTGGCGCAGCAGGTAGCGGGACTGGACGGTGCGCAGGCCGAAGTACTCGAAGCGGTCGTCGCCCGCGGTGTCGATCAGGGCGTCGAGGGCGGCGGCGTGCTTGGCGACGAAGGCCGCGGTGGTGTCGCCGATCAGGCCCTCGGTGTGGCCGACGGCGATCGAGGCGGAGAAGGAGACCGAGCCCTGGCTGTTCGCCTCGTCGACGATCTCCAGGGCGAGCAGGCGGGCCGCGAGCTTCGAGTACTGGGGGTCCTCGGCGATCATCGACGCGGCGGCGTCCACGGCCAGCCCGCGCAGCTCGGCGAAGTCCGAGCCGGCGTGGCGACCGCGCAGCGCGGCGGCGGCGACATGGCCGGGGTCGACCTCGGCGAGGTCGGCGCTGCGGTCGGTGAGCAGCCGCAGCAGCGCGCCTCCGGGGTCGGAGACCGTCGGGTCGGTGAAGGCGGTACCGGAGCCCTGGGTGGGCAGGGTGGCTGAGGCAGCGGTGGTCAAGGCGCTCTCTCCTGGCGGCGATCGGCGGCGTGATCGGGGTCACCCGGGCCGATCTGGGCAGGGGAGCACGGCGCGAACGCGGGGACGCGTCGCGCGAGGTGTCTCCCCGGCCCGCCCGCGAGGCCCGGAGGGGTGGTGCTGAGTGCCGGCGCGGCCTCTGCGGGAGGGCCGTGGCGCACGCTGTCCGGCAGGTACTCGGACTCGCGGGTACGGCTGTTGGGGCCGCCCGCACACCGCTGCGGGGCAGTCCCGGACTCTCACCGGGTTCCCCTGCATCGACAGCAGGAGTGAGCATACATGTAGTGCCGGCTGACTGCGGCGGCACCATATGTTGTGCCTGTCGTGTCGTGCGCGCCGACGGGCTGGGCGGCCCGTCAGTGCTTCAGGTAGACCTTGTACGTACTCGAATCGCCGGTCGGGGAGGTGAATTGGGCGATCAGCCGGTAGTGCCCGCTGGCGGTCAGGGCGGCGCTCAGCGCCCGGTCGGTGGCCTCCGGGGCGGTGCTGTCGAGGACGACCATGGTGAACCAGCCGTCCCGGATCGCGGCGGTGCTGCCGTCCTCGCCGTGGTGCTGCATTCCGGCGCCGTCGCGGTAGTCCGTCCCGGCCCGCGCGGAGACCCACTGTTCGGGCTTGGAGACGCTGCCGAGGTAGTACTCGGCGAGTCCGTCGACCTCGGTGAGGTAGTGGCCCTGGGGAACGGCGTGGGCCCGCAGGACGGCCAGCAGGCGGCCGGAGTCGGGCCCGTTCTGGTAGCGCAGGGCGGACTGCTCCATGCCGAGGGCGAGCAGCGCGACCCAGACCAGGATGCCGAGCTGGGGGTGGCGGAAGTGGGCGCCGACCAGCCGGGTGAGGCCGAGCCCCGCGATCGGGGTGGCGAGCAGCATGCCGTAGCCGAGGTGGCGGAACAGCGCCCCGGAGGTGCCGGTCGACAGGTGGACGGCGGGGATCAGCAGCGCGGTGGCGGTCAGCACGGCGCCGAGCAGGACCCGCCCCGCCCGGGTGGTGGCGGCGCGCTCGCCCTCGGGCGACTCGTGTTCGGTCATCTGCTCGCGGCGGGCGTACGAGATCGTGCCGGCCACCGCGAGGACGGTGAACAGTCCGCCCCACTGGAGGGTGCCGAGCAGGATGGAGCCGGCCGAGCCGGGGGCGTTGCCGTGCGCGGGGGACCAGTGCGCGACCTTGCCCAACTGGCCGTAGGGCAGCAGCAGGAGGACGGTGCCGACGGCCAGCAGCAGGGCGCGCAGGGCGGCCGGGCCGGGCCGGCGGTGCGGCCAGGCGCAGGCGAGGGCCAGCAGGACCAGGGCGGGGACGGCCAGGACCGCCGAGTACGCGACGGCACAGGCCAGCGCGGCGGGCGGGGCGGCGGTCAGGACCAGGGCCGGTGAGCGCCGGGCGGTGAGCACCGTGAGCCAGGCCGTGAGGGCGACCAGGAGGACGGCGAGGGACTCGGGGGCGCCGTAGAAGCCGACCACGACGGTGGACTGCAGCACGGCGTAGGCGGCTATGCCGCAGATGGCGACCCGTTCGTTGAACAGCCGCCGGGTCAGCGAGTACAGCAGCACCGTGGTGAGCAGTCCGAAGCCGAGGCTGAGCAGCCGGGTGCCCCAGATGCCGCCCGCGTTCGCGGCGGCGCCGGCCAGCGGCGGGTACAGCCACGGCGAGCCGGGGACGCGGTCGAGCAGGTCGGTGGTGACCGGGGTGCCGTGCAGGAGGTGGTCGAGCTGCTGGCGGCCGGCGACCATGGCGGCGGCCTCGTCGGGGTGCGCGGCGGCGAGCAGGCGCAGCGAGAGCGCGGCCTGGACGGCCAGGACGGCGCCGAGCAGGCCGCGGGCGATCCAGCGCCGCCGGGGGCTGGAGGCCGGGTCCCAGCCGATCGCGGGGACCTGCGGGATGGTGTACGGGGCCAGCTCGACGCCGTCGGGGTTGTCCACGGCCACGGCCACGGCCGCGGCTCGGCGGGGTGCGGCCCCATCGGGGGCGATCGGCTCGGCGTCGAGGGGGTGCTGGGGGGAGGACTCGGGCTCTGTGCTCATCATGGGTTCCGGATGTCGAAGCCGTAGCGGGGGGCGGACACGCGCTTCTTGAACTCGGCGAGGGTGTCCGGAACGGTCTCGACCCGCCAGTCCGCCCGCTTGATCATGTTGAACCAGATGAAGCCGACGATGTCGTCGTGCGCCTCCAGCCCGGTGAACAGCTGGTCGACGAAGTCGCGCTGGTGCCTGCCCTGTTCGGCGGCGGTCTCGCTGATGAAGAAGGGCTTCTTGCAGAAGGTGCGGATCTCGGCCATCGTCGCGCCGTACAGGGCCTCGAAGGTCTTGGGGCTGTCGTTGGTGAAGTAGCCGGTCATGCCGGCCCAGTCGACGTAGTCGTCGCCCGGGTAGTACGGCGCGAGGCGGGTGTTGGGCGCGGGGACGGTGATGTTGGGGCTCCAGACCCAGATCACGTTGGTCGCGCCGGCCCGGTCGAACAGGTCGTGCACGTGGCGCCAGGCCGCGACGAAGTCCTGGGGGCTGGCGGTCTTGCGGCCCCACGGGTACCAGTCGCCGTTCATCTCGTGGGCGATGCTGATGGCGATGGGCTGGTCGAGCTTGGCGACCGCCTTGGCCACGCCGCGCACGTAGTCGTCGGTGTCGCCGGCCGCGATCGAGGCGAGCGAGTGGTCGTACGGCTCCCAGGCCATGAAGGGCAGGGCTCCGGCCTGGTAGATCCGGCGCACGCCGGCGGTGTCGAAGCCGCCCTTCCAGTGGGCGTAGTACTCCAGGATGTTCGGCTGCTTGCCGATCGCGGCGGTGTAGCCGGGCAGCGCGTCCATCGAGGCGGGCACGTCGGGCAGGGCGGCGCCGAGGTACTTGCGGCCCGGCTTGAGCAGCGGGGTGACGTCGTACGGGACGCCGGTGGGCAGCGCCCTGGGCTTGGCGGGGGTGCTCGGGGTGGCGCCGGGGCCGGTGGCGGTCGGCGCGGCCTGGGCGAGGTCGTCCTGCAGGGCGAAGCCCGGGTCGGCGGGGCCGCAGGCGGCGAGCAGCAGCAGGGTGGCGGTCAGCAGCGGGAGCGCCAGTCGACGACGGAGCAGGCCGGCCCGTCGGGGATGGGCGGACATGGCGATCACGCTGCTTCCGTGGGGCGCGGCTGGACGAGGACCCGGCCGACGATGGTGGCGTAGAAGAGGCCGGAGGCGAGGACCAGGGCGAAGTTCAGCGGGCCCATGGTGAGCATCCGCCAGATGCTCGTGCCGACCCAGAGCAGGGCCGTCCCGCCGCCCCAGACGATCACGCCGAGCCAGAACCGGCGGGTCTTGTTCTTCTTGGCGCCGCTGGAGCCGGTCGGCTGCCAGGCCATCCGGTTGCGGCGCACGATGTCCCAGATGGCGAAGACGTGCGCCCAGCCGTACATCATGCGGGCGGCCCAGGCCTCCAGCCGGTAGGGGTTGCGGTGCCAGAGCGGGAAGATCACCGTCGCGTAGATCAGGCCGGGCAGCACCAGCGCGGTGTTCTGCCAGCGGACCAGGTCGGGGCGGGCGAGCAGCAGGATGATCGGGACGAGCGGCGAGACGAGGGTGAACAGCGCGGTGTGGATGTAGTAGAAGAACCCGGACAGGTAGCAGGCGCGGGTGACCGGCCGGAGCTTGGTCTGCCAGAACTTCTTGCTGCCGAGCAGGCTCATCGAGCCGGTGCACCAGCGGTACTGCTGGTTGAAGAAGCCGCCGACGTTGTCGGGGCAGACCCCGGTGGCCAGGGCGATGGGTATGTACTGCAGGTCCCAGCCGAGGCGTCGCAGGTCGAAGCCGGTGTGGACGTCCTCGGAGTGGCCGATCAGCGTGGTGCCGCCGTTCTCCTCCAGGGCGGCGCGCCGGTATATCGCGCAGCTGCCGACGCAGATGGCGCCGTCGTTGCGCTGCCGGGAGACCTGGACGGTCCGGTAGAACAGCTCCTGGACGGCGCCCGCGCCGCGCTCGATCCAGTTCTGCGAGTCGAGGATGCGGAAGAACTGCGGGGACTGGACGATGCCGAGGCGGGGGTTGGCCGCCATGTAGGGGAGCATCTCGTCCAGCAGGTCCGGCCGGGGCGCGAAGTCGGCGTCCAGGATGAGGATGTAGTCGCTGTCGGAGTTGCGGAAGCCGAACTGCAGGTTCCCGGCCTTCTTGAACCAGCCGAGCTTGTCGCGGGTGCCGTAGACGAATTCGAAGTCGACGGCCATCTGCGCGAGCTGGGGGCTGTTGCTGTCGTCGAGGACGTACGGCGTGACCTCGCCCGGGTACTGGTCGCGCAGCCTGGCGACGTGGGTCCAGGTGTTGTGCAGGACCTCGATCGGCTCGCCGGCGACGGGCAGGAAGACGTCGACGGTCGGATAGCGCTCGGGCCGCCAGGACTTGACCAGCTTGCGGTGCGCCGCGAGGTCGAAGGTCTCGTTGAAGCCGTGCACCCAGCGGGATATCAGGTAGTAGACGATGGTGAAGGCGAGCGGGGGCACGAAGACGAGGAACCAGGGCGTCGCCTTGAGCAGCCCGATCTCGCTGGCCACCATGCAGGCGAAGCTGACGAGGGAGAAGCAGGTCAGCACCCACAGGTGGGTGCGGGCGTAGAGGTACTTCTCGGTGTTGTCCGGCGGCTGGGGGAGCAGGCCCCACTGGTTGCGGGCGGCCGGGTCGCGCCGGCTCCGGCGACGTGAGACGGGTGGTTGACCGCTGCCCGCGAGTCGCGCGCTCTCGGTGACAGTCACGTGCTCTACTCCCCCGGAAGCCGTCTTGTATCTGAACCTTCCCCGCCGGTCGGCCGTTGTCGGTCGGGCTCGCGGGGGACGCCAGGATCGTACGGGACCGGTCGTGGCCGATTCGCTCCCCCCTCTACCGTCGGCCATCCGGAACCGATATCGAGTTCCGATCGTGATGTGCACGGAGGTGCAGACGGAGCACTTGTGTACGGTTGTCCGCCCAGGGGGCGAGGACGGAAGCGTGATGAACATCGAGGTCGGTGGGGTGCGGCGGGCCGCGCGGAGGCTGCGGGCGGTCGCCGCGTTCGGTGCGGTCACCGCACTGCTGGCCGGGTGCAGCGGCCAGGTCGGGGCGGTGGAGCAGCCGCCGGCCGCCTCCGCGTCGACGGCGAGCCTGTGCTCGACCCCGCAGAACCCCTTCCCCAAGCTGGCGTTGGACGGCGGGTCGAAGGTCCTCGAACCGAACCCGTGGAACACCGCGGGAACCATCTGCGTGGACCCGGTGGACGACACCGGCTTCACGGTGTCCCAGATCCGCGACTTCGTCCCGAAGAACCCGCTGGCCCCGGGCGCCTACCCGAACGTCTCCACCGCCCCCGGCGCGAGCGGCCTGCCGGTGCCGGTCAGCGCGCTCGGCGACGCGACCGCGGACTGGGACGCCAACGGCCGGGTGAGCGGCTCCTTCAACCTGTCCTTCGACCTCTGGTACGGCTCCAGCCCGGACAACTGCCTGCCGGGCGAGAGCGCCGAGCTGATGGTGTGGCTGGACTCCACCGACAGCGTGCGCCCGGCCGGGGACAAGGTCGCCGACGCCCAGCAGTTCGGGGACGCCGCGTACAACGTGTTCCAGGCGCCGATCACCGGCCCGCACAGCGTGATCAGCTACGTGCGCACCACGCCGACCCACACCACCCGGGCCCTCGACCTGCGGCTGTTCACCGCCGACGCGATGGCCCGCGGGTACGTCCCCAAGGGCTCCTACCTGTGCCGGGTGCAGGCGGGCTTCGAGGTGTGGAGCGGCGGCACCGGCCTGCGCAGCGAGTCGTTCGCCTTCCACAACCGGGTCGGCCTGCCGGTCGGCGAGATCCCGGCCGGGGCTCCTGGGATCTGCCTGCGGCACGGCGGCGGCCCGGGGGGCGCCGTGGTGAGCGTCGGGGCCTGCGGCGACCCGGGCTCGTCGACCAGCTGGACGGTGGGCAACGACGGTTCGCTGCGCGGGGGAGCGGCCTGTCTGGTGCCGGGCGCCGACCGGACCTCGGTCACGCTGGCCGACTGCACCGGCGGCTCCGGGCAGCGCTGGGTGCCCACCGCCGGGGGGCGGTTGATGCACCAGGACTCGGGCCTGTGCCTGGGCACCGCGGGCGGTGCGCTGGCGGACGGTACGGCGGTGCAGCTGCGGACGTGCGCGGACGTGGTCTCGCAGCGTTGGCGGATCCCGTACAACGGGGTTGCGTGAGGCGGCTGTTCGTCGCCGGCCGGGCCGGCATCGACGCTTCGTCCGCGCAGCCCCCGGGGGGTTCGTCCGCGCACCCCCCATGGGAGTGGTCGGCCCGATGCCCTAGCATTCCGGCCATGAGCGATCGACCGGTACCGAGTGGCGAGCCGGGGCAGCCCTACCCGCCACCGCAGCAGGCACCGGCCGGGGGGCCCGCTCCGGCCACCGGTGTGCCACCGCAGTCTCCGAGCGGTGCGTTCGGCCCCGCGACCGGCTTCGGGCCACCGCCCGGTGCGCCCGGCCAACCACCCCAGCAGATGACGCCCCGTTCGCAGCCGGTGCCGCCGGTGCCGCAGCCGGGTGGAGCAGCGCCGGTGCAGCCCGGGCCGGTGCAGCCGGGGCCGGTGGCGGCCGGTCCGGTGGCGCCGCAGCCGCAGCCGCAGCCGCAGCCGTTCCCGCAGCAGGCGCAGCAGGCGCAGCCGCCGCAGTCCTTCCCGGCGCCGGGGCAGCCGGGCCAGCCGCAGCAGCCCGCGCCGCAGTGGCAGCAGCAGTCCGGCTTCCCGCCGCCGGCCTCCTCGTCCGGCACCCCGGACTGGGAGGCGCTGGCCGAGCAGAACGAGAAGTCCGCCAAGCGCGGCCGCCGGCTCAAGCTGATCGGTGCGCTGACCGCCGTGGTGGTCGTGGCCGGCGCCGGCGCGGGCTTCTGGCTGTACAAGAAGGACGGCGACAAGAAGCCGGGCCCCGTCGCCACCTCGCCCGGCCCGTCCTCCGCCTCGAGCAGCGCCCCGCCGGTCAAGGGCATCACCAGCCCGCCGACCGTCGGCACCCTGGCGGCCAAGAAGGGCCCGGCGCTGAACCTGGGCGCCGACGCCCAGCCGGGGACGATGAGCGGCTTCTCCGGACAGGTCCTCAAGCTGCCCAGCGGTCAGGACTCCTTCGCCTCGACCTCCGGCCAGGTCGTCGACGTGAGCAAGAGCTTCACCGTCTCCGCGCGGGTGCTGGTCGACAAGCCGGACGGCAACCGCAGCGCGGTCAGCCAGGGCGACGGCCAGTACTACGCGTACTCGCTGGGGCGGGCCGGCAACAACGGGCACGACCAGTGGTACTTCAAGGTCCAGATCCCGGGCGGCGGTTCGGCGATCGCCTGGTCCAAGGCCGACGCGACGGTCAACCAGTGGGTGCTGCTGACCGGCGTGTACGACGACTCGTCGCAGACGCTCACCCTGTACGTCAACGGCGCCCCGCAGTCCTCGGCCAAGTCGGCCGGGGTGCAGCCGTCCGGCAACAACAACCTGCAGGTCGGGCGGCTGAGCTCGAACGGGCAGTGGGCCGACCCCTGGCACGGCGCGGTGGCCGACATCCAGGTGTGGAACCAGGTGCTGCCGGAGGCCGACATCGTCAAGATCGTGGCGGGCCCGAGCTCGCCCCCGTCGGTCCCGCCGGCAGCCGCCTGGCTGAACGGCTGAGCCGGCCCGGGGCCGATCGCCCCGGAACCCGTCCGGCCCGAGAACGAAGAGCCGCCCCGCACCGCCACCACGGCAGTGCGGGGCGGCTTGACGCACGCCCCGGAGCGTGGGGCGCCCTCGGGCGCATCCGGAGGCAGAGCCCCAGATAGGAGCACCACTGATGAGCGCGGACGGTCGCTGGATCCGGCCCGAGTCCACCCGCAAGCCCGTCCTGGGCCCCGCCGGGGCCCGCCCGGGCGCGGGCGTGGCGCTGGGCGAGCGCGACCGTGCGGCCGCGGCCGTGCCGGCGCCGTCCGCGACCGACCGGCGGCGGCGCAAGCCCGGGCTGCTGCCCCGGGTGCCGCACCCGGCCCGCCCGGCGCTGCGGGCCGACTGGCTGCCGCTGCTGGCGGTGCTGCTGGTCCAGGGCGCGCTCTCGTACCACCTGATCGTCAGCAACACCGCCTTCATCGACGAGGGCACCTACATCTACTCCGGGTACCAGGAGATCGCCCACCTGCGGCACGGCACTCCGGTGTCGACGTACGAGACCTTCTTCTCCGGCTCCCCGCTGATCTACCCGGTGGTCGTGGCGGTGGCGGACTTCGTGGGCGGGCTGAACGGCGCCCGGCTGCTCAGCCTGGCGTTCATGCTCTCCGCGACCGTGGCCGTCCACCTGGCGACCCGGCGGCTGCACGGCTCGCCGGCGGCCTTCTGCGCGGCGGCGGCCTTCGCGGCGCTCGGCCCGACCCAGTTCCTGGGCGGGCTGGCCACCTACGACGCGATGGCGCTGGCGATCCTCGCCTGGGCCGGCTACCTGGCGGTGCGGCTGACCACCGGCGGTGGGTACCCGAGCCTGGTGGGTTCCGGGCTGCTGCTGGCCCTGGCGGGTGCGACCAAGTACGCCGCGCTGCTGTGGGTGCCGGTGGTGTGCGGCATCGCGGTGCTGGCCGGGACGGGCGGCCCGGTGCGCGCCTGGGCGCGCTGGCGGCGCGGGCTGCTGGTGCTGCTGACCTTCGCGGTGGCGGTCGGCGCCGCGGCCCTGGCGGCCGGTCAGCGGTACGTCGACGGCTTCAACCACACCACGCTCCAGCGCGCCCCGGGCCATGACGCCTACTCCTACGTGGCGAGCGAGGCCGCCCGGTGGGTGGGCCCGCTGCTGGTGGTGGCGCTGGTCGGGGTGCTGGCGCAGCTGGTGCCGGCGCGCCGGCGCGGCGGCGCGGCCTGGACGGAGTTCTGGCTGGCCGCGCTGCTGCTGGTGGCCGGTCTGCTGGCGCCGGTGAACCAGATCCGCATCCACACCTGGCTGTCGCTGCAGAAGCACGTGGACTTCGGTGCCTGGTTCTCGTGCATCGTGGTGGGCGCACTGCTGGCCCGCGCGGTGCTGTGGCTGCGCGGCCGCGTCCACGTCACGGCCGGGATCGTCGTCGCCGCCCTGGTGGTGGGCCCGCTGGCCTGGGTGGGGGCGGCCCAGGGCCGGGAGATGTTCGGCGAGTGGTCGAACTCGAAGGAGTTCGTCGCCGCGCTGGAGCCGTACGTGGTCAAGGGCGACGACCGCTACCTGGTGGAGAACTACAACGTCCCCGCCTACTACCTGCGCAAGCAGAGCAACTGGCAGCAGTGGCACGACCTGGTGGCGGTGTTCCGCCGGGACCCGGCCACCGGCCAGACGCAGAACGGGGTGCCCGCCATCCAGGCCGGGATCGAGGCGCACGAGTGGAAGGTGGTGGTCCTGGACTTCACCCAGACCGGAGCCACCGACCGGGCGATCCAGCCGACGTTGAAGGCGGCCGGCTACCGGGTGGCCACCGTGGTGAAGAGCGGCGAGCACGGCCGCTACACCGTCTACCTGGCCCCGGGGTACGACAAGCGGCCGTGACCGCAGGAGCTCAGAAGGTCATGGTGTAGACCATCAGGTCCATCCCCGGGTACGGCGCCCAGTCGCGCTCCGGGGTGCGCCGGAAGCCGACCCGCTCGTAGACGCGGTGGGCGGTGGTCATCTCCGGGCGGGTGGAGAAGGCCATCCCGGCCAGGCCGAGTTCGCGGCTGCGGGTGAGGGAGGCGCGCACCAGGGCCTCGCCGACGCCGCGGCCGCGGGCGAGGGCGGCGGTGGCGAGCATCCGTATCTCGCCCTCGCGCGGGGTGGCGATGTCGGCCCACTCGGTGCCGCCGACGGCGAAGGTCACGCAGCCGAGGACCCGTTCGTCCGCCGCGTCGACCGCGACCAGGAGCTCGGCCTCCCGGGACCGGCGCCCGGCGTCGCGCAGCAGGTCGACGTAGCCGCTGGTCGGGCTGGTGAAGCCGTCGCCGACGAAGGCGTCGACGGTGATCCGGCCGGCCGCTTCGAGGTCCTGGGGGAGGGCGTGGCGGATGAGGTAGTCCATCGGGCCAGTGTGCCGGAGCCGTGCGGGGTCCTGATTTCGGGGGTCGAGCGGACCGGGAGCACGGCCGGGTCGGCGGAGGGGCGCAGCGAGGCGGCGGGCATGGTGCCGTACAGCCGGTCGGCGCGGGCGGGGTCGGCCGGGTAGCCGCCGGCGCGGTGGTGGTTGTCGCGGCCGGCGGCGGGGCCGCGGGAGAGTTCGCGGCCGATCAGGGTGCCGAGCAGGCCGAAGCCGCCGACGGCGCCGACCAGGCCGAGTGCGCTGGCGAGGGTGTCGGTGTCCATGGCCACCACTGTGGCCGGGCGGCCCGGGTGTCCACGAGTGGCAGGAATGCCGGGTTGCCTCGAAATCCTGCCACTCCGCCTCTTTCGCCGGCCCGGCCGGTCGGGGCATCCTGGGCGGCATGCTGAAGAACGTGGTCGCGGTGGTGCTGGAGGAGGTCCACCCGTTCGAACTGGGGGTGGCCTGCGAGGTCTTCGGCCTGGACCGCACCGCGGACGGGCTGCCCGGGTACGACTTCGCGCTGGCCGGCGCCCGTCCGGGCCCGCACGCGACCCACTCGGGCTTCGCGGTGGACGTCCCGTACGGCCCGGAGCGCCTCGCCGGGGCGGACCTGGCGGTGGTCACCGCCTCGGGGATCCGCGAGCGGTACCCGGAGCCGCTGCTGGAGGCGCTGCGCGCGGTGGTGGCGGGCGGCGGCCGGGTGCTGTCGATCTGCAGCGGCGCCTTCGTGCTGGGCGCGGCCGGGCTGCTGGACGGCCGCCGTTCCACCACTCACTGGCGGCACAGCGACGAGCTGGCCGAGCGCTTCCCGGACACGGTGGTCGAGCCGGACGTGCTGTACGTGGACGACGATCCGGTGATCACCTCGGCCGGTACGGCGGCCGGCATCGACGCCTGCCTGCACCTGGTGCGCAAGGTGCAGGGCGCCGAGGTGGCCCGGGGGATCGCCCGCCGCATGGTGGTGGCGCCGCACCGGGAGGGCGGGCAGGCGCAGTTCGTGAACCGCCCGCTGCCCGAGGGCGGCGGTGACTCGCTGGCGCCGCTGCTGGACTGGCTGCGCCACCATCCGGACCAGGAGGCGAGCGTCGAGCAGCTGGCCGCCCGGGTGCACATGTCGCCGCGCACCTTCGCCCGGCGCTTCCAGCAGGAGACCGGTACCACCCCGCACCGCTGGCTGGTGGGGCAGCGGGTGCTGCTGGCCCAGCGGCTGCTGGAGTCGACCACCGAGTCGGTGGACGCGATCGCGGCCCGCTGCGGCTTCGGCAACGCGGCGGCGCTGCGGCACCACTTCGGGCGCCGGCTGGGCACCACGCCACTGGCCTACCGGCGCTGTTTCTCGGACGTGTGACGGACGGTCAGCCGGCGCCGGCGTGCAGGTGGTCGACTTGGTTCCAGCGGTCCGGCCGCAGCCGTCCCTCCTGGGCCCGCCAGAGGCTGGTGGAGCAGTTGTGCACCGGCTCGAGCGCGGTGAGCTGCTGCTCGGTGAGCCGGTCCAGCGCGTAGCGCAGCATCAGCACCGTGCAGTCGTGGGCGACCAGCAGGACGGGCCGTCCGGCGTCCTCCTCGCAGACGTCCCGCAGCAGGCTGCGCACCCGCAGGGCGACGTCGGCCCAGGACTCGCCGCCGGGCGGGCGGTAGTACAGCTCGCCCATCTTGCGCCGCCGGGCGGCCTCCTCCGGGTGCTTGGCCTCGATGGCGGCCTTCGGCAGCATCTCCAGGACGCCGAGCTCGCGGTCGCGCAGCCGCTCGTCGTAGCGGACGGCCAGGGTGACCGGCACGGCGCCGAGCCCGGCGGCCTGGGCGAGCGCGATCCGGGCGGTCTCGGCGGTGCGCACGTACGGCGAGCACCAGACGCTGCGCGGGCGGTCGGCGCTGGGCAGGGCGGCCCACCAGCGGCCGAGCGCCTGGGCCTGCTGCCGGCCGCGCAGCGACAGCGGGATGTCGGCGTCGCGGCAGCTGATCGGGACGCTGAGCGCGCCGGCGGCCTCGGCCAGCTGGAACTCGACGTTGGCGGTGGACTCGCCGTGCCGGGTGGCGATCAGCACGGACGGCAGCCGGGTGGCCGCCGAGCCGTTCGCGGCCACGGCGGTCAGCGTGGGCGGGTGCTGGATGGCTTGGTGCTGGGTGGACTTGTGTTGGCCGTTCAGGGTGGTGCCGGATTCTGCCATGGCCGCGCGCTCCCCGTGGTCGATCAGGTTCCGGCCGGATGCCGGTCCGGTCTGGTGGTGCCCGGCGTGCACGTCTGTTCATGCATATGATCGTGCCGCCTCCTCCAGTGTTCACGGAGAAGGCGGCACGGTCACAGGGCGCGTGCAGTGCCAAATCAGTGCGCCGCTACGGGCTCCGGCGCGTTCTCCAGCTCGTCGTCGCCGGCCTCGGCGCTGTAGTCGGAGGGCTTGGTCTCGTCGACCCCCACCGGCGCCTTGACCGCCCGCAGCACCAGGGTGAGCACCACGGCGACGACCAGGTTGAGCACGAAGGCGGTCAGGCCGATGTAGCCCAGCTCGCCGATGCCGGGGATCTTGGCCGCGTTGCCGCCGAAGTGCTTGGTCGCCGGGCTGGCCAGCCCGTAGGCCAGCCAGGTGCCGTAGACCATGCCGGCCGCCCAGCCGGCGAACAGCGCCCAGTGGTGGAACCAGCGGGTGAACAGGCCGCCGACGATCGCCACGAAGGTCTGCAGGATCCACAGGCCGCCGAGCAGCTGGAGGTTGATCGCGGCCTGCTTGTCCATGCCGAGCACGAAGACCAGCGCGCCGACCTTGACCAGCAGCGAGACCAGCTTGGCGACCCGGGTCTCGTCGGCCGGGGTGGCGGCGGGCTTGAGCCACTCCTTGTAGACGTTGCGGGTGAACAGGTTGGCCGCCGCGATGGACATGATGGCGGCCGGCACCAGCGCGCCGATCCCGATCGCGGCGAAGGCCACGCCGGTGAACCAGTCCGGGAACATGCTCGCGAACAGCTGCGGCACCGACAGCTGGGAGTTGTAGCCCTTGACCCCGCTGCCGACGCCCGCCGCGATCGCCATGAAGCCGAGCAGCGCCAGCAGGCCGAGCATCAGCGAGTACGCGGGCATGATCGCCATGTTGCGGCGCACGGTGTTGCGGGACTTGGAGGCCAGCACGCCGGTCACCGAGTGCGGGTACATGAACAGCGCCATCGCCGAGCCCAGGCCCAGCGTCGCGTACGTCCACTGCTTGTTGACCGGGACGGTCATCGCCCCGGCCTTGGTCTGCTTGAAGTGGTCCGCGGCCGCGCCGAAGATGTGCCCGTAGCCGCCGAGCCGGATCGGGATGTAGATCACCGCGACGATGATCACGATGTAGACCAGGGCGTCCTTGACGAAGGCGATCAGCGCCGGGGCGCGCAGGCCCGAGGAGTAGGTGTAGGCGGCCAGCACGCCGAAGGCGAGGAACAGCGGCAGGTCCTTGACGAACCAGTTGGCGTTCTCCCCGCCGCCCACGCCGAGCACGTCCAGCACCGCCTGGATGCCGACCAGTTGCAGGGCGATGTACGGCATGGTGGCCAGGATCCCGGTCAGCGCGACGACCAGGGACAGCGGCCGGGAGCCGTAACGGCCGCGGACGAAGTCCGCCGGGGTCACGTAGCCGTGCACCCGGGAGACCGACCAGAGCCGGGGCAGGAAGAGGAAGACCAGCGGGTAGGCGATGATCGTGTACGGCACCGCGAAGAAGCCCGCCGCACCGGTCGCGTACACCGCCGCCGGGACGGCCACGAAGGTGTACGCGGTGTACAGGTCGCCGCCGAGCAGGAACCAGGTCACCCAGGTCCCGAAGCTGCGCCCGCCCAGGCCCCACTCGTCCAGGTGGGCCGCGTCGTCCGCGCGGCGCCAGCGGGAGGCGAGGAAGCCCATCACGGTGACCAGCAGGAAGAACAGCACGAAGACCGCGAGGGCCGTCACATTGACGTCCTTCATCGCGCACCGCCCGTCCGGGCCGCCTTGCGGGCCTTCTCGTCCCGGTTGATCAACAGGTAGGCGGCGACCGTGAAGACGGCCGACACCGGCACCCAGAGCAGCTGGTACCAGTAGAAGAAGGGCATCCCGGCCACCGCCGGGTCGGGCTTGTCGTACGAGGAGACCCAGAGCATCGCGACGATCGGCACGAGCAGGGCGAGTGCGGCCAGCACCCGTTCGGGGGTCACCGCCGGGACGGGCTCCCCGGCTGGCTCGGGCATGACAGCTTGGTCGGGGTCTTGATCAGAGGGCATCTTCGGCTCAACTCCGGAGGGTTCTCCCCGTCGGCGCCGCAGCCCCCGGAGGCACCGTGCACCCCCCGCGAGCCCGCCGAGCAGCACCATCGGTGATCGGCAGTCAGTATGGCTGCGCAATCTAGAGCATGGAGTGATCCATGTCACCCGATATGGCGCAACTTCCCGCCATCCGGACGCTGCTACTCGCCCGCGCTGCTACTCGCCCGCTCGCCTCCGGGCTGCTCTGACCCGGTGCCGACGGTCGGCGCTCCCTCGCTCCTGCGTCGCTCCCTCGCTTCTCCCTTTCGGCACCGGCGCGGCCCTTCGGCTCGGGGCGGGTCACTCGCCCGCTCCCTCCAGGCCGCCTCAGAGCGGAACGGGCACCGGCGCGCGGGTCGCGTGCGCCGGTGCCCGTGGTGGAGCGGGGGCGTGCGGTTACTCCGGACGCTTCAGCCGGGTGATGAACTTGTAGCGGTCACCGCGGTAGATCGAGCGGACCCACTCCACCGGGTTGCCCTCGCCGTCGAAGGAGTGCCGGGAGAGCTGGAGCATCGGCAGGCCGAGGTCGGAGCCGAGCAGCCCGGCCTCGCGCGGGTTGGCGAGGGTGGTCTCGATGGTCTCCTCGGCCTCGGCCACGGTGACCCCGTAGACCTCGCGCAGCGCCGCGTACAGCGAGTTGTGCTTGGCGAGGTTGCGCCGCAGGGCGGGGAAGCGCTTCGCGGACAGGTGGGCGACCTCGATGGCCATCGGGTCGCCGTTGGCCAGGCGCAGCCGCTCGATCCGCAGCACCCGGCCGCCGGGCTTGATGTCCAGCAGCGGGGCGAGCCGGTCGTCGGCGGTGATGTAGCCGATCTCGATCAGCCGGGAGGTGGGCTCCAGGCCCTGGGCGCGCATGTCCTCGGTGTAGGAGGTGAGTTGCAGCGCCTGGGCGACCTTGGGCTTGGCCACGAAGGTGCCCTTGCCCTGGATGCGCTCCAGCCGGCCCTCGACCACCAGTTCCTGCAGGGCCTGGCGGACGGTGGTGCGCGAGGTGTCGAACTGGGCGGCCAGCGCGCGCTCGGGCGGGACCGGGGTGCCCGCGGGCTGGGTCTCGGTGAGCTGGAGGAGGTGGCGCTTGAGGCCGTAGTACTTGGGGACGCGCGCGGTCGGGTCGGCGTCGGCCGGTGCCGGGAGGTTCTTCACCTCGGGGTCGTCGGCCTGGGCGGTGGTTCCCCCGTCGCTGCTCATCGGACCTGTTCTCCCGCTTCTCGCGGGGCCTTCTGCCGCCCCGCCACATCGTTAACGGACCACATCGTTGCATGTATGGCTACGGAACGAATACCTCATCACGCGATGAACGATGTGCGGTGTCGGCTTGATAACGGGTGGTCGAGATCGGTCGAGCAGCCGTTGACAGGCCCATTGGTCTAGGCCAAGCTCCAGGCATCTGGTCTACACCACTAGGCCGGCAACGATGAATCCCCCACCCGTTCGAAGGGGTTCGCGGCACCCGTTCTCCCGCTTTGCGTGGATCTGCCGCTGCCGCCCGACGGGGGTAACCCAGGCATCCCTCAGGAGGATGGCGTGAAGCGTCAGCTCATCGCGGCGGTCGGCGTCGCGGCAATGGTCGTCGGTCTCGCGGCTTGTGGCTCGGACGGCAAGAAGGACGGCGACTCCAAGTCGTCCTCCACGGCCGCCGACCGGTACAAGGGCAAGACGCTCAAGGTGTGGACCATGACCGGCTCGGCCCCCAAGGGCTGGACCGACGCGGTCAAGACCGAGTTCGAGACCACCTACCCGGGTTCGAAGGTCGACTTCCAGACCCAGGAGTGGACCGACATCGGCCCGAAGGTCACCGCCGCGCTGTCCGAGGGTTCGGTCGACGTGCTGGAGCTGGGCAACACCCAGACCGCCGGCTACGCCGCCACGGGCGGTCTGCTGGACCTCACCAAGGACAAGTCCGCGCTGGGTGGCGACGCTTGGGCCGCCAACCAGAACGAGGCCGCGATGCTGGACGGCAAGCAGTACGCCGCCCCGTGGTGGGTCTCCAACCGCGTGGTCGCGTACAACAAGGACCTCTGGGCCAAGGCCGGCCTGACCGCCGCGCCGAAGACCCTGGACGAGTTCTACGGCGACCTGGACAAGCTGAAGGCCACCGAGGGCGTCGCCGACCCGATCTACCTGCCGGGCCAGGAGTGGTACACCTACTTCGGCCTGCTCACCGGCGAGGGCGGCAAGATCGCCAAGAAGGACGGCGACAAGTGGGTCGGCGGCCTGGAGTCCCCCGAGGCCCAGAAGGCCTTCGAGACCTACAAGAAACTGCAGAGCTACTCGGTCACCGGTCCGAAGGACAAGGACGAGGCCACCCCGCAGCAGAAGGACGTCTTCGCCAAGGGCAACGTCGGCACCATGATCGCCCTCGGCTGGGAGCTCCCGGACCCGAAGGACATGCCCAAGGACAAGATCGGCTTCTTCCCGCTCCCGGGCAAGACCGCCGACAAGCCCTCCGGCGTCTTCATCGGTGGCTCGAACCTCGCGATCGCCGCGCAGAGCAAGAACACCGACATGGCGAAGGACTTCCTGAAGATCGCCCTCAACGACAAGAACGAGGGCCTGGTCGCCGCGGCCGGCAACATCCCGAACAGGCCGGCCCTGAACAGCCAGCTCACCGGTGACTTCGCGCAGGCCGCCCAGGCCGCCACCGCGGTCGGCGGGATCACCCCGAACACCCCGAACTGGGCCAGCGTCGAGAACAAGCCGAACCCGATCAAGGACTTCCTGACCGCCGCGCTCCAGGGCGGCGACTACGCGGCCACCGCGAAGAAGTACGACGACGAGATCGCCAAGCGGCTCAACGAGAAGAACTGAGCACTGTGAGCGGCGTCGCTCACCGGTCCCCGGCGGGGGGCCGGTGGGCGGCGCCATCCGTCGTGGCCGGGTTGTGAGGAAGTGAGAACGATGGCTGTGCATTCGGAGCGGGTGCAGACACGGTCCCCGGAGTCGGGGGAGGCCGTTGTGGCCGAGATTGACACCAGTGCCGCCGGCGGCGGGGCCGAGGGCGCCGCGCCGAAGCGCACCAGATCCGCGGGGGGACCGGGCATCGGCTCCCGCCTCGCCCCCTACCTGCTGCTGCTGCCGGCCACCGTGGCGACCCTCGCCCTGCTGGGCTGGCCGCTGCTGAAGACCGTCCTGCTGTCGTTCCAGAACCTCAACCGGCGCCAGCTCGTCATGCATCTGACCGAGTGGACCGGCTTCGACAACTACAAGGAGCAGCTGACCGATCCGGACTTCTGGGCGGTCACCGGGCGCACCGTCGTCTTCACCCTGGTCAACGTGGTGCTGATCATGGTCGGCGGCACCCTGATCGGCCTGCTGCTCAACCACCTCGGCAAGAGGATGCGGCTGGCGCTGTCGATCGCGCTGCTGATGGCCTGGGCCATGCCGGTGGTCGCCGCGACCACCGTCTACACCTGGCTGTTCGACGAGCAGTGGGGCGTCGTCAACTGGTTCCTGGACCAGCTGGGTTGGCACTCGATGGCCGACTACAACTGGATGAGCGACGAGTACTCGACCTTCTTCGTCGTCATCCTGCTGGTCGTCTGGATGTCGATCCCGTTCGTGGCGTTCAACATGTACGCCGGCCTCACCACCATCCCGAAGGAGCTCTACGAGGCCGCCCGGATGGACGGCGCCGGCTCCCTCAAGATCTTCGGTTCGGTGATCTTCCCCAACCTGAAGCCGTTCTTCCTGGCCACGACCTTCCTCGAGGTCATCTGGGTGTTCAAGTCCTTCACCCAGGTCTACGCGATCAACGGCGGCGGCCCCGAGAAGCTGACCCGCACCCTGCCCGTGCACGCCTTCCTGGAGGGCTCGGGCGGCCAGCACTACGGCGTCGGCGCCGCGATCGCGGTGCTCACCATCCTGATGCTGGGCGCGCTGATGGCCTACTACTTCCGCATCATGATCAAGCAGGAGGACGAGCTGTGAGGCGCTCTCTCTTCGGACGCACCTGGCCGAACGTGATCGCGGTCGTCCTCATCGTCTTCTTCGCCTTCCCCGTCTACTGGATGATCGCGACCGCGTTCAAGCAGGACCGCGACATCATCAGCAAGACGCCGGTCTTCATCCCCTTCGACGCGACCTTCGACCACTTCAGCACCGCGGTGAACGCGCCGGACTTCTGGACGTACGTCACCAACAGCGCCACCGTCACCGTCGGCGCGGTGGTGATCTCACTGGTGATCGCGACCCTGGCGGCCTTCGCGATCGCCCGGATGAGGTTCCGCGGCCGCAAGACCTTCGTGCTGGTCATCATGATGGCGCAGATGGCGCCCTGGGAGGTCATGACCATCGCGGTCTACATGATCTCCCGCGACAACGACATGCTGAACAGCCTGCTGCCGCTGACCCTCTTCTACATGATGATGGTCCTGCCCTTCACCATCTGGACGCTGCGCGGCTTCATCGCCGCGGTGCCGAAGGAGCTGGAGGAGTCGGCCATGGTGGACGGCTGCACCCGCACCCAGGCCTTCGTGAAGGTGATCTTCCCGCTGCTGGCCCCCGGCCTGATGTCGACCTCGCTGTTCGGCTTCATCACCGCGTGGAACGAGTTCCCGCTCGTGCTGATCGTGAACAAGGAGCAGGGCAAGACCCTGCCGCTGTGGCTGTCCTCCTTCAAGACGGCCTTCGGCAACGACTGGGGCGCGACCATGGCGGCCTCCACGATGTTCGCCATCCCCGTGCTGATCCTGTTCGTCTTCCTGCAGCGCAAGGCGGTCGGCGGTCTGACCGACGGCGCCGTGAAGGGCTGAGCCACCGTGAGCATCCTCGTACCCACCGCCCCGGCCAGCGACCAGCTGCACCGGGACGCCCTGACCGTCCTGCAGCCCGGCTTCGTCGGCACCGAGCCGCCGGCCTGGCTGCGCCGCCACCTGGCCGCCGGGCTCGGCTCGGTCGCGCTGTTCGACCGCAACGTGGTCGACCTCGACCAGCTCTCCGCGCTCACCCGGGCGCTGCGCGCGGAGAACCCCGACCTGCTGATCGCGATCGACGAGGAGAGCGGCGACGTCACCCGGCTGGAGGCCGGCTCCGGCTCCTCCTGGCCCGGCAACCTCGCCCTCGGCGCGATCGACGACCCGGCCCTGACCCGGGACGTCGCCCGCGAGCTGGGCCGGGCGCTGGCCGCGGCCGGCGTCAACTACAACTGGGCGCCCACCGCGGACGTCAACTCCAACCCGCGCAACCCGGTCATCGGCGTCCGCTCCTTCGGCGCCGACCCGGAGCTGTGCGCCCGGCACACCGCCGCCTGGGTGGAGGGCCTGCAGTCGGCCGGCGTGGCCGCCTGCTCCAAGCACTTCCCCGGCCACGGCGACACCGCGGTGGACTCCCACCACGGCCTGCCGGTCATCGACGTCGACCTGGACGTGCTGCGCGCCCGCGACCTGGTGCCGTTCCGGGCCGCGATCGCGGCCGGTACCAAGGCCGTGATGACCGCCCACATCATGGTCCCGGCGCTGGACCCGAAGCTGCCGGCCACCCTGAGCCCGACCGTGCTGCGCGACCTGCTGCGTGCCGCCCCGGCCGACGGCGGCCTCGGCTACCAGGGCCTGATCGTCAGCGACGCGATCGAGATGGGCGCCATCGCCGACACCTTCGGCATGGGCGAGGGCACCGTGCTCGCGTTGGCGGCCGGCGCGGACGCGATCTGCGTCGGCGGCGGGCTGGCCGACGAGGAGACCGTGCTGATGCTGCGCGACGCCATCGTGGCGGGCGTGCGCTCGGGCGGGCTCGGCGAGGAGCGGCTGGCGGACGCCGCCGACCGGGTCCGGGCGCTGGGCAGCTGGGGCCGGATCGCGGCCCAGGGCGAACAGCCCGAGCCGGACCTCGCGGTGGGCCTGCGGGCCGCCCGGCGGGCGCTGAAGGTGGTCCGGGCGCCGGGCCGCGAGGTGCTGCCGGTGAGCGAACGCCCGTACGTGGCCTCGTTCTCGGACGAGCCGAACATCGCCGTCGGCGACGTGACCCCGTGGGGGGTGGCCGGGATGCTGGCCGACCGCTTCCCGGGCACCCGCACCCGCGAGGTGTCGGCCGCCGAGGCCGCGCCGGAGCTGCTGGACGCCCTGGTCGCGGAGCTGGTGGCCGGCGCGGAGGGCCGCCGGCTGGTGCTGGTGGTCCGGGACGCGCACCGGCACGCGTGGATGGCCGCCGCGCTGAGCCGCCTGGTGGCGGCCCGGCCGGACGCCGCCGTGGTGGAGATGGGGCTGCCCCAGTCCGAGCCGGTCGGCGCGCTGCACATCGCCACCCACGGCGCCGCCCGGGTCTGCGGGCTGGCGGCCGTGGAGGTGCTCACCGGGCAGCCGGGAGCGATCGGCTGAACCGCACGGGAGACGTCACCGGCCGGATCCGGGAGGCGTCGGCCGACGGGCCCGGCATGCGCATGTCGCATGGCGGGCCCGTTCCGTTCTCCGGGCGCCGACCCGTGCTTCCGGCGGGTGACCGTGCTCCCTCAAGCGGGCCTTAGATCCCGCTTAAGTACGACGTGGGGTGACGGGGCGGCGACCGATCGCCACGGAATCCCGGCGCGGTGCAACGGAACGGCAACGGCCCTGGCAGGAAGGGGAGTTGGGCGTTGACAGCTACAGTGGCCTAGGCCAAAGTCCACTCCAATCCCTCCCGAGCACCGCCCTCGGCTCCAGCACCTCGGAGAATGACGCGACGAAGCGTCAGTTCGTGTCCGTGTTCGGAATCACGGCCCTGGCGGTCGGACTGACGGCCCGCTCCTCGTCCGGATCACCCTCCGGTGACGGCAAGCCGCTGCCGACCTTCATCGGCGGCTCCGAAGATCATCCCGGACATGCTGACCGCGATCCTCAAGGGCGAGTCGGTGGACCAGGCCACCAGGGAGGCCGACGCGGCGATCGACCAACTGATCAACAACCCGTCCTGACCGGCCCGCTGACCGCCTCCCGCCTTCCGGGAGGCGGCGGTTCGGGGGTGCCGGACGGGGAGCGCGCTCGTAGGATTGCCCGCGAAGAACCGCAGCGAGTGTGCGGACTCGCCGCCGTAGAGGTCCCCGTCGGGCGATCCGCCCGGCCGGGGTCGACCCATCTCATCGGAGGCATCCAGATGTCCGACCCGCACACCGTTTCCGTCCCCGGCCGGATCATGGCGGCGGAGATGGCCGAGCAGCCGGCCGTCCTGCGGCGCATCCTCGAGGAGGGTGCGCCGAAGATCCGCGAGATCGCGGCCGGGATCGCCGCCCGCAGCCCCCGCTTCGTCCTGCTGACCGCGCGCGGCACGTCCGACAACGCGGCGCTCTACGCCAAGTACCTGATCGAGATCCTGCTCGGCAAGCCGGCCGGGCTGACCTCGATGTCCACCACCACCGCGTACGGCGCCAAGCCGGACCTCACCGACGTCCTGGCGATCACCGTCAGCCAGTCCGGCGGCTCCCCGGACCTGGTGGCCTCCACCAAGGCCGCCCGCGAGGCCGGCGCGATCACCCTCGCCGTCACCAACAACCCCGGCTCCCCGCTCGCCGAGGTCTCCGAGTTCCACATCGACGTGCTGGCCGGACCGGAGAAGGCGCTGCCGGCCACCAAGACCTACACCGCCGAACTGCTGGCGCTCTAC
The DNA here is from genome assembly GCF_027627435.1 of Kitasatospora cathayae. Lineage (GTDB taxonomy): Bacteria > Actinomycetota > Actinomycetes > Streptomycetales > Streptomycetaceae > Kitasatospora > Kitasatospora cathayae. Next base: position 3,482,865 of record NZ_CP115450.1, on the reverse strand, counting down.
CTGCTGGTCGAGGGACTGCGCGGCGGGGACGGCTCGGCCGCCGAGGAGCTGCCGGACCTCGCCGCCGGCGTGCTGGCCCGCCAGGCCGAGGTGAAGGCACTGGCCGAGCGCTACCGCTTCGCCCAGCGCCTGGTGATCACCTCGCGCGGCTACGGCTACCCGACCGCCCGGGAGGCGGCGCTCAAGCTGATGGAGACCACCTACATCCCGGCCACCCCGTTCTCCGGCGCCGACCTGCTGCACGGCCCGCTGGCCATGGTGGACAACGTCTCGCCGGTGATCGCGGTCGTCCCGGACGGCAAGGGCGGCGAGGCCCTCCAGCCGGTGCTGGACCGGCTGCGCGGCCGCGGCGCGGACCTGGTGGTGATCGGCCAGCGGGCCCAGGTGGACGCCGCCTCGGCGGGCTTCGCACTGCCGGCCGGCGTGCCGGAGGAGGTCCAGCCGATCCTGGAGATCCTGCCGCTGCAGCAGCTGGCCTACGAGGTCACCATCGCCCGCGGCCAGGACCCGGACGCCCCGCGCGCCCTGGCCAAGGTCACCGAGACCCGCTGAGGCGGCTATTCGCCCGCTCGCCTCCGGGGCGCTCGGGCCCGGCGCCGACGGTCGTCGCTCCGATGCCCTCGTTCCTCGGGCCTCCTCGCTCCTCCCTTTCGGCACCGGCGCGCCCCTTCGGCTCGGGGCGGGGATTCGCCCGCGCGCCTCCGGGGCGCTCGGGCCCGGCGCCGACGGTCGTCGCTCCGGCGCTCGTTCCTCGCTTGTCGCTCCTCCCTTTCGGCACCGGCGCGCCCCTTCGGCTCGGGGCGGGGATTCGCCCGCTCGCCTCCGGGGCACTCGGGCCCGGCTCCGACGGTCGTCGCTCCGATGCCCTCGTTCCTCGGGCCTCCTCGCTCCTCCCTTTCGGCACCGGCGCGCCCCTTCGGCTCGGGGCGGGGACTCGCCCGCGCGCCTCCGGGGCGCTCGGGGTGGGGAGCCGGCCCTCCGTCCCCCGCCTGTGGACGGAGGGCCGGTTCTCTGAGCGGCGGAGCGTGGTTCGGGGAGGTCGCGAACGCAGGCCGGAAAACACTACGGGCCACGGCGCCGACACGGGACCCTCAACCCGTGCGGCACCGCAGCCCGGAGCTGTCGTCGGGCACCGGTGTCGATCGAGGACTGTGCGGGGTCTTCGTTCGGCGGCGTCCGACCGAGGAGAAGCCGCGCGCGGTCAGGGCAGTTGCGCGGTGGGCCGCTCCTTGGTGCCCTTCCATTGTGGACTAGACCAATCTGGGTTGTCCAGGTCTCCCCGTAAATTGGTCTAAACAACTCCGGGCGGCCGGCCGCCGGCACCGCACGGTCCGCCGAGCCCGCCCCCCGGCCGACGGCGCTACCCTCGCCATGTGCCCTCGTTGAACGAACTCGTCCGCCGCCACACCACCCTGACCGGGGCCGACGTGGAATGGCTCCACATGCTGGTCTCGGAGTGGCAGCTGCTCTCCGACCTCTCCTTCGCCGACCTGGTGCTGTGGATCCCCACCTGGGACGGCATCCGCTACGTCTCGGTGGCGCAGATGCGGCCCAACACCGGCCCCACCTCCTACCAGGACGACATGGTCGGCCACCTCGTCCCGCGCGGGCGCCGCCCGCTGCTGGACGCCGCCTTCGACGAGGGCCGGATCGTGCGCGAGGGCGACCCGGAGTGGCGCGAGGAGGTGCCGGTCCGGGTCGAGTCGATCCCGGTCCGGCGCGAGGGCAAGGTGCTCGGGGTGATCGCCCGCAACACCAACCTGCTGACCGTGCGCACCCCCAGCCGGCTGGAACTCACCTACCTGCAGAGCGCCTCCGACCTGGCCCAGATGATCGCGGCCGGCAGTTTCCCGTACCCCGGCGTGGAGCAGGCCGACATGGACGCCGCCCCCCGGGTCGGCGACGGCCTGATCCGCCTGGACGCGGACGGCATCGTCACCTACGCCAGCCCCAACGCCCTCTCCGCCTACCACCGGCTCGGCCTCACCTCCGACCTGGTCGGCAGCCACCTCGGCCGGGCCACCGCCGACCTCGCCCCGCCCTCCCGCTCGGCCGTCCACGAGGCGCTGGTGAAGCTGGCCAGCGGCTGGGCGCCCCGGCAGACCGAGGTGGAGGCGCAGGGGGGAGTGGTGACCCTGCGCGCGATCCCGCTCAAACCCAAGGGGACCCTGACCGGTTCGCTGGTGCTCTGCCGGGACGTCACCGAGCTGCGCCGGCGCGACCGCGAGCTGATGACCAAGGACGCCACCATCCGGGAGATCCACCACCGGGTGAAGAACAACCTGCAGACCGTCGCCGCGCTGCTGCGGCTGCAGTCCCGCCGGATGGAGTCCGAGTCCGGCCGGGCCGCGCTGGACGAGGCGGTGCGCCGGGTCGGCTCGATCGCGATCGTGCACGAGACGCTCTCCCAGGCGCTGGACGAGCAGGTGGCCTTCGACGAGATCGCCGACCGGGTGCTGGCGATGGTGATGGAACTGTCCCAGGACGGCCGGGTGGCGACCCGCCGCAGCGGCAGCTTCGGCATCCTCTCCGCCGAGGTGGCCACCCCGCTGTCGATGGTGCTGACCGAGCTGCTGCAGAACGCCCTGGAACACGCCTTCGGCCCGACGGCCTCCGGGAACCTGGAGGTGAGCGCGCTGCGCGGACGGGCCCCGGCGACCGGCAAGGGCTGGTCGGACAGCTGGAACGGCGGCGCCCGGCCGGAGGAGTACCTGCTGATCACCGTGCAGGACGACGGCCGGGGCATGCCCGAGGGCTTCGACCCGAAGACGGCCGGCAACCTCGGGCTGCAGATCGTCCGGACGCTGGCCACCGGTGAGCTGGGCGGGACCTTCGACATGGTGGCCGGCCCGAACGGCGGGACCAAGGTGATCCTGGAGATCCCGGTGCGTTGATGCGTTGCGGCGCGCGGTGGGGGCGCGCGCTCGGCGGATGCGCCGGGTGCCCGCTCCGTGCGCCCGGGGCGCGGTACCCGGAACTCGGGCGCGGAACCCGGGCCGCGCAACACGGAATCGGGGGCGCGGAAACAGAAACGAGGCCCTGTCGACCGGGGGGGGTGGGTCGACAGGGCCTCTCAACCCGTTCCGGCCGTCGGGGGGAGTCGGCCGGAACGGGGGCTCTGGGTGGTGCGACACCTCGCATGTGCGTTGCACACGGTGAGCGCCACAGCTCCACAGTATTGCTCTAAGTGAACAGTATCAAGTGGCTGGACGGTCCGGTGTCGCGGGACCTCGCCGGGCAAGGCCCTTGGTGCGGAAGGCTTCACCAGGAAGTGCAGGGAAGCCTTTGATCATGTGTTGATCGGTACGGCGGTTACTGCTGGTGCTACGGCGTGTGATCAGACGCTGCTGATCAGGCGGTGCGGGCGCGGTTGCGGGCGGCACGGCGCTTCATCGCGCGACGCTCGTCCTCGCTCATCCCGCCCCAGACGCCGGCGTCCTGGCCGGTCTCGAGCGCCCACTGGAGGCACTGCTCCATCACCGGACAGCGGCGGCACACGGCCTTGGCTTCCTCGATCTGCAGCAGAGCAGGACCGGTGTTCCCGATCGGGAAGAACAGCTCCGGGTCCTCTTCGCGGCAGACAGCGCGGTGGCGCCAGTCCATGGTCGTCCAACTCCTCCTGCCGCGGGGGGTGGCCCGATCGGCATAATCGAATGGCTTGTGAATGTGAACGCTTTCACGAATCCCACAACAGCAAAAGAGACCAAAGGCCCACCGGGCCCGGGTGGTCTGTGCTGGGAGGGGATTCGGCGATTCGAGGGGCACTCCGCGGTCGGTGCTCCTGTGGTTCCGGAGTTGCCGTCGCTGCGATGTGTCCCGATCGCCATGTAGAGGTTCGCAAACCTCGGGCTCGGATACAACCCCCTTCGGGGAGGAATTTTTGATTCTTCGGTGTCGCATAGCTCACAGCCGGTACTTCTATGGAGTGAAGGGGGCTTGTGCGTTCGAGAAGAAGGGCGAACCCCGCTTCCGGTCACACAATCACACGCAGTGCCCGCCGTACGCCTGTGAAACTGACGCGACTCCGGTCTCCAAGATGGTCCCCGTCGACCTGGAACGGGACGGGTTCCTGCGAAACCAAGGTGAAGTGTCTGACGTCGTGATAGGAGACGACGTGTTTTCCGGACGGCCCGGCCGGCGGGGCACCGTCACTCGAAGGCGCGTACGACCGCAGGATCTGACGGACCGTTCGAGCCGTACCGAACGCCGTCATACGGGTGACGCCGAAGACGTCCAGATCCGTGTCGAAGGAGGCGAGCGGCGAGGGATACACCGGACGGTTGCCGAGGAACGTCCACGGCGAGGTGTTGCTGACTATGGCCAGCACCAGGCCCGGAACGGCTTGGTGGCCCGGGAGTTCGAGGGCCACCGGGCCCGAGCGGCGCTGCTCACGCTGGGTGAAGTAGTGCTTGACCGCCTGCCCGACGTACAGCGCGTGGGTGGACTTGCGCCCGGCCCGGCGCTGCTCCTCGACCCGGCCGACCACCCCGGCGTCGAAGCCGAGGCCGGCGGTGAAGGTGAACCAGCGGTCCGGCAGCCCGTCGGTCATCGCCTTGCCCAGTCCGATCGGCCGCTCGCGCCCGTGCTCCAGCGCGTCCAGCAGGGCGCCGGTGGCCTCCACCGGGTCGTTGGGCAGGCCCAGTGCGCGGGCGAAGACGTTGGTCGAACCGCCCGGCACCACGGCCAGTCGCGGGACCTTGTCGCCCGGGCCGTGCGTCAGCAGCCCGTTCACCACCTCGTTGACGGTGCCGTCCCCGCCCAGTGCCACCACCAGGTCCACCGTGCCGTCCGCCGCCGCCTCACGGGCCAGGTCGCGCGCGTGGCCCCGGTACTGGGTCTCGGCGACCTCCAGCTTGAGGTCGCTGCGCAGGGCGTGGATCAGTACGTCCCTGGTCCGGCCACTGGTGGTGGTGGCCTTGTGGTTCACGACCAGGAGAGCGCGCATGGGGAAAGCCTACGGGGCGGTACGGACCGGCCGGCGGCTACCCTGCTGGAGTGACCGCAGAAACCTCCGCATCCGCACCCGCTCGCCCGGTTTCGCTCACCCTGGGCGCCGCCATCACCGCCCTGGAGGGCGCCGCGCTGGCCGTCGTCGGCATCTTCGACATGGTGTCCGCGCTGTCCGGGCAGGCCAAGCAGCTGGCCCTGAACGAGTTCGGCGGCCTGGTCATCGTGCTGCTCGGGGTGCTGCCGATACTGGCCGCCCGGGCGCTGCTCAAGGAGCGCCGCTGGGGCCGCAGCCCGGCGGTGCTGACCAACTCGATCTGCCTGCCGGTCGCCTACTACATGGTCCAGAGCGGCGGCGCGATGATCGCGGCCGGCGTGCTGGTCGGCCTGCTCGGTCTGGTGGGCATCGGCGCGCTGCTCAACCCGAAGTCCACGGCGGCCCTGTACGTCCAGGAGAACTGAGCACGCGGCAGGACTGGGCGCACGGGCCGCCGCAGGCCCGCAACATTCCGAACGGCAGAACGGCAGAACGGCAGAACGGCCGCCGCAGCGGGAGCTGGGCGGCCGTTCGGCGTCTGCTACTCCTCGACCAGGAGCTTCTCCCGCAACTGGGCCAGGGTCCGCGCCAGCAGCCGGGACACGTGCATCTGGGAGATCCCCACCTCGGCGGCGATCTGCGACTGGGTCATGTTGCGGAAGAACCGCAGCACCAGGATCTTCTGCTCGCGGGGCGGCAGTTGGGCCAGCAGCGGCTTGAGCGACTCGCGGTACTCGACGCCCTCCAGCGCCTCGTCGGTGGCGCCCAGGGTGTCCGCCACGGCCGGCGACTCGTCGTCGCTGTCCGGCACGTCCAGGGACAGCGTGGAGTACGCGTTGGCGGACTCCAGGCCCTCCAGGACGTCCTCCTCGGAGATCCCCAGGTGCTCGGCCAGCTCGTGCACCGTGGGGGAGCGGCCGTGCCGCTGGGAGAGCTCGCTGGTCGCCGTGGTGAGCGACAGCCGCAGCTCCTGCAGGCGGCGCGGGACGCGCACCGCCCAGCCCTTGTCGCGGAAGTGCCGCTTGATCTCGCCGACGATGGTCGGCGTCGCGTAGGTGGAGAACTCGACCCCGCGCTCGTGGTCGAAGCGGTCCACCGACTTGATCAGTCCGATGGTGGCGACCTGGGTCAGGTCGTCCAGCGGCTCGCCCCGGTTGCGGAACCGCCGGGCCAGGTGCTCGACCAGCGGGATGTGCATCCGCACCAACTGGTTGCGCAGCTCGACGCGCTCCGGGGAGCCCTCGGGCAGCGCGGACAACCTGACGAACAGCGCGCGGGCGGCCTCCCGGTCCGGCGCACCGGTGCGGTGCGAGCCCTGGGCGGGCACGGCGCCGTGCAGGTCCGCGGCGTCCTCCGCCGGTTCCGGCGCAGGAGCGGAGGCGTGCGTCGGCTCAGACGTCGGCTCGGTCGGGTGGCTCATCCGGTGGGCGTCCTTCGGGTGCGCTTCGTCGTTGGCGGCGAGGCCGGGAACGCTCGCCTGGGTCGGTACGGCAGGTCCCGCCGTCGCGAGGCCGGTACGGTCCAGATCACTCACGGCCATTCCCCCGTTCCGTTCCGGGAGCACCGGGGCCGTCGGCCCCGGCATCGTCTCGTTGGTCGTACCGCCCGGGGGCGGTACCGGGAGCCGCCCGTCGGGCCCCGGGTGGGGAACGGCGGACGGCCCTTGCAGGGTGCTGCTCGGTGCCCGTCAGTGGGCGGCGGACCCGCCGCGCTTCTTGTGCAGGCTGATCGACACGGTGTTGTCCTCGCCGACCGAGGAGTCCACCTCGCCGGCCAGCGCGGAGAGCACCGTCCACGCGAAGGTGTCGCGCTCGGGCGCCTTGCCGTCCGTGGTCGGAGCGGCGACGGTCACCTTCAGCGAATCGCCGACCAGCCGGAACTCGCAGGACAGCACGGAACCCGGCACCGCCTGCTGGAGCAGGATGGCGCAGGCCTCGTCGACCGCGATCCGCAGGTCCTCGATCTCGTCGAGGGTGAAGTCCAACCGGGCCGCGAGCCCGGCCGTCGCTGTTCGCAGCACGGAGAGATAGGCCCCCGCCGCGGGCAGCCGGACCTCCACGAAGTCCTGAACTCCGAGATCGCTGTCGATCTGGGACACCCTTGCCTCCTGGGTGACGCGCTGTGCTTGCTTGGTACCCCCGGTGAGGGGGCCTCTGCTACCGCTGTTCTACCGCTACCGGTTGCGCCGTTGGTACCCCTGACCGGGGGTATCGATGCGGCAGTTCCGCCAGCGCTGGGTCTGACCTCCGCACCCGGTGCGGGAGTTACTCATGGTAAGGCATTGCGACGCAGGGTGGCAGGGCCTTTGCCCGTACTCCGTGCGTTCGTATGCCGTGCGTTCGTACGCCGTGTGCCCGTTCAACGGCTCCCGGCGTCCCGGAGTGCCTCGTCGGTGAGCCGGTAGACGGTCCAGCCGTCCATCGGCACCGCGCCGAGTGACTTGTAGAAGTCGATCGAGGGCTGGTTCCAGTCGAGCACCGACCACTCCACCCGCGCGTAGCCGCGCTCGACGGCGATCCGCGCCAGCTCCAGCAGCAGCGCCTTGCCGTGGCCGCCGCCGCGGGCCGCCGGGCGGACGTACAGGTCCTCCAGGTAGATCCCGTGGGTGCCGCGCCAGGTCGAGAAGTTGAGGAACCAGACCGCGAAACCGACCGGCTCGCCGGTGACGTCGTCCTCGGCGATCAGGCCGAACAGCGCCGGGTTGGCGCCGAACAGCGCCTCGCGCAGCTGCTCCTCGGTGGCCACCGCCTCCTGCGGGGCCTTCTCGTACTCCGCCAGCTCGCGGATCATGGCCAGGATGACGGGAACGTCGGTGACGACGGCGGTGCGGATCATGCCGCGAGCCTACTGCTCGGTCCCCGCCTCGTCCCAGGCCTGGACGGAGGTCTGGTCGACGATCCGGCCCTCCCGCAGGTCGGCCATCGAGGCCATCAGGACCCGCACCCCATCGGGGTAGCGGCAGGACTCCAGGAAGGCGACGTGGTCGCCCTGGACCACCACCTGCTCCAGCTTGTGGGTCATCTCGCGGCCGTAGATGTCGTCCAGCATGGCGCCGATCTCCTCCCGCCCGTGCATCACCAGGGGGTGGCTGGGCTGGGTCTTGCGGTCGACCACGCGCAGCTCGGCGTCCTCGGCGTACAGCGCCAGCAGGGTCTCGGCGTCGCAGCGCTCGATGCCCTCGCGCAGCGCTCGGGTGTCGAAGGCGGCGGGGGCCGACATGGTGCTCATGGTCTCGCTCCTCCGGTCGGGGTCCGTCGGCTCGCACTTCGAGCGTACGCCCGACCGGGGGCTTCGATCGGGCCGGTCGGCGGGCCGGGACGGTGCGCGGGAGGTCGGCCGGGGTGCTGATCGCGGCCGGGTCGCGCGGGCCCTCGACCAGGTCGACGTAGTCCATGCGACGATCCGGTCGTTCCCGATCGCGGAGACGTTCGTCGGCGGCGGGAAGGACTTTGGGAAGGCCCGGGCCTCCCCTCGGGCGGTCGGCACCGGACTTCTCCGTCGGACGCCCTGGCGGCATGACGGTCACTCAGGCCATCGGCCCCCACCGGGGGGTGATCGCACGTGGACGCACGACCGCCCCCGTCCGGCGGAGCGGACGGGGGCGGTCGACTGGCGACGCGTCAGGCTCAGGCCTGCTTGGTCTCCCAGAAGATCTTGTCGACCTCGGCGATCAGGTCCAGCAGGGCCTGGCCGGTGGCCGGGTCGGTGGACGCCTTGGCGGCCGAGGCGGCCTTCAGGGTGTCGTTGATCAGCTGGTGCAGCTGCGGGTACTTCTCGAAGTGCGGGGCCTTGAAGTAGTCGCTCCACAGCACCGAGATGTGGTGCTTGACGGCCTCGGCGCGCTGCTCCTTGATGATGATGGCGCGGGCGCGGAAGTGCGGGTCCTCGTTGGCCTGGTACTTCTCCTGGGTGGCCTTGACCGACTCGGCCTCCAGCTTGGCCTGCGCCGGGTCGTACACACCGCACGGCAGGTCGCAGTGGGCGTGAGCGGTGGCGCGCGGTGCAAACAGACGAGAGAACATGGGAGTCCTTCCTTAGATCGTCTTCCCGCGCCCGAGACTACCCTTCCGGCCTCCGGGTTTCGCGGCCGGGCGGTGGGCCTAGGGCAAAAGACGGACCCTGAACCGGGGTAATCCGGACACCGAACGGATGACGGTCCGTACGGCAGACTGGGGGCGGGCGGTCCGGGAGGAGGAGTCGTGGCGCGGAGCACGGAACCGCAGGGCGGTGCGGGCGGTGGCCTGCTGCCGTTCGGACTGGTCGACGTGGCGGGCCCGTCGATGATCCCGACCCTGCGCGAGGGCGACCGGCTGCTGGTCCGCTACGGCGCGCCGATCCGGCCCGGGGCGGTGGTGCTGTTCCGGCACCCCCTCCAGCAGGACCTGCTGGTGGTGAAGCGGGCCGCCGAGCGCCGCCCGAAGGGCTGGTGGCTGCTGTCCGACAACCGCCCGGTGGACAGCGACAGCCGCAGCTACGGTCCGGTCCCGGACGAACTGGTGCTCGGCCGGGTGCTGCTGCGGCTGCGCCCGAGCCCCGCCTGGCTGGCGCCGGGCCGCGGGCTGGAACGACTGCTGCTCGGCCCCCGGCTCTCCCGGGTGCCGGGCCTGGCCCGCCGCCTCGGCGTGTGGGTGGAAGAGGTCTGACCCCCCCCGAGGCGCTAGTTGCCCGAGTGCAGTGCCGCCTCGGCCTCCTGCCGCTTGCGGGCCCGGTACGCGGCGACGTTGGCGCGGGTCGCGCAGCGGTCGGAGCAGTAGCGGCGGGAGCGGTTGGTCGAGGTGTCCAGGTAGGCGTTGCGGCACGGCGCGGCCTGGCAGATGCCGAGCCGGTCGGCGCCCAGCTCGGTGAGGTGGACGGCCAGGCCCATGCAGGCGACGGCGCTGAAGTGCGCGGTGGCGGTGGGCGAGTTGTCGGCCAGGTGCAGGTGCCAGCGCGGCCGGCCGGCGGCGTCCGGGTAGTCGTGCCCGGAGACCAGCGGGCTGACGGGGTACTCCATCAGCAGACTGTTCAGCAGGTCGACGGCCCGGACCTCGTCCCCCTCGGCGGCGGCCTCGAACACCCCGCGCAGCCTGGTCCGCACTGCCCGCAGCCGGGGCACGTCGGACTCGTCGGCCAGCGCGGCGGCACGGGACGAGTCGGAGAACAGGGCGCGCACGGCGTCCACCGAGGTCAGCGAGTCAGTGCCGCGCTCGGGTTCCTCGGTGTTCACCAGCCGAACGGCGAGATCGGCGTACGAGGCGAGCTCCACGGCGGTCCTTCCAGGGGTATCGGTAACGGGCTGATTGCTTCCAGCCTATTACCCGGCTGGGGAAAACGGCGGCGCCCGGCCGGGAGTCGCCTGCCGGGCGCCGACCGTACGGGTTCAGAGCACCTTGGAGAGGAACGCCCTGGTCCGCTCGTGCTGGGGGTTGGTGAGCACCTCGCGGGGGTTGCCGGACTCGACCACCACGCCGCCGTCCATGAACACCAGTGCGTCGCCGACCTCGCGGGCGAAGCCCATCTCGTGGGTGACGACGATCATCGTCATCCCCTCCTCGGCCAGGCCGCGCATGACGTCCAGCACCTCGCCGACCAGCTCCGGGTCGAGCGCCGAGGTGGGCTCGTCGAAGAGCATCAGCTTGGGCTTCATGGCCAGCGCGCGGGCGATCGCCACCCGCTGCTGCTGGCCGCCGGAGAGCTGCGAGGGGTAGTTCTTCGCCTTGTCGGCGAGGCCGACCCGCTCCAGCAGGGCCATCCCGCGCTCCCGGGCCTCGGCCTTGTTCTCGCCCTTGACCTGGACCGGCGCCTCCATGACGTTCTCCAGGGCGGTCATGTGCGGGAACAGGTTGAAGTGCTGGAACACCATGCCGATGTCCCGGCGCTTCTGCGCGACCTCGCGGTCCTTCAGCTCGTGCAGCCGGCCGCCCTTCATCCGGTAGCCGACGAGTTCGCCGTCCACCGAGAGCAGGCCGCCGTTGATCTTCTCCAGGTGGTTGATGCACCGGAGGAAGGTCGACTTGCCGGACCCGGAGGGGCCGACCAGGACGAACACCTCGCCCTTCTTGACCTCCAGGTCGATGCCCTTGAGCACCTCCACCAGGCCGTAGGACTTGCGCACGCCCTGCGCCTCGACCATCGGGACCGCCACGGCGTCCGTCACCTGCGGCTTCGTCAGATCGGTCATACGTGGCCACCTCCTTCGAGGCCGGGCACCACGTCGTCCTTGGCCGGCGGAACGGGCTTGCCGGCGAACAGCCGGCGCAGTCGCTGCAGCGGCGTGGGCGGGAGCACCCGGTTGGCGCCGCGGGCGTAGTAGCGCTCGATGTAGTACTGGACCACGGTGAGGATCGAGGTCATCAGCAGGTACCAGATGCTGACGACGATCAGCAGCGGAATGGTCTGGAACGTGCGGGAGTAGATGTTCTGGCCGGCCCGGAGCAGCTCCTCCAGGGCGATCGACGAGACCAGCGAGGTGGTCTTCAGCATCGAGATGGTCTCGTTGCCGGTCGGCGGGATGATCACCCGCATGGCCTGCGGCAGGATGATCCGCCGCATGGTGTTGAACTGGCTCATGCCCAGCGCGTGGGCGGCCTCGGTCTGGCCGAGCGGCACGGACTGGATGCCGCCGCGGACGATCTCCGCCATGTAGGCGGCCTCGTTGAGGCCCAGGCCCAGCAGGGCGGCGACGAACAGCGGGATCGCCTGGTTGGTCGGCTCGGACCAGAAGGCCGGGCCGAACGGGATGCCGAACGAGATGTTGGCCCACAGCGTGCCCAGGAAGTTCCAGAACAGCAGCTGGACCAGCACCGGGGTGCCGCGGAAGACCCAGATGTAGAACCAGGCGGTGCTGGAGAGCACCGGGTTCGGCGACAGGCGCATGATCGCGAGGATCACGCCGCCCGAGACGCCGATCAGCATGGAGAGGAAGGTCAGTTCGAGGGTGACGCCGAGGCCGTGCAGGATCGAGGAGTCGAAGAGGTACGTGCCGACGACGTCCCACTGGAACTGGGGATTCGTGGTGAGGGCGTGGATCAGCATCGCCGCGAGGACCGCGACGACTGCTGCCCCGACCCAGCGTCCGGGGTGGCGGACCGGGACGGCCTTGAGGGTTTCGGGCCGTCCCGGGTGCACCGACCCCTGGTCGGAAGAGTTCACTGTGTGGCCTCAGGGGTTGTGTTCAGAGCAGCGGATTCAGCTGGTGGCGCCGTTGAGGACGGACTTGTCGATCGCGCCGGCCTGCACGCCCCACTTCTCCAGGATGCTCTTGTAGGTGCCGTCCGCCATCAGGGACTGGATGGCGCCCTGGACGGCCTTGGAGAGCGGCGAGTTCTTCGGCAGCACGACGCCGTACGGGGCGGTGTCGGTCACCTGGCCGACCTTCTCCAGCTGGCCGTTGGTCTGCTTGATCGCGTAGTCGATGACGGGGGAGTCGGCCAGCATGACCTGGTCGCGGCCGGAGACCAGCGCCTGGGTGACGTCGGTCTGCAGGTCGAACTTGTCGCCGTCGTTCGGGACGGTCGGCTTGCCGGCCTTGGTGCAGGCGGGGTTGATGGTGTCCTTGACCGAGTCGGCCTGGGTGGTGCCGGTCTGGACGGCGACCTTCTTGCCGCACAGGTCGGTGGGGTCGATCTTCTCCGGGTTGCCCTTCTTGACCGCGGCGCCCGTGCCGGCGCTGAAGTAGGTGACCATGTCGACCGACGCCTCGCGCTCCTTGGTGTCGGTGAAGGAGCTCATGCTCATCGTGTACTTGTTGCCCGTGATGCCCGGGATGATCGCGTCGAAGGTCGCGTTCTGGACGTCGGCGGTCAGGCCCAGCTTCTTGGCGATGGCGTTGGCCAGGTCCACGTCCATGCCGACGATGGCGCCCTTGTCGTCCTTGAACTCGTTGGGCGCGTAGGAGGCGTCGGTGGCGACGACGATCTTGCCGGCGGACTTGACGTCGGCCGGGACGAGCGCGGCCAGTGCCGCGTCGCTGGTCACGGCGGGGACCGTCGCGCTCGCGTTGACGCCGGAGGAGCCGGACGGCTTGCTGCTGCCGCAGCCGGTCAGCACGAGGGACACGGACACGGCGGCCACGCCGGCCGCGAGGAGGCGGGTGCGCTGGGTACGGGCGGTCATGAGGGGGATCTCCTCCTGGGGAGAGAAATCGGGCGGAGCGCGCCGCGGGAGCGGCGCACCGGGGCAGCTGGCCGTACGGAGCCGTACGGGTGGTGGTGTCGCTGTACGTCGTCGTACGGGCGTTGCCGGTGGTGCAGTTGCCTGGGCGCAGGGGGCAGCCCAGGGTGGTGCGGGGTACTGCTTTCCGCCACCCTCCGCCGAGGTGGACGTCGATCTGAACCGCCTCGACCAGTGGCCGGATCGATCCGAGATGGGGGGAATCCTGCCATCTGAGGACGGTCAGGTGGCCCTCATTCAGATCAAAATCGGATAACAAGGGCCCGCGGCGTCCGCTATTCGGACGGATCGCGTGCCCCTGTCACCCTGCGTATAAGTATGCAGATCCGCCTGTGCTCTGCCGGGAGGCCCGCCGCCCCCGCTCAGATGCCCCCGTTGACCACCGCGTTCTGCGCCGCGCCCGCGCTCACGTTCCACTTGTCGAGGATCTTGTCGTACTCGCCGCTGCGGATCAGCTGGTCCACCGCCTTGGACAGGGTGTCGCGCAGCCCGGTGTCCTCCTTGCGCACCGCGATCCCGTACGGGTTGGAGGTGGACAGGGTGCCGGTCACCTCGAAGCGGTTGCCGCCGTCGGTGGTCTTCGCCGCGTAGGCGGCCACCGGGTAGTCGTTCAGGCCGGCCGCGGCCGCGCCGGAGGCGACCTCGGCCAGCACCTTGGCGTCGGAGTCGAAGCGGTGCACGGTCAGCGGGCGGCCGGTGCGGGCGCAGACGGCCGTCTGCCGGGTGGCGATGTCGTCCTGGTTGGTGCCCTGCTGCAAGGCGATGGTGCGTCCGCACAGGTCGTCCAGGGCGCGGATCCCCTTGGGGTTGCCCTTCGGGACGACGATCGAGGTCCCGGCGATGAAGTAGTCCACGAAGTCGACGCCCGGGTTGACCTGCTTGCCGTTCTCGTCCAGGCCCTCACGGCGCTGGCGGATGTCGCTGAGCGCGGACATCGCCACGTCGAACTGCTTGCCCTGCAGGCCCGTTATCAGCTTGTCGAACGGGGTGTCCTGGAACTCGACCCGCACGTCGAGGATCCGGCCGAGGGCGGCGGCGAGGTCCGGGTCCAGACCGGTCGGCTTGCCGTCCGGGCCGTGGAACTCCACCGGCGTGAGGTTGACGTCCATGCCGATGCGCAGCACCCCGGCGGAGCGCTGGGCCTTGGGCAGCTTGGCCCGGATGTCCTTGACCGGGTCGCTCGCGGCGGCCTGCCCGCCACCGCCGCAACCGGTGAGCAACAGGGCTCCGACGGCGGCCAGGACGACTCCGGCGACGGCCGGACGGTGGGCAGGGAGGACGTGAGGCATGAGGGCTGCTCCTGGGGGCGGACCGCGGGGCGCCGCGGTGTCGCGCTGGTGTACGGCGAATGACGGACATGCGATCCTGTCATCCCGCCCTGCCGGGCCCGGCGGCGGGTGTGTCAGAATTCGGTACCGGGTGACCCCCGGACGCTCGAACCAGACCGACGAGCCCCGACAGGCTCGGGGTGCCCAGGACCGGAAGTCATCACGTGGCTCCGTATCCGGGGCGCCGACTCCCCCACGGGTCTGCGTTCACTCCTGTGGGTGCGCGTGCCTCCACGCCGTTGCCGCCGCCGGGGCCCGGCGCTTCCGACGCCGGACTCCAGTCGAGGCGACAGCACGGCGATGAACGGCACGTGACGAGGACGAAAAGGCATAGGTGCGATGCCTCCGTCCGACCTACGCTCGGCCCGGTAGCACAATGCGGATCAAGAACAAGACCCCATAAAACCCTCATCCGAGGGCGCCACCCGACGACAGCGCCCCACCCCGACCCCGGGTCCGCTTCGGCGTACCCGGTTTCCGGCTTCCGGACGGGGCCGCCCTGCCCGTCGGCCGCGCACCTCGCCAGATCAATGACGAAGAGGTCATCGTGGCAGCGGAGATCATCAGCAGCACCCAGGACACCGACGATCCGGTCGACGCCGTTTTCGCGCTCCACCGCGGCGGCAAGATGGAGATCCGGGCGACCGTGCCGGTGCGCGACGCGGACGACCTGTCCCTCGCCTACACCCCCGGTGTCGCCCGGGTCTGCACGGCCATCGCCGAGCAGCCGGAGCTGGTCAACGACTACACCTGGAAGTCCAACACCGTCGCGGTGGTCACCGACGGCACCGCGGTGCTGGGTCTCGGCGACATCGGCCCGGAGGCCTCGCTCCCGGTGATGGAGGGCAAGGCCATCCTGTTCAAGCAGTTCGGCGGCGTGGACTCCGTGCCGATCGCGCTCGCCTGCACCGAGGTGGACGAGATCGTCGAGACGGTCGTCCGGCTGGCCCCCTCCTTCGGCGGCGTCAACCTGGAGGACATCTCCGCCCCGCGCTGCTTCGAGATCGAGCGCCGCCTCCAGGAGGCCCTGGACATCCCGGTGTTCCACGACGACCAGCACGGCACCGCGATCGTCACCACCGCCGCCCTGTGGAACGCCGCCAAGGTGACCGGCCGGGAGATCGGCTCGCTGCGGGCCGTGATCTCCGGCGCCGGCGCGGCCGGCATCGCCATCGCCAAGATGCTGGTGGCCGCGGGCATCGGCGACGTGGCCGTCTGCGACCGCAAGGGCGTGGTGTACGAGGGCCGCGGCGACCTGACGGACGTCAAGGCCGAGATCGCCGAGCAGACCAACCGCTCGGGCCTCAAGGGCTCGCTGGCCGACGCGCTGGCCGGCGCCGACGTGTTCATCGGCGTCTCCGGCGGCACCGTGCCGGAGGAGGTCGTGGCGACCATGGCCGAGGGCGCGTTCATCTTCGCGATGGCCAACCCCGACCCGGAGATCCACCCCGAGGTGGCGCACAAGTACGCGGCGGTCGTCGCCACCGGGCGCAGCGACTTCCCGAACCAGATCAACAACGTGCTGGCCTTCCCGGGCATCTTCGCCGGCGCCCTCCAGGTGCGGGCCTCCCGGATCACCGAGGGCATGAAGCTGGCCGCCGCCAAGGCGCTGGCCGGCGTGGTGGCCGACGAGCTGACGCCGCAGAAGGTCATCCCCTCGCCGTTCGACGAGCGGGTCGCCCCGGCGGTCACCAAGGCCGTGGCCGACGCCGCCCGCGCCGAGGGCGTGGCCAGGATCTGACGCGGTGTCGGGGGAGCGCGCCGACTGTGACGGCCGCTCCCCCGGTTCCCCCCGAGTCGAAGGGCGCGCCGCTGCCGAGAGGGTGGGCCCCTCCTGCCCGATGGCGGGCAAGGAGGGAGAGCGACAAGCGAGGCACGAGCGCCGGAGCGACGACCGTCGGCAGCGGGTCCGAGCGCCCGGAGGCGAGGGGGGAACAGCTGAGGCCGGGACGCGCGTCACACGTACGCGTGGTTCCCGGCCTCGGCCGTCCCGGCTAGTGTCCGGGGCATGTTTGCTGCCTATGCCGCCCGTATCGACGCCGACGACCCGCTCAGCGGCCTGGAGTTGGGCGAACTCCCCGAGCCGCAGGCCCGCCCCGGCTGGAGCGTGGTGACGGTCAGGGCTGCCAGCCTCAACCACCACGACCTGTGGTCGCTGCGCGGCGTCGGCCTGCCCGCCGAGAAGCTGCCGATGATCCTCGGGTGCGACGCCGCCGGCGTCGACGAGAACGGCAACGAGGTCGTCATCCACTCGGTGATCGGCCAGACCGGTCACGGCGTGGGCCCGGACGAGCCCCGGTCCATCCTGACCGAGCGCTACCAGGGCACCTTCGCCCAGCAGGTGGCCGTGCCGACCTGGAACCTGCTGCCCAAGCCCGCGGAGCTGAGCTTCGAGGAGGCCGCCTGCCTGCCCACGGCCTGGCTGACGGCCTACCGGATGCTGTTCACCAACGCCGGGGTCAAGCCCGGTGACACCGTGCTGGTGCAGGGCGCCGGCGGCGGGGTGGCGACCGCGCTGGTCGTCCTCGGCAAGGCGGCCGGCCTGCGGGTCTGGGTCACCGGCCGGGACGAGGCCAAGCGCCGGCGGGCGGTCGAGCTCGGAGCGGACGCGGCCTTCGAGAGCGGCGCCCGGCTGCCCGCCCGGGTGGACGCGGTGATGGAGACGGTCGGCGCGGCGACCTGGTCGCACTCGGTGAAGTCGCTGCGCCCGGGCGGCACCATCGTCATCTCCGGCGCCACCTCCGGCCCCAGCCCGAAGGCCGCCGAGCTGAACCGGATCTTCTTCCTGGAGCTCAAGGTGGTCGGCTCGACCATGGGCACCAAGGAGGAGCTGGCCGGGCTGCTGGCGCTGTGCGCGAACACCGGCGTCCGGCCGGTGATCGACTCGGTGCTGCCGCTGTCCGAGGCCCGGGACGGCTTCGCCCGGCTCGCCAAGGGCGAGGTCTTCGGCAAGGTCGTGCTCAACCCCTGACGCGCGGCGGCCCGGTGTCCTCGGGCGAGGACACCGGGCCGCCGCTTCGGATCAGCCGAGCAGCCGCTTCAAGCGTTCGCCGGCCGCGCCCAGCACCGAGCGGGCCTCGGCCAGCTTGTCCGGGCCGACCCCGCCGTCCCGGGCCGCGTCGCGGACCTGGTCGCGGAAGCGGTCGAGCAGTCGCTCCAGCTCGCGGGACGGGTCGGCGTCCGGGTCGGTGCGCGCCCACGGCGGCAGGTCGGTGGGGGTGGCCGTCCCGTCCTGGTCCTTGTCCAGGTCGATCCGGGTCACGGTGATCCGCTCGGCCGGTTCGGCCGGGGGCTCGTCCGCCGGGTGGCCCCAGCGGGCGGCGTCGGCCAGGCCGGCCAGGCCCTTGGTCAGCTCGGACAGGCCCTCGGCCAGTCCGGTCGGCCAGTCGCCCTTCGCGGCGTGCTCGCGCACCTGCTGCTCGACCCGGCGCTTGATCCGCAGCGCCTCCTGCTGGGCGGCGGTGCGGGAGGCCTTGGCCTGCTCGCGCAGCCGGCGGGCCTCCTCCTCGGCGGCCTTCGCCTTGGCCTTGGCGGCCTTCTCCTGCTCCCGGGCCCGCTTGGCCTGCTCCTTGGCCTGCCGCTTGAACTGGGCGAACTCCTCCTTGGCGCGCTGCCAGGACTCGTTGTCGCCCCAGGGCCCGGCCCACGGGTCGCCGCCCGCCCCGGCGGAGGGGTGGTCCGGCCGGGGGGCCTGCTTGGCGGCCTGCCACAGCTCCTCGCGCAGGTCCTTGGCGCTGTCCCGGACGTCCTCCCGGATCGCCCCGGCGAGCTGCGCCACGGAGTCGTGGATCTCCACCTCCAGCTCGTCCAACTCGCCCTGCCGGGCTTCGAGTTCGGTGCGGCCGGCGTCGGTCAGCCGGTAGACCTTGCGGCCGCCCTCGGAGCTGTGGCTGACCAGGCCCTCCTGCTCCAGCTTGGCCAGCCGCGGGTAGACCGTGCCGGCGGACGGGGCGTACAGGCCCTGGAAGCGCTCCTCCAGCAGGCGGATCACCTCGTAGCCGTGCCGCGGGGCCTCGTCCAGCAGCTTCAGCAGGTAGAGCCGGAGTCGGCCGTGGCCGAACACGGGGGTCATCTCAGGCCTCCTTGGTCAGGTCGGGGCCGGCCGGCCCGGCGTCGGTGGGCTCAGTGGCGGCGGGGGAGGCCGGGAGCTCCTTGATCACCACCGGGGCGTCGTCCTCGGCGTCGGGGCGGCGCAGCACCGTCACCGCGCCGGAGACGGTGGTGACGTGGAGGCTGCCGCGGCCCTCGCCGAGCTGGCCGGAGATCTTCTTGGCGCCCCAGGTGCTGGTCATCGTGAGTTCGTCGAAGGTGCTGGAGACGTCGCCGCTGGTGGAGCCGGCGTTGACGGTGGCGTCGGCCAGCGAGGGGATCCGGACCACGACCGGGCCGCTGACGGTGTTGACCTTGACGTCGGTCTCGCCGGCCACGTCGAGGTCCAGGGTGACGGCGCCGGTGACGGTGTTGGCCTGGATCCGGTCGGCGGTGCCGGCGATCACGGTGAGCTGCCCGGAGACGGTGTTGACCTTGAGCTGGCCGCCCACCTCCTGGGCGTCCACGTCGCCGGTGACGGTGCTGGCGTCGATCCGCCCGGTGACCCCGGCCAGGGTGGTGTCGCCGTTGGCGCCCTGCACCGAGACGCGGCCGTCGATGCCGGTGACGGTGGAGTGGGCCGACACGGTGCCGACCTTGACCTCGGCGTCGGCCGGGACGGTCAGGGTGACGTCGACGGAGCGCTTGCGCTTGAAGGAGTCGAAGAAGTTGCGGACCGAGCCGATCGACTTGATCCAGTCGCCGAACTCGCCCCAGCTGTTGATGTCCTTGTAGGTGACGGTCAGGACGCCGTCCACCAGAGTCACGTGCAGCGGCTCGCCCTTGAGGTCGGTGACCTCCAGGCGGGCCGGGCCCTCGGCCGCGACCACGTTCACGCTGCCGTCGATGACGCGCACGTGCAGCGCGCGGACCGCGTCCTCGAAGGTGGTCCTGCCGGGCCCCTCGATCGTCCACTGGCTCATCTCTGCCGCCTCCCGTCGCGGATCGCGATGTATCGCGTTCTCTGTAGAAGACGATATATCGCGTGCCGGGAAAAGCAAGCGGTTCCGCCCCCGAGACGGGCCCGGACCCGCCCCGGAGCCGTCCCCTACGGGGTCCCTCCGCCATGGACGCGAAAGGACCCGGGAGGCGGTTGCCTCCCGGGCCCCTTCGGCGATCGCGGCGTCAGGACGTCACTCGTCGTCGTCCTCGTCGTCGAGCCGGGCCAGCCAGGTGGCCAGCCGCTCGACCGGGATCTCGAAGTCCGGGTTGAGGTCGACGAACTCGCGCAGACGCTCGGCCAGCCACTCGAAGGTGACCTCCTCGTCGCCGCGCCGGTTCTCCAGCTCCTCGATGCCTCGGTCGGTGAAGTACACGGTTCGCTCCGGTCCGATGGGAATTGACCTGGTCAGGATAGTCCGGTCAGGCGGCGCGCCAGGTGCTGACGGTGACCTTGGCGGCGCCGGTGGTCGGGTCGGCCTGCTCGATCACCGCGATGGCGATGTTGCGGGTGACCCGGTCGCGGACGCACAGCAGGCGGCCGGGCGCGACGCGGTTGTACGAGAGGTCGGTGTCGGGCCGGGAGTCGATCGCGGCGGCGCACTGCTCGGCGGTGATGGACGGCTCGGTGATCACCGCGAAGTCCGACTTGTCGTCGCCGAAGCTGTCGAAGGAGTTGGCCTTGCTGCCGGTGCCGGTGTTGGTGACGCCGAGACCCCACTTCAGGTCGTTGCTGCTGCGCGGCACCACGGTGCCCGCGTCCAGGTCGATCCGGTACGCGTCGGAGGAGTACTCGGCGCCGGGGATCGCCAGAGACTTCTTGTCCAACATCGGGGAGTAGCCGGTCGGCCGGGCGGGGGCCGAGACGGTGCTCCCACCGGACTTCGAGGGAGCGGCCGTCACCGGCGGGTTGGTGGCGGTGCCGTCGGCGCTCGGGCCCGAGCTCTGGCTGGGAGCGGGCGCCGGCGGGTTGGCCCCGCCGGTGGACCGCGAGGAGGAGGAGGCGCTGGTGTCGCTCTTGCCGCCGTCGTCCAGCTTCTTCATCAACAGCACGCCGCCCGCGGTGCCGCCGACCGCCATCACCAGGGCGACCGTGAGCAGCACCTTCCAGGACACCCCGCCCTTCTTCCCGGGCGCCGGCTCGGGCGCCGAGGTGACGGCGGTGACCACCGGGCCGGGCGGCGGGGTGTCGTGGGACGGCTGCTCGGGCTGCGGCAGCTGGACGGTGGGCGGGGCGGGCAGCACCGGGGCGGTCGGCGTCTCGGTGGGCGGCTGCGGGGCGCCGTACGCGCCGAGCGGCGGCGGCGCGAAGCCCGGCGGGGGCGTGGCCGGCTGCTGCGGGGCGTGGGCCACCGCGGTGGCCGGGTGGGTGGGCAGCGGGGGAGCGGCCGGGGCCGGCGGCGGGGTGGCGGGCGCGGCCGGCAGCGGGGTGGGCGGCGTCCTGGGCAGGTCGGAGCGGCGGGTGATCTCGGTGTTGACCTGCCGCGGCAGCCAGTCGTCGGCGAAGCGCAGCTGGCCGCCGACCTCGGGGTGGTTGCGGGCGACCTGGATGATCTCGGCGGGCTTGGGGCGGTCCTCCGGGGACTTCGCCAGGCAGCGCTGGATCAGCTCGCGCAGGTCCGCCGGGACGGCCTCCAGGTCCGGCTCCTCGTGCACCACCCGGTAGAGCACGGCGGTGTCCGGCCCGTCGCCGAACGGCGGGGTGCCGCCGGCCACGTACGCGGCCAGGGCGCCGAGCGCGAAGACGTCGGTGGCCGGGGTGACCGGGCGGCCCTGGGCCTGCTCGGGGGACATGAAGGCGGGGGAGCCGATCCGGTAGCCGGTGCCGGTCAGCGCGGTCGCGTCGGCGGCCCGGGCGATGCCGAAGTCGATCACCCGCGGGCCGTCCCCGGCGACCAGCACGTTGGCGGGCTTGAGGTCGCGGTGGACCACCTCGACGCTGTGGATCGCCTGCAGCGCCTCGGCGATGCCGCCCATCAGCAGCAGCACGGTGCGCACCGGCAGCGCGCCGTTCTCCCGCACCACCTGCTGCAGCGACGGGCCCGGGACGTACGCGGTGACCAGCCAGGGGGCGTCCGAGTCCAGGCCGCCGGAGTCGATCACCTGCGCGGTGTACAGCCCGTGGATCCGCTGGGCGTTGCTGACCTCCTGGGCGAAGCGGCGGCGGAACTCGCCGTCCTCGGCGAACTCGGGACGGACCACCTTGAGCGCCACCGGGCGCCCGCCCGGGGTGTACGAGAGGTAGACCCGGCCCATGCCTCCGGCGCCCAGCCGGGCGAACAGCCGGTAGCCGCCGACCTCCCGGGGGTCGTCCGGGAGGAGCGGCTGGAAGACCGGAGGAAGCTTGCCGGGGTGCGGCGTGTCGGCGGTCATGTGGTGATCCCCCTGGGAGAGCGGTGAGGTCGTTCGGCCGGGCCGCGGGCGCGATGACGGGCGCCGGGCGGCGACCTGGCGAGCCATAACCTATCGATCCGTCAGGAGGACGTGCGGCCCGGTCCCCGTTTGGTTGCAGAGCTGCGACCTTGACGTGAACAGGAACGCCCGCGGCCCCCGTCCCCCTGGGTGGGGGACGGGGGCCGCGGGCGTATCAGCGGTGCGGGGCCTCAGCGCGTCAGAGCGCGAAGACCTCCTCGATCAGCGCCTGCTGCTCGGCACCGTGCCGCTTGGCCGAGCCGACCGCCGGCGACGAGGCCGCCGGGCGGGCGACGCGGCGCAGCCGGGCGTCGCCGCCGCTGCGGCCGATGACGACCTGCAGGTGGTCGACCAGGTTCATCGCGATGAACGGCCAGGCACCCTGGTTGGCCGGCTCCTCCTGCGCCCAGACGAACTGGACGTTGTCGCCGTAGCGGGCCAGCTCCTCCTGGAGCTCGGCCACCGGGAGCGGGTAGAGCCGCTCCATGCGGACGATCGCGGTGTCGGTCACGCCGCGCTCGGTCCGGGCCGCCGCCAGGTCGTAGTAGAACTTGCCGGAGGTGATGACCACCTTGCGGACCTGCGCCGGGTCGACGGCGGTGTCACCGATGACCGGGCGGAACGAGCCCGACAGGAACTCCTCGGTCGCACTCGCCGCGGCCTTCAGACGCAGCATCGACTTCGGGGTGAAGACGATCAGCGGCTTGTGGTGCGGGTTGTGCGCCTGCCAGCGCAGCAGGTGGAAGTAGTTCGACGGCAGGGTCGGCATGGCGACCGTCATGTTGTCCTGCGCGCACAGCTGGAGGAAGCGCTCCGGGCGGGCGGACGAGTGGTCCGGGCCCTGGCCCTCGTAGCCGTGCGGCAGCAGCAGGACGACGCCCGAGTGCTGGCCCCACTTCTGCTCGGCGGAGGCGATGTACTCGTCCACCATGGTCTGCGCGCCGTTGACGAAGTCGCCGAACTGCGCCTCCCACATGACCAGCGCGTTCGGGCGGGTCAGCGAGTAGCCGTACTCGAAGCCCATGGCCGCGTACTCCGACAGCAGGCTGTCGTAGACGGTGTAGCGGGCCTGGTCCTCGGTGAGGTACTGCAGCGGGGTGTAGTCCTCGCCGGTCTTGCGGTCGATCAGGACGGCGTGCCGCTGGCCGAAGGTGCCGCGGCGGCTGTCCTGGCCGGCCAGGCGGACCGGGTGGCCCTCCATGAGCAGCGAGCCGATGGCGAGGGTCTCGCCCATCGCCCAGTCGATGGTGTTGTCCTCGACCGAGGCGGCGCGGCGCTGCAGCTGCGGCAGCAGGCGCGGGTGGACGGTCAGCCAGTCCGGGTGGTTGACCTGCGAGGCGGCGATCCGCTTGACCATCTCCTGGGAGATGCCGGTCTGGATGGAGACCGGGAAGTCGGCGACCGGCTTGCCCGCGGTGGTGTCGGCCGGCGCCTGGGCCGCGTCGCGGACCTCGGCGAAGACCTTCTCCAGCTGGCCCTGGAAGTCCTGGAGCGCCTGCTCCGCCTCTTCCATGGTGATGTCGCCGCGACCGATCAGGCCCTCGGTGTACAGCTTGCGCACCGAGCGCTTCTTGTCGATCAGGTCGTACATCAGCGGCTGGGTGAACGACGGGTTGTCGGCCTCGTTGTGACCGCGGCGGCGGTAGCAGATGAGGTCGATCACGACGTCCTTGTGGAACGCCTGGCGGAACTCGAAGGCGAGCCGCGCGACGCGGACCACGGCCTCCGGGTCGTCGCCGTTCACGTGGAAGATCGGGGCCTCGATCATGCGGGCCACGTCGGTGCAGTACATCGAGGAGCGCGAGGACGCCGGGGCGGCGGTGAAGCCGACCTGGTTGTTCACCACGATGTGCACGGTGCCGCCGGTGCGGTAGCCGCGCAGCTGCGACATGTTCAGGGTCTCCGCGACGACGCCCTGGCCGGCGAAGGCCGCGTCGCCGTGGATCTGGATCGGCAGCACCGGGAAGGTGGTGCCGCCCTGGTCCAGGATGTCCTGCTTGGCGCGGGCGATGCCCTCGACGACCGGGTCGACCGTCTCCAGGTGGGACGGGTTGGCGGCCAGCGAGACCTTGATCTGCTCGCCGTCCAGGCCGGTGAAGGTGCCCTCGGAGCCCAGGTGGTACTTGACGTCGCCGGAGCCGTGCATCGACTTCGGGTCGAGGTTGCCCTCGAACTCGCCGAAGATCTTGCCGTACGGCTTGCCGACGATGTTGGCCAGCACGTTCAGGCGGCCGCGGTGGGCCATGCCGATGACGGCCTCGTCCAGGCGGTGCTCGGCGGCGGCGTCGATGGTCGCGTCCAGCAGGGCGATCAGCGACTCACCGCCCTCCAGCGAGAAGCGCTTCTGGCCGACGTACTTGGTCTGCAGGAAGGTCTCGAAGGCCTCGGCGGAGTTCAGGCGGCGGAGGATCCGCAGCTGCTCCTCGCGCTCGGGCTTCGCGTACGGCTTCTCCAGGCGCTCCTGCAGCCACTTGCGCTGCTTCGGGTCCTGGATGTGCATGTACTCGATGCCGACGGTGCGGCAGTAGGTGTTGCGCAGCAGGCCGAGGATGTCGCGGAGCTTCATCATCTTCTGGCCGCCGAAGCCGCCGACCGCGAACTCGCGCTCCAGGTCCCACAGGGTGAGGCCGTGGGTGGTGACGTCCAGGTCGGGGTGCTTGCGCTGCTTGTACTCCAGCGGGTCGGTGTCGGCCATGAGGTGGCCGCGGACCCGGTAGGAGTGGATCAGCTCCATGACGCGGGCGGTCTTGTTGACCTCGTCGTCGTGGGTGGTGGCGACGTCGGTGGCCCAGCGGACCGGCTCGTACGGGATCCGCAGCGACTCGAAGATCTCGTCGTAGAAGCCGTTCTCGCCGAGCAGCAGGCGGTGGATCTCGCGCAGGAACTCGCCGGACGCCGCGCCCTGGATGACGCGGTGGTCGTAGGTCGAGGTGAGCGTCATGATCTTGGAGACGCCCAGGCGGGACAGGGTCTCCGGGGCGGAGCCCTGGAACTCGGCCGGGTACTCCATGGCGCCGACGCCGACGATGGTGCCCTGGTTCTGCATCAGGCGCGGCACGGAGTGCACGGTGCCGATGCCGCCGGGGTTGGTCAGCGAGACCGTGACGCCGGTGAAGTCGTCCATGGTCAGCTTGTTGGCGCGGGCCCGGCGGACGATGTCCTCGTAGGCCTGCCAGAAGCCGAAGAAGTCGAGGGTCTCGGCCTTCTTGATGGCCGCGACGACCAGCTGGCGGTCGCCGTTCGGCTTGACCAGGTCGATCGCCAGACCGAGGTTGACGTGCTCCGGCTTGACCAGGAAGGCCTTGCCGTCCTCCACCTTGTAGCTGTGGTTCATGCCCGGGGCGGCCTTGATGGCCTGGACCAGGGCGTAACCGATCAGGTGGGTGAAGGAGACCTTGCCGCCGCGGGCGCGCTGCAGGTGGTTGTTGATGACGATGCGGTTGTCGATCAACAGCTTCGCCGGGACGGCGCGGACCGAGGTCGCGGTCGGCACCTCCAGCGAGGCGTCCATGTTGCTGGCGACGGCCTTGGCCGGGCCGCGCAGCTGGACCAGCTCGGGGCCGGCCGGGGCGGCGGCGGGAGCCGGGGCGGCGGCGGCCTTGGGGGCCGGGGGCGCGGCGGGCGCGGCGGCGAGCGGGGCGGCAGCCGGGGCCGGTGCGGCCGGAGCGGCGGCGGCGGGCGCGGGTGCGGCCGGAGCGGCAGCGGCGGGCGCGGGGGCAGCGGCAGGGGTCGGCGTGGGGCCGGCCTGGGTCGCGGCCTGGGTCACTGGGGTCACCTCGGTACCGGGCTTGTAGTCGGCGAAAAAGTCCCACCAGGCTCGGTCGACCGAGTTCGGGTCCTGGAGGTACTGCTGGTAGATCTCATCGACGAGCCACTCATTGGGACCAAAGCCAGTGGAGCTTGCCGAGCTGGGGGTTTCAGGTTGTGGCGACACGGCGGCAACCGCCCTCTTCCGCTTCCTTTTGGGATGTTTGGACAGCGGGGATTAAGGCTACGCCCCTGACCAGTGATCGCGCAGTCCCCGGGCCCCAGGCGTCGCCCAGATCACAGTCCTGACCTGCAGATTGGCTGAAAAAGTACGTTAGAAAGCCGTGTCTGAGGGGAAACGATCGGGCCCGACCGCCCCCCAAATCAGGGCAAAAACGGACAAAGATCCGAACTGATTCGCCGACGATCTTCGTGTGCGTCTGTGTCGGATCTGTGACAAATGCCCCGGCCCGCTCAGCACTGCCCGGGCAGCCGGACCTCGATCCGGCAGCCGGTCGGCGACTCGGCGACGGCGATCCGCCCGCCGTGCAGGTCCACCGCCCAGCGGGCGATCGCCAGACCCAGCCCGGTGCCGCCGTCGGCGCCGGGACCGGAGGCGGTCGCGGTGCCGCTGCGGCTGAACCGCTCGAAGACCCGGCTGCGGTCCGCCAGCGGGATGCCCGGACCCTCGTCCTGGACCTCCAGCAGCAGGCCGCCGTCCTCGCCGTCCGGTCTCGCGCGCACCGTGACGGTGCCGCCGGGCGGGGAGTGCTTGCAGGCGTTGTCGACCAGGTTGGCGACCACCTGGTGGAGCCGCTCCGGGTCCGCCACGGCGGTCAGGCCGGCCGGGCTGACCTCCAGGGCCAGCCGCACGTCGCCGCGTCTGGAGAACGCCCCGCCGGCCGTCGCGCCGTCCACGGTGACCCCGCGCAGCACGCCGTCCAGGAACTCCCGCACCTCGAAGGGGCGGGCGTCCAGGTCGACCACGCCGTCGTCGATCTTGGAGAGGTCCAGCAGGTGGGTGACCAGGCGGCCGAGCCGCTCGGTCTGCTCCAGCGCGGCCCCCAGCGTCGCCGGATTGGGCTGCACGACGCCGTCCACCACGTTCTCCAGCACGGCGCGCAGCGCGGCGATGGGCGTGCGCAGCTCGTGCGAGACGTTGGCGACCAGCTCGCGGCGGTGCTGGTCGGCGGCCTGCAGGTCGGCGGCCATGGCGTTGAAGGCGGCCGCCAGCTCGCCGATCTCGTCGCGCGAGTTCACCTCGACCCGGCGGCTGTAGTCGCCGGAGGCCATCGCGCGGGCGGCGGCCGTCATCTCGCGCAGCGGGGCGGTCAGCCCGTGCGCGAGGAACTGCATGAACAGCAGCGAGGCGATCATGGAGAAGACCATGATGATCCGGATCTGGGTCTCGGACCGGATCGCCACGACCACCATCCCGGTGGCCAGGAACACGGAGACGATCACCAGCAGGGCGAGCTTGCCCTTGATCGACCGGACCGGGTCGAGCGGGCGGATGTCGGCCCAGACCCGTCTGGCCGCGCGTGCGGCCAGCGTCTGCGGGCGCGCGCCGTCGGCGTCCCCGTTGCGTTGCTGTGGAAAGGTCATGTGGTCCCTGTGATCCCCGCGTGGTGTCACGGCGGTGCCGGGACACGGGCCCCCCGGAGGCCCGTCGCCCGAGACTCCCGTCAGGAGAGCGGGGCCTCCAGTGCGTATCCGACGCCGTGCACGGTGCGGATCCAGCTGGCGCCGATCTTGCGGCGCAGCGCCTTCACGTGGCTGTCGACGGTGCGGGTGCCGGACGCGTCGGTCCAGTCCCACACCTCGGCCAGCAGCTGCTCGCGGGTGAGCACCGCGCGCGGCTGGGCGGCCAGGCAGGCCAGCAGGTCGAACTCGGTCGGCGTCAGGTGGACGTCGCCAGAGGCGAGCCGGACCCGGCGCTGCACGTGGTCGATCTCCAGTTCGCCGAAGCGCAGGCTGCCGAGCGCGGGCGTGCGGGCGGCCTGCTGGGCGCGCTCGACGCGGCGCAGCAGCACGTTGACCCGGGCGGCCAGTTCGCGCATCGAGAACGGCTTGGTCATGTAGTCGTCGGCACCGACGCCGAGGCCGACCAGGAGGTCCGTCTCGTCGTCGCGGGCGGTCAGCATGAGCACCGGGACCGGGCGTTGGGCCTGGATCCGGCGGCACACCTCCAGCCCGTCGAAGCCGGGCAGCATGATGTCCAGGACCACCAGGTCCGGCTGCCAGGTGTGGAAGCCGTCCACCGCGCCGGGGCCGTCGTGGGCCACGGCGACCTTGAACCCCTCCGCGCCCAGTCGGGCCGCGATCGACTCGGCGATCGTGGGCTCGTCCTCCACCACCAGCACTCTGCGCTGACTGCTCACCGTGCCACCGGTGTTGGGGTTGTCCTGCTGAATTTCTGTCACGGTCACGCCACCGCCCCCAGGGCTGCGGGCCGGCCACCTGTGGGGATGGCGGGGCTCCGCTCGTAGTCTTGTTCCGTCGTGGACTGTGCCGGGTCCGCCGTCCCGTTCGCGCGCCCGGGAGTCGGGTGGACGGATGGTCTCCCGTCCACTTCTCCCACGCACTTCGCAGCGTACGGACAGCGGATGCTTTCCGGCAGGTGGACCGGACGTTTCCGGCCCGTGGGCCGGCTGTCCGTCCGCCCGTGGACCCACCGCATGAGTGGGCACGGGTCGGTACCTTACCCGGCGAATTTTCTCTGCGTAACGGTACGTATGCACTCCAGTTGACGCCAAGTTGCCGGTCAGAGGCCCTACTGACGCGTTAATAGGAAGAAGGTCTGGACCAATACCGGGAATCCGGCGGGTCCCCGCGTCGACGGTCTTCACGGGCTTTTCTCAGCTGCCTCTCAGAACCTCGACGTAACGTGGCCACGACAACGCCCCGCCGAGCGGAGTCCGGCGCGCGCGCCGGTACGTTGGGCAGCTGCGAGCACCGGTGACGGCGGGCGTGGAGCGGAGGCGGCATGGCGGGACTTCGGCGGGAGGCCGTCCGGAGCGCGCCCGCGGCGGTGCCGTACGGAATGCTCCGGTACGGACTGCGCGCCGGCGTCCTGGAATGGCTGCTGGAACGCGTGCCGACGCCCCGGCGCACTCCCTTCACGCTCGGGTACCTCGCCGTGGTGGGAGCCACCACGACCTTTGCCGGGCTCGCCGATCCGGATCTCGTCCAGCGCCTGCAGGAGGCCTCCAGTTCGGACGGTCACAACCTGCTCCAGCACCCCTTGCGGGCCCTCCTGTTCAGCGGTTTCTGGGTGGCCGGGGAGGTGTGGATGCCCTACCTGTGGGGCTTCGCCGTCACCTTGGCGCCGCTGGAGCGCAGGGTCGGCACCGGCCGGGCGGCGGCGGTGTTCGCGATCGGGCACGTCGCGGCGACGCTGCTCTCCCAGGGCGTGGTGATCACCGCGGTGGAGACCGGGCGGATGGCGCCGGAGGCGATGGACTCCCTGGACATCGGGGTCAGCTACGGCGTGCTCGCCTGCCTGGGCGCGGTGGCCGGGCTGCTGCCTCGGCACGGGCGGGTGCTGGCGCTGGGTGGCGTCGGGCTGATGATCGCCGAGCAGATCGCCACCGAGAAGGACCTGGTCACGGCCGTGGGGCACCCGGCCGCGGTGCTCACCGGGGTGGCGCTGTCGCGCTGGCTGCGGCGGATCGAGCGGCGCCCGCCGCGGCCGCGCACCCGTGCGGCGCAGACCCCGGCGGTCGGCTCCGCCTCCCCGGCCGCCGCGACGGTGCGGGCCGGCGCCCGCCCGTCCGCCGCGCGCTGACGCCGGGGCCCTCTTGGGCCGTTCTTTCCCGGCTCTTTTGACGGCGCCACCCCCTGGTCGTTCCGGTGACGCCGCGTTCGCTCGCAGCGAACAAGGCCTCGGGAACATCCTGCGCCCGCCGAGGCTTAGTCAGGTCGACTCAAGTTCACTGACTGGGGAGAGATCATGGCATCCACGTCCACACCGCTCACCCTGCCCGTGCTGCCGCTCGACGACGAGGTCGTCCTCCCGGGCATGGTCGTCCCGCTGGACCTGAAGGACACCGAGGTGCGCGCCGCGGTCGAGGCCGCCCGCGCCGCGGCCGCCGGCTCCGGCAAGCCCCAGGTCCTGCTGGTTCCGCGGGTGGACGGCTCGTACGCGGCGGCCGGCACGCTGGCCACCGTGGAGCAGGTCGGCCGGCTGGCCGACGGCGAGCCCGCCGCGCTGGTGCGCGCCGTGCGCCGGGTCCGGATCGGGGTCGGCACCACCGGCCCCGGCGCCGCCCTCTGGGTGGAGACCACGCCGTTCCGGGAGTCCTCGGTCGGCATGCCGGTGGCCGGGCGGGCCGCCGAGCTGGTCAAGGAGTACAAGGCGCTGTCCACCCAGTGGCTGCGCAAGCGCGGCGCCTGGCAGATCGTCGACCGGGTCGCGCAGATCGAGGGCGTCGGCGAGCTCGCCGACAACATCGGCTACGCGCCCTTCGCCACCGCCGAGCAGAAGCTCAAGGTGCTGCTGGAGGCCGACCAGGTCGCCCGCCTGGAGTACGCGCTCACCCTGCTGCGCGACCACCTCGCCGAGGAGGAGGTCAACGACACCATCCGCAAGGACGTCGAGGAGGGCGTGGCCAAGCAGCAGAAGGAGTTCCTGCTCCGCCGCCAGCTGGAGGCCGTCCGCAAGGAGCTGGCCGAGCTGAACGGCGACCCGGCCGACGAGGAGGGCGACTACCGCGCCCGGGTCGAGGCCGCCGACCTCCCGGAGAAGGTGCGGGAGGCCGCGCTCAAGGAGGTCGACAAGCTGGAGCGCGCGTCCGATCAGTCGCCCGAGGGCTCCTGGATCCGCACCTGGCTGGACACCGTCCTGGAGCTGCCCTGGAACGAGCGCACCGAGGACGCCTACGACATCGCCGGCGCCCGCGCCGTGCTCGACGCCGACCACGCCGGCCTCACCGACGTGAAGGAGCGGATCGTCGAGTACCTGGCCGTCCGCAAGCGCCGGGCCGACCAGGGGCTCGGCCTGGTCGGCGGCCGCCGCGGGGGCGCGGTGCTCGCGCTGGTCGGCCCGCCCGGCGTCGGCAAGCCATCACCCAGTTGGGTGGGCTAGTATTCGGGTATGACAACAGGGGTGGTAACCGGCATGACCATTCACGCAGCAGGCTACGACCGGCAGTCTGAGGAACGGGGCAACGGCAGCACCGCCTCACCCGCAACTCAGCGCGCCGCCAACCGAGAGGAAGCCGAGAAGCGGGGGCGTGCCGGGGCTGACATTGTATGGGTGGGGCACTACTCGGAAAAGCCCGGGACGAGCGCATTTTCCGAAGTCGACCGGCCGGAGTTTGAGCGTCTGCTCAACGACTGCCGCGCCGGACGCGTGAACATGATCATTGTTCTCTACGTGTCCCGGTTTTCGCGAAAGGACCCGTTGGATGCAATTCCGGTAGTAACGGAATTGCTGAACTTGGGCGTAACCATTGTCAGCGTCACCGAGGGCGAGTTCCGTAGGGGCAACCTTATGGACCTTATCCACCTGATTATGCGGCTCGACCAAGCGCATAACGAAAGCAAGAACAAAAGTACCGCCGTGCGCGGCGCCCACGATCTTGCTCGTTCGCTGGGCGGGTTCGTGGGTAAGGAACCCTACGGCTTCGAAATGGTTCCGCTCATGATCCCTAACCCTGCCGACAAGAACCGCCCGGTAGTCATTCAGACACTCGCTATCCGCAAGAGCGAAGCAAAAGTGATTCAGCGGGTATGGTGGACGATTAAGGCGCATAAGGATACGCCTGTAAGTCCAAAGCGCGGAAAAGGCTTCCCCGGCTCGCTGACAAACATCTGCGCGCAGCTAGAAGCGGATAAAGTCCCCACTCGGGGCGCGACAATCGGCAAGCGGACAGCAAATAGCGCGTGGGACCCTACAACCCTTAAGCGCATCCTCCGTGACCCCCGCATTGCGGGAATGCAAGCGGCCCCTGTTTACAAGACCGACAAGGACGGGAACCCCACGCGCAGCATCGCGGGATATCGAATTCTCCGCGATCCCGAGACCATGGAACCGCTCACGCTCCAGTGCGGGCCGATCATCCCGCGCGCCGAATGGGAAGAACTACAGGAATGGCTTGACGGCCGGGGAAGGGGCAAGGGCCAATTCCAGGGTCAAACCCTTCTCTCCGCAATGGACATCCTCCACTGCGAAAGCAACCATGTAATGGTTGGGCACGCAAAGGCGTCCGCCCCTACCAAGTCGCACTACCAATGCAAGCCGCGTAAAGCAGCTCCCGATCATCACACGGGGGTGATCACGATTCAGTGCACGGGCATTGACGATTTCGTGGCACGTCGAATCTTTGCGCTGGTCGGAACGGCAGAGGCAGACGAAGAAACGCTAGACACGCTGGCCGAAGCCACTAGGCGCTTTGCGCGGTCACAGGAGGCCCCCGAGACGGCCGGGGAGCGCCGTTCCTTGGTGGCCGAGCGGGCGGACGTCGTACGGGCCCTGGAGGAGCTGTACGAGGACCGTGCAGCGGGCGGCTACAAGGGCCCAATCGGGCGCAAGGCGTTCCTCAGCGCGGAACAGTCGCTCACTGAACGGCTGGAGCACACCGAGGCACGGCTAGGCACGCTGGAGGAACGAAGCACGCCGGCGCTGCCCATCATGGAGTGGCTCCCGGAGGGCTACCCCGACGTAGACCCCTTGGGACCCGGTTCATGGTGGCACGGTGCGTCAGTCGACGATCGGCGAGCATTTGTACAGCTGTTTGTCGAGCGAGTGACGGTGCACAGGACGAACGCCTACCGGCCGAACGCGGAGGACCGGGTCAAGGTGCAATTCGTTCGCTCCCCAGAGCCCGAGGAGGAGGACGAGTGAGAGTGACGTCCGTCACAACCAACTAGATAAGTTAACCCTAACCTCAGAGAGGGAGCCCCGACGTGGCCTGGCGCCCGCCGGGGCTTTTTCGTGCTTTCAGGACAGCGAGAAGGGGCGCGCAGGCGAAGAATTCAAGCTTCTACCTACTAGGCATGACGGAC
This sequence comes from Kitasatospora cathayae, assembly GCF_027627435.1. Taxonomy (GTDB): domain Bacteria; phylum Actinomycetota; class Actinomycetes; order Streptomycetales; family Streptomycetaceae; genus Kitasatospora; species Kitasatospora cathayae. Next base: position 3,450,207 of record NZ_CP115450.1, on the reverse strand, counting down.
ATGACGTTCAAGCTATGTCTCCCGGTATCCATAAAGAAACCTATAGGGAAACCGGAGCAAGGGGTCTGAACGTCATGTCCGTCATACAGCGACTTTTGGGCCCAGCGGCCCTCCACTCAGAGGAAACCGTTGCGCTCCAGTGCATATGAGAGCGGAGTTGCCGCGTCGTCCCCAACCAATTATCGGGCGGGCCGAGTGACCCGCTTCTCGCGCTCCCGCTTGCGATCCCACGTTGATGCTCTCTCCCGTCCGTGGTTCTGAGCGCAAGCGGGCACACCTTTCGTAGCTCAATGGTCGAGCGTCGGTATGTGGCACCGATGATCCCGGTTCGACTCCGGGCGGAGGGACAAAGGGTCGCACCCTTGGCAGGTAAGTGCGGTGGCCACCGTTACGCCCCCTGTCGGTCTCGTAGTTTAATTGCAAAACTCCGCCGGAGAGGCGGCATTGCCGGTGCAAGTCCGGTCGAGACTACGCGCGCAGCAGCGAGGTACCCCACCCGGGGTCTGTATCGAAAGCCTTGCATTGGCCGCCTAGCCCAATTGGTAGAGGCGCGCGCCTTAGGAGTGCGAGGATCCCGGTTCGAGCCCGGGGGCGGCTACCCACAACCACCTACCAGATCTGGTAGGTGGTCTCTTTGCGTTCTTTCGAAGGATGGTGACCATCCGTGGCGCTATGCGCGTGCGGGCAGCCTGCTACGGTTCAGTGGCAGCGTCGGCCGACCGTCAGCGAGATGGTCACCATCACCGACATTGAGCAGGCTCGCCGAGATCAGGCGATGCAGCTTGCCGATCCGCAGCAGCCTGCCCCAGTGTTCGGCCCCATGCCGACTGCGGCTAACAGCATTGTGAATGTCTTTTCCTGCGCCCCGCACGCTGTCCCAGGCACTGTTGCGGCTCGTGTACATCAGTCCACGTGTACCGCGCCGGCTTCGCCATGTGCGTGCACGCCGGAGCCTGCCGCGCCTACTTCGCCCCCTCCGTCGCAGCCTGGCGCATCAGCTTCGCTGCCCGCCGGTTGGTAGGCGGGAATGCCTAAGCGACCATGCCTGGTTTGCGGCAGACTTACCGCCAACCCTTCAAGGTGCGACACTCACCAGGCTGAATATCAGGCGGCGCGGGATAAGCAGCGCGGGAGTGCCACTAGGCGTGGCTATGGCTCTGCCTGGCAGCGTTTGGCGCGTACTGTGCTGGATGGTCACCGGTCTACCCATGGTGACTGGTGCCCCGGCTATGAGGTGTGCGCGCATCCTGCTGCGGATCTATGCGCTGACCACATCATCCCCAAGTCTCTGGGTGGTACTAACACCAAGGAGAACATCCAAGTCCTGTGCAGAGCTTGCAACAGTCGGAAGCATAACCGCACAGGCTGAGCTAGCCGGCCTGGCATGCCCTTTTGGCATTTGCTGTCGGTAGTGCAGTGAGAGTCTGCCACCTGAATTAAGGGGGTGGGGGGTGGGTCAATCTCTGGGCGCGCGTGGCTTCCGGACCCGGCCCCCATGCTCACGCGCACGGCCGCAGGTTAGCGGGTCGTTTTTTGTTGATCACGAAACGCTCGGACTTGCATAAAAGGAGGCGTGCGCATGCCAGGGCCGCCCCCAATGCCGAACGAGAAGAAACGACGTCTCGGAAACCCGGGTAAGCGCGCGCTCCCGGATCTGGCCTCTGTGACGCCGCTGCCCGCCGCTGGTACCGAGACCCCATTGGGCCTGTCAGAGGCCGGTACAGAGCTCTGGGAGGCCGTTACGGGCCACACTAGGGCGTGGCTCGCCCCGTCGGATCACCCAACCCTGTTGTGGCTGTGCGAGATGGCCGATCGGCGCGCGCTGATGATGGCCAACCTTGCCCAATACGGACTCCTGATTGAGCGCCCCAACGATGGTCACCTGGTAGCCAACCCGGTAGTGGCCATGCTGTCGACCCTCGAAGTTCAGATGAACCGCGTAGCCGCCTCGCTGGGTCTCACGCCAGCGGACCGTACGCGCATGGGCCTTGCTGAGGTTAAGGCTCGATCCGCCTTTGAGCAGATGATCGCCGACCGTGCAGAGAGGACTAAGGCGTAATGCGCATGCTTGGCCGAGTCCGCTTCGTACAGTATTGCTGCCCCGGTCACACCCCGCCGTACCCGAAGTGGCGCAAGCGCCGTGCCAAGCGTGTGGAAACGCGCGCATGGCGGGCGGAGGCACGTAATGGGTGAGCCGCTGTTTGTCACTCCCGTAAGCGCCGAGGAAATCGAGCGGGGAGACGGACCGGACTTCGGAACCTTCTCGCAATTCCTAAAGATCACCAAAGACTCTGTGGGTGGCCCTACGGGCGGCCCCATGGTCCTGCGACCGTGGCAGAGCCTCATGCTTGGCCGGCTGTTCGCGCGACGCGCTGACGGCCGGTACAAGCACCGACAGGCGCTAATTGGCATGCCGCGCAAGAACGGCAAAAGCGCGTTGGGTGCGGGCATCGCGCTGTACGGCCTCGCGTTCGGTCCGCAAGGTGGCGAGGTTTATTCCTGCGCCGCCGATAAGGAACAGGCGCGAATCGTATTCGGCACCGCAAAGAAGATGATTGATCTACAGCCGGAGTTTTCCGGCATGTTCAACGTCTATCGCGATGCCATCGAATTCCCGGCTACCGGAAGCGTGTACCGGGTTCTCTCGGCCGAAGCCTTCAGTAAGGAAGGTCTCTCGGCCACGCTGGTTATGTTCGATGAGGTCCACGCACAACCAAATCGCGAACTATGGGACGTGATGGCCCTTTCCACGGGCGCACGTGCTGAGCCGCTAATGGTCGGCATTACCACGGCTGGCGTGAAGTCGGATTCCACCGGGCAAGACTCGCTCTGTTACGGCATGTACCAGTACGCGGAGCGGGTCGCCAGCGGAGAAACCATCGACCCGTCGTTCTACTGCGAATGGTGGGGCGCGCCGGAGGGTGCCGACCACACAGACCCCGCTGTCTGGGAGGCTGCTAATCCTGGCTTCGGGGACATTGTGGCCGCCGAAGACTTCGAAGCGGCTGTGTTGCGCACGCCAGAGAACGAGTTTCGAACCAAGCGACTCAACCAGTGGACGAGCACCGCCCAAGCGTGGCTGCCCGCTGGCGCGTGGGACGCTTGCGAGGATTCCGAAGTCACCATCCCGGATGGTTCCGAGGTGGTTTTGGGCTTCGATGGCTCTTTCTCCAACGACAGCACTGCACTCGTTGTCGTTTCCTGTACGGTCAGCGAGGACGACAAGCCTCATGTGGACGTCGTGGCCGCCTGGGAAAAGCCCCAAGGTGTCGGCCAAGACTGGGCCGTACCCATCATCGATGTGGAGGACGAAATTCGCCGCGCTTGCCGCAAGTGGCAGGTTCGCGAAATCGTCTGCGACCCCTTCCGTTGGGCTAGGACGTACCAAATCCTGGAGGGCGAAGGGCTTCCGGTCGTGGAATTCCCTCAGTCGCCCGCCCGCATGACGCCAGCAACGCAGCGCTTTTACGAAGCGGTCCTAAACGAGACTGTGACGCACTCTGGCGATCCCCGGTTGGCGCGGCACCTTGCTAACTGCGTAATCCGCACTGACTCGCGCGGTTCGCGCCTGTCTAAGGATTCCAAGGGTTCGCCGCGCAAGATCGACCTTGCTGTTTCAGCCGTAATGGCGCTTGAGCGCGCATGCCAGGAGCCCGAGCGAACCCCTGAGCCGCAGTTCTGGTCTTGGGCTGACCTCTAGAACCCACCTACCAGATCTGGTAGGTGGTCTACCGCACGTGGAGGACGCGTGAGACATATCAACGTCACCCGGCGCGTGCTGTCCGAGGTGGCCGACGTTGCCGGAATCGGTTGCGTTGTCGGGGCCGTCTGGTCCTGGAATGTGGCCGCTGGTGTCTTTCTGCTCGGCATAGCGCTGCTGGTGGTCGGGCTGGTGATTGACCGGTGAGCCTAATCCGCCGGGCACTGGAAAAGCGCCTGTATGCCCCCGCTGGAGGTGGCGACCCGTGGGCTATCCCGTCGAATGGCTCCCTCGCTGCCGTGACGGCCTCTGGCGTCCCGGTGACCGACGATACGGCAATGCAGCTGATCGCGGTTTCGGCATGTGTTCGCATTCTCTCAGACGCGGTGGCTGGTCTGCCGTTCGACGCCGTAAAGGCGGATGGGGAGATCCGTAAGACTGTTGAACCGCCACCGGCTATCGTGGCCGATCCTTTCGGCGGTGCGAACGACAGCCGGCTGCCGACGCGACGTCTCGGCATATCACAGCTCATGGTGTCCTTGCTGCTGCGTGGCAACGCCTATTGCCTGGTGCTGGCTCGGGACCACCTTCACCGGCCCACTCGACTGCGTGTGCTCCATCCCGACCGCGTGGATTGTCAGTTCGACAACAACGGCGACCGGGTATACACCATTGACCGCAAGCCGGTAGATGCGTGGGATGTTGTCCACATACTTGGGATGTCGTATCCCGAGTCGCCGACTGGCATTAGCGTGATTTCGCATGCGCGCCAGGCAATTGGGCTTGGCCTTGCTGCCGAGGAGTTCGGCGCCCGCTTTTTCGGCGCTGGTGCCCATATGAGCGGCATTATCCATGTCCCGGGGGACCTGGATAAGGAGCGCGCCCGCATGCTCAAGGACTCGTTTACGGCGTCCCATGGTGGCCTGCGGAATTCCCACACTGTCGGTGTGTTGAGCGGTGGGGCTGAGTGGAAGCCCATTTCCGTGACCCCCGATGACGCCCAGTTTTTGGGTACCAGGGCAGCGCAAAATCTCGACATTGCCATGCTTTTTGGGATTCCACCGCACATGCTCGGTCAAGTGGACAAGACGACGTCTTGGGGCACCGGCATTGAGCAGCAAGGTATCGGATTCCTGGCATACACGCTGTCCGCGTGGCTCGGCCGCTTCGAGGATGCGTGGTCAGCGATGCTGCCCAAGCCTCAGACGGCGAAGTTCAACGCGGATGCGCTCCTCAGGACCGATACAGCCGGCCGGTATGCCGTGTACGGCGCCGCTCGTACCGCTGGGCTACTTACGCCGAACGAAATTCGTGCACTTGAGAACTACGGGCCGGTTGACGGTGGCGACGACATCAACGCGCCGCTGAATTCCAATGTCAAGCCCATGAAGGATACGCAGGCCGGTAAGTCCGAGCCGACTGCCGACGCTTTGGGGGCGGTTTTGTAATGAATGATTTGTCTGCCCGCGCAGAGCGCAGAAACGTAGTCGAGAGCCGTTCCGCTGCCTATCAGGGCATGGAGCTTCGCGCGCTGGACGACGGTACCGGCGGAAGCACCGTACGGTTTACCGGCTATGCGTCGGTGACTGAGTCGCCCTATGAAATGAGTGACTATCTCGGCGACTATACCGAGGTGATCCGGCGTGGTGCGTTCGCCCGGACTCTTGCCGCTGGTGCGGACGTGCCGTTTGTGGTCAACCACGGTGGGCTCACGCTCGCTAGGACCAAGTCCGGCACGCTCCGGCTTGCTGAGGACTCTACCGGCCTCCATGTGGAGGCGGACCTTGACCCGTCCTCTCCGCACGTTCAGGCGCTTCGTAGTGCCATGGAGCGTGGAGACGTGGACGAGATGAGTTTTGGTTTCCGTGTGACCTCTCAGGAGTGGTCGCCAGATTGGACTCAGCGCGATATCACCGAGGTTGACCTACATAAGGGTGACGTCTCGGTTGTCAACTTCGGCGCCAACCCGGCTACTGCTGGCGCGATCATGCGCAGCCGAGACGTTGACGAAATTCTCCAGTCCCTCCCGGTTGAACGGATGCGGGACTTCCTTGCGCGGCTTGAGCCCGCACCTTCTCCGGCCGCTGCTGCCGACCTCTCCCTGTACAGCGCACGACTTCGCGCGCTCAGCCTGTAACCACCTACCAGATCTGGTAGGTGCCTCCCTGTCTAGGAGACATTCGCATGGATAAGCGCGAAGCCGTGGCCGACATTCTGGCCAAGCGTTCCGCCAAGAATGAGGAGCTTACCAAGCTGCTCGACACCGCCAAGACTGAGTCTCGGGGACTCACCGAGGACGAGTCCGGCCGGTTTGACGCCCTGGAGGCGGAGGTACGCGCTTTTGATGAGCGCGCCAAGGAGCTGGACGCGCAGATCCGCGCCGATGATGCTGCCGCCGAGATGGCTAAGCGCTATGCCCCGTCTGGCATTAAGGTGACCAGCGAGCCGGAGATTTACCGATCCGGGCTCGGCGGCCGGTCGTATTTCCGGGACCTCCACCTTGCGCGCAACAAGGGCGATCATGCGGCTATTGACCGCCTCGCCCGCAATGACCGTGGGCGCGCCGCTGACCCGGAGTTCCGTGCTATCAGCACCACGAATGGGGCAGGTGGCGAATTCGTGCCGCCTCGCTGGCTAGAGGATCAGTTTGTTCGCCTCGCCCGCCCGGGTCGCATTACTGCCAACCTGACTCCGTCGTTCCCGCTGCCGCCGGGTACTGACTCCATCAACGTGCCGAAGATCAATACCGGTACGGCCACGGCGGTGCAGACCACGCAGAACTCTGCCGTGCAGCAGACTGACCTTACGACCACCAGCATTTCCAGTGGCATCACGACCATTGCCGGTGGCCAGACGGTTTCGCTTCAGCTCATCGAACAGAGCCCGTTGAACGTGGATGACGTTGTGCTGGCGGATTTGGCGGCAGCCTATGCCGTAAGCCTGAACACTCTTGTCCTGAGCGGCACCGGCTCCAACTCTCAGCCGACCGGCATTCTCACTCTGTCGGGCACCAACGGTGTGACCTTCACCTCTGCTTCGCCGACTCTCGGCCTGCTGTACAGCAAGCTTGCGGGTGCGATCCAGCAGGTGCACACCAAGCGGTACCTCCCGCCGGACACCATCATCATGCACCCCTCGCGGTGGGCGTGGTGCCTCGCGTCGCTGGACAGCCAGAGCCGTCCGCTGGTTGTGCCGGACACTGCTAGCCCGTTCAATGCCATGGGTAACCAGAGCGGCGTGCCGTCCCAGGGCTACGTGGGTCACATCATGGGCCTCCCCGTTTATGTCGACGCAACCATCCCGACCAACGGCGGCGCCGGTACCAACCAGGACGTCATCATTGTGGCTCGCATGGCGGACCTGATGCTCTGGGAGGGCAATGTCAAGGCTGAGGCGTTCGCGCAGACTTACGCCAACCAGATGAGCGTTTTCATCCGGCTCTACAACTACATGTCGTTCCAGGCGGCTCGTTACCCGGCCTCTATCTCGGTCATTTCCGGGACCGGCCTGGTTGCCCCGACTTTCTGAGCCGGCTAGCTGAAAGTGGAGGTGCCCGCGTTGATTACTCAATACGGGCACCTCCACCGGCAGCTACAGCGCACTCGGAGACACCAGGGCCATAAAGCTCGCCCGCATGTCAGCAAGCACAGCGGGTTGCACCACCTGAGGCACGCTCGCGCGAAGTCACAGCGGCGTGCCCACCATGCTGCCGCGAAGCACCGGCACCGGCCCTCTCACCACCTGAGGCACGTAAAGCCCCTGAAGCGACTTAAGGCGACGCGGCACCACGCGCACACGGTGAAGCGCCATCACCTAACGCACAAGCGGCACTTGACGCACAAGCGGCATGCCCACCAGCACGCTAGACGTCTAGCGCATCGTCGTCGGAAGGCTGTACGTCGTCACACGCTTCGCCATCATCGGAAGCACCACACGCACACGCACCGGCACAGCCGCCACGTGACACACCACGCCCGCCTGAAGCGGCACGCCCACCGCCATCGGACGGCACATCACAGCCACCGCAGGCACGGCGGGCACCACCACCATCGTAGCGGCGCGTACCACCGTAGACACCGCCGCTACCGCTAGGGGATTGAGTGACCACCCAAGTCATGTACTACCAGGGGCAGGACGTTGGCCTGACAGCCACCGCGCTGGACGACAACGGGAATCCCTCTGCGGCCTCTCTGACGGCTGTTCTCACGGTCACTGACCCTAATGGTGTGGTGACCACCCCAACGGCCTCCACGGGCCCGTCTGGGGCTCTCTCGGCGGTCGTCCCGTCCGTGTCCGTGACTGGCAACTGGACTTACCGTTGGCTCGCCACGGGCACGAATACCCGGTGGGCGTACGAGGATCAGTTCACGGTCCGTCCGACCGGCGTAGAACAGCTTGTCGACCTGATCTCGGTAAAGAAGCATCTCAACATCCGGCCGAACGACACCAGCCAGGACGACGAACTGCAGACTTTCATTCTCGCGGCTGCTGATCAGGCACGCGACGTTTGCGGCCCGTACCTACCGGAGCAGCACACACAGTGGTTTGACGGGGGAGTGCCCACGCTCAGCCCGGATTGGCTTCCGCTGGCCAGCGTCCAGAGCATCACCGAGTATTACGGCCTCTCTGGATTCACGCTCACCGAACAGCCGCTAGGCGGCCAGATGAACGCGTTTGCCTTCACGGTCGACTACCCGAGCGGTCAGATCCAGCGGCGTACCTACGGCGGTGCCCCGGCGAAGTTTGCTGAGGGCGCCCGCAACGTCAAGGTGGTGTACACGGCCGGTCGTGCCGGCGTGATCCCGCTCACGGTCCGTCTCGGCGCGCTGGAGCTTATCCGCCACCTTTGGCAGCAGACACAACAGGGCGGACGCCCCAAGTTCGGCAACGCATCCATGGACGGAGACTCCATGGGCGTGCCCATGGGATTTGCCCTGCCGGACCGCGTGGTTGAGCTCTGGTCGCCATTCCGCCGACCGCCGGGGATCGCCTGATGACCATTCCTACAATGACGCCGCCGCTTGTGCGGCAGTACCTCTACAACACGCTTACGGCGCAGCTCACAGCGGACTCCAATGACCCGACTTCTGGCCTCATGGTTTGCTACGACCAGCCCGGCCCCGGTCAGCCGAACGACATTGTGTCAATAGGCAAGACCCACAACCGACTTGAGCCGCACGCCCTAGTGGGTGGTGGCGGCGCCGGATGGCTGACGGAGCGGTACACGGTCACAGTCACTGTCGACGTGTTCCGGGGTGGAGATGACCCCCAGTACGCCTACGCGCGGGCTAGCGCGCTGTGTGACGCCGTATGCGCTGCCGTCCGGGCGGACCCCTCGCTCGGCGGCCTAGTGCTCGTTGCGCACCCGTCCAGCGTGGAGCTTGAGCCGGAGCTTGATCCCGGCCACATGGGGCGCCGCGTAACTGGCGAAATCGAGATTGAGTGTCTCAACCGCATCTAACCACCTACCAGATCTGGTAGGTGGGTCTGGAGACCCGATGCCCGCATACAAGTTCACAGGCGAGGCCGAGATGGTCTACCCGACCCTCGGGGTTCGCGCAACGCCTGGGATGGTCGCCGAACTTGAGTCGGCCCCTGATTCGCACTGGGAACCCGCTCCCGGGGCCGTTCCCGCTGTTCCTGAGCCCCTGGAGGGGATGTAACCCATGACTGGCATTCGGCCTACAGCGCAGACGGTAATCGGTATTGCCAAGGAAACCACTTGGGGTACGCCGGTTGCTGCTACTGCGTTTATCCCGGTGAGTCCGCCGACCCCCAAGGATGTTATCAAGCTGGGGCAGGACAAGGGCTTTCGCGGCAGCATGGTGGAGACCTATGGTGAGGTCCAGCTCACTAAGCACACCACCTTTGACTTTTCCGGCGACGTGTTTGCCGACACCGTCGGTTTTCCACTGGCCGGAGTTCTGGGTGACGTTACCGTGACTGGTGCTACCGCGCCGTACACCCACGCTATGGCGGTCTACAACTCAAATGATGGCCAGCCCCCGTCGTACACCATCACGGACAACTACTCGCAGAACGTCCGGCAGTACCCGGGCTGTAAGTTCAGCGAGTTTGATCTCAAGTTTTCTGCGGACGGGCTTCTCACCTACACCGCAAAGGCGGTCGGTATTCCGTCCGTGACGACCACGGCCCCGACGCCGGCCTACTCGGCTCTCCAGCCGCTTGCGTCGTGGGTTGGAGCAGTGACCATCGGTGGCAGCGCTAACCTGACCGTTCTTGACGGCAATGTGACCATCAAGCGGCCCGTCAACGTCGTGGATACCGTGGACGGCACGCAGGCGCCGCATGCGCTGTTCTCTGGCCCGGTAAGCGTCTCCGGCAAGCTCACGCTTGTGATGGAGGACGAGACGCAGATAACCAACTACCTGAACAGCACGGGCGTGGCGCTGGATATCAATTTCCAGACCGGCACCGGTGCGGCTCTCCAGCAGGTGAAGTTCCACATGTCGCAGGTCATTTACCAGACTGCCGACATTACGCGCGGCAAGGACTTCGTGGAGCTTCCCGTAGCCTTCACCGCCATGGCCAACACTTCCGATGCTGGTACTTCGGCTGGCTACAGCCCCATCAAGGTCACTCTCCAGAACGCCAACCCGAGCGGAACGTACAAGTAATGGCTACCACTGTCACCCTGCCTTCCGGCGCTACCGCCAATCTTCGCGACGTGGCCGACGTTACCGAGCGGCAGCGTCGACCTATTAAGCGAATTCAGTCCAAGCTTGCCGCGCTGCCAACGTTTGTAACAGCCGTTCAGGAGGCGGAAGCCGCCCAAAAGGTATCCGGCGGAGCCCTTACCGCAGAGCAGCAGCTGAGTATTGCGGCCGGCATGGGCGAGGCATTTGACCTGCTGGAGTCCCTTAACGACTTCCTGATTGTGGCGGTGGTCCGGGGTTGGTCGTACGAGTTCCCCGTAGACGCTGATCACGTGCAGGATCTCCCGACTCGGGACCTAGACCAGCTTCGTGAGGTGTGTGCGACTTACCTTAAGGAGCTTATGCCGAACTTCGAGCCGACCCCTGACACTGCGTCCCCTACCGCACCCTCCGCCGTCTAAGCCAGCAGCTGGAGGGGATGTTCCAGCATGACCCGGAAGACCTACCGCTAGACGAGTATCGGACGTGGCGGCTTTGCACGCTGTTGCATTGTCGTCCGTCAGATCTCGACAGCGAATCGGCCATCAAGCTGGATTGGCTCCTAGCCGTAGACGACGCCGTTGAGCGTGCCCGCCGCAACAAGGAGGAGGCGGCGCGCAATGGCTGAGAACTGGGCGAGCGGGTTTGTCAAGGGCGGGGAAGATACGGCCGCTGAGCTAGAGCGCATGGGCAAGCGGGTGGATAAGGCCACTAAGCAAGCACTCAAGAAAGTGCAGGGGTTGGCTTCCCGCTCGATTAAGAGTGGAATGCGCGGTCGTCCCCGGTGGGACCACCGTGGCGCGTCCAGCCGGACGGGTGAGCACATCAATTTGGGCCTAAGTCCGCACGTTGCAAAGAAGTCCGGTGGCCCCGGCAAGCTGACTGGCTCGCTGGTCAAGTCGATCAAGGGCAGCAAGCGCCCACGCAAGGTTGGCGCAGCCGGGTATTCCGCTGTCGTCATGGCTGGCGGCAAAGGCGGCCCGCAGAACCTTTATAAGGGCAAGGTCGAAGGCACTTACCCGTTTTTCAAACCCGGCGTTACCAAGGCTGAGCCGAAAATGCCGGCCGTTTGGAATGCGGCTTGGGCCAAGGCGACGCAGACAAAGAAATAGCCACCTACCAGATCTGGTAGGTGGTCCACCGTGAATAGGGGGGTTCAATGGGCGCGCTACCCCCGGTGTTCATTGAGTTTCTGGGCAACGCTTCCGGCTTCATGGCCACGAAGGCCGGTGTCATCACAGGCATCAAGGAAGTAGAGACCGAGGGTGGCGGCTCGCTCGCCAAGTTTGGCGCCGTGTCGAAAGCCGCTTTGGTTGGCATTGGCGCTGCGGCCATCGGCGCTGCCGTCAAGACCACGGAAATGGCCGCTGACTTTCAGACCGCCATGACCCGTGTTCAGACTGGCGCCGGTGAATCTGCCTCCAACATGAAGATGGTGGGGGACGGCGTCCTCAGCATGGCCGGTCAAGTCGGACAGTCCACCGAGCAACTGACCAAGGGTCTGTACATGGTGGAATCCGCCGGGTACCACGGTAAGGACGCGCTTGACGTCCTGAAGGTCAGTGCCCAGGGTGCCAAGGTTGGCGCCGCAGAATTGGGCACGGTCACGGATGCAGTCACAACCGCGATGAATGCCTACGGTCTCAAGGCTCAGGATACCACCGCTGTAATGAACGCCCTGGTTGCCACGGAGGGTCAGGGCAAAACCAACATGGAGGCTCTGGCCGGATCGATGGCCAGCATTCTGCCCGTGGCCTCTGCGGCGCACGTGGGCCTTAATGAAGTGTTGGGCGCCATGGCGACCATGACGGCTCAGGGTACCTCTGCCGACGTAGCGGCAACCTATCTCCGGCAGACCATTGGGCAGCTTTCCAACCCTTCCGCCAAGGCAGCAAACGAGATGCGGGGGCTGGGCCTGAATGCCACGAAGGTGGCGCAGGATCTAGGCAGCAAGGGCCTTGCGGCCACGCTGACGGAACTTACAGATGCTATTCAGGCCAAGATGGGGCCCTCCGGCACGGTCATGATTGAGACGCTCCGCAAGGCGTCCAGCAACACGACCGAGTTCCAGAAGGCACTTGCGAATCTCAAGCCGGCCGAACAGACCTATATCGGGTCGCTGGCAACGATGGTGGGCGGCACCAAAAGCATGATGGGTGCGCTTCAGCTCACTGGTCAGCACATGGACGTTTTCAAGGAAAACGTCAAAATCATTGGCGACCACGTCAAGGAAGGTGGCAACGAGGTTGAAGGCTGGTCAGCTGTCCAAGGCACCTTCAATCAGCGGCTAGCAGAAGCCAAGGGGGCACTGGAGGCTGTCGGCATTGCCATTGGTCAGAAAATCCTGCCTTACGCAACGCGCTTCCTGGGGTGGCTATCTGAGGGTGTCACCTGGATGACCCGCCACCGGACCGCCATGATGGTCCTGGCGGGCGCCATTGGCGGCATCCTGGTGGTTGGTCTATCCGCCGCTACGGCAGCCGCACTAAGCTTCACAGCAGCGCTGCTGGCCAACCCTGTGACATGGGTGGTGGTCGGCGTGATGGCGCTGTCTGCCGCGCTCGTGTACCTGCTGACGCACTGGAAGCAGGTGTGGGCATGGATTGAGACGAATATCCCGTGGGTGGCGAACCTGTTTCGCTCGGCGTGGGCGTTCTCGCTGGCCGCGTTTCACGCGGTGTTCGACGGCACGATGAAAGCCGTGCAGGGCATCGCGAAGTGGTTCAATGACAACGTAATCAAGTGGATTCTTGATCGGGTTCATGAATTCCTGAAGTTCTGGCATGACTACAGTGACGAAATTGCTGCTGCCTGGAATTTGGCGTGGGAATGGGTCAAGATTTCTGCCGGGATCGTCTGGGATTTCCTAAAGGTATGGTTGGAAAATCTCGGCGATCTTTTCCAAACCGCCTGGGATGCAGTCGTGGGCGTCGTGAAGTTTGCTTGGGTCGCCCTTCGGGACGCCGCCACGCTCGGAATTCACTTCATCGAAAACATTATCAAGGTTGTCCTGGACGTGATCACCGGTCACTGGGGGCGCGCGCTCGGTGATGTGACACACCTGGTGTGGCAAGCACTAGTTGATATCTGGAACATGATCTCAGATATCGGCTCTCAGCTCTGGGGGCTTGTCACCAGCGTTGGCGGGGACATCGTTCACGGCCTTGTTAACGGAATCGAACGGGCAGCAGGCGCAATCGGCCGGTCGCTGCTAAACATCGCCAAGGGGGCGCTGGACAGCGTCAAGTCCTTTCTGGGCATCAACTCGCCGTCTCGCGTATTCGCCGATGAAGTTGGCCAGTGGATTTCTCACGGTGTCGCATCAGGCATCGACCAGCATGCCGGCGTAGCCACTACGGCCGCGCGCAACATGGCAAATGGTCTCACCGGCCAGTTTGGGTCGGTCGGAAGTCTGGAGCCCGCTCTTTCCAGCGGGGGCACCACAACATTCGGCAACGGTGCCGCTGGGGGCGGAGTGGTCGTCCAAGTGACCGTGAACGGTTCAGTCCTCTCAGACCGAGACCTAACAGACACGATTCAGCGGGTCATGGGCCAAAGCGGTGCCCGCAACCCGTCCACGTACACGCCCTATCGTCGCTAACGGTTGGGACCACCTACCAGATCTGGTAGGTGGTCCTAATCTCTGGAGGAGCTATGCCCATCAATCCCAACTGGCCCGTCATGGACTACGCATGGGGGGCCGTGTGGGGTGCGAACGGAGGCGGCGCTAACGGATGGGCCTACACGGACCTTACGGGGCGCACAATGGGGCGCGTAGGGGTTCAGAGAGGGCGTCAGTACGAGACTGACCAGGTCCAGGCGGGTACCATGTCCGCGCGCCTTGCCAACAATGACGGCGCGCTGGACCCGATGAACTCCACCGGCCCGTGGCATGGTCGCGTACTGCCGTACTCACCGATGCGCATTCGGGCACAGTACCCGCCGACGCAAAACATGCTGATGCAGGGTGCAGCAACCGGCGGTGATGTTGGCGCGACGCTCGGCACGGTAGACAGCCAGAATCCATCCATTTGGATTTCCTCTGCCACGGCTAGCGCTGACGGTAGCGTCGTAGCTGACGCTACGGCATACCGGGGCTCTAATGTGCTTCAGTTCGGTATTCCTGCCAGCACTCCGCCCACTCCGCTGAGCAACGCGCGCATTTTCTACGCACTCAACCCGTCGTTTGTTCCGGGGAAGCCATACACCTTTCAGGCGCAGATCCGGAACGTCACTGCATCCACATCGCTTACGGTAGCTCCGTTCTTCGGCTGGTACGGCCCCGACGTCACTGGCGCTAACGCTACATATAACGTCGGTTCGAGCGTCACGCTTACCGGGTCGGCCACGGCTCCGTGGACATCCGTTACGTACACCGCTACGGCTCCGACGTCTGGCGTGTACGGCATGTTTGCCGGTGTTCTCGTTACGGCCACCTCGCCCGCCTCCGCTGTGAATCTCCAGGCAGATGCCCTTCAGCTTGAAAAAGGCAGCACGGCTACCGCGTTCACGGTTCCGGGCGTCTCGTACCCGATGTACTCGGGGTTTGTGGAACGCTGGCCATCAAAGTGGGATTTCGGCGGAACCTACGGTGTTGTCGAGCCTACGGCGGTAGACGCTTTCGCGCTTCTCTCGCAGCGCCAGCTGAATGACCCGCTTACGCAAGAAATCTACAACCACACCCCAAACTTCATTTACCCGCTCGGCGACCCGCAGGGGGTGTCTTACTTCACCGACGCGACCGGCAACCATGGCCCGGCATCAATCGGCGTGTCCGCCTACGGCGCGGGAAGTTTGACCGCTGGCAACAAGATTCAGTCTGCCACGGCGGGCGGTACCTTCCTGTCATCCAACACGGTCGTCACAATCGCCAACCAATACCCGGGAACTACCACTGTTGGCGCGGCGTCGTTTGTGGACCTGACATACGGCGGCATTAGGGGCCCCAAGGACCCCGGCAACTGGACGCGCATTCTTGCCTTCAGGTACACCGGGCCGGTGCCTGCGTCGGGTGCGTCCGCTGTCATGTGGACTGCATTCGACGGCCAGCGTTCCAACAACTACCCGTCCGGATCGCGAATCGAAATCGGGATCGACAGCAACGGGCATGTGTACTGCCAGGTGCGAGGGTCCAACGGCACCAACGTCTACGGAAACAACACCAACGTAAACGTATGTGACGGAAATTGGCATCTCGCCATCATCTCGTACGCGTACACGGTCGGTTTTGGCGTGGCAGTGGACAACGCCAACATCAGCTATTTTGGCGGGTATTCCTCGGCTACCAACCCGACGGGGCTAATCTCAGACAGCGTCGGCGGGTGGGTAGACCCCGGAACCGGCAACGGCACGGTCTACAACTATCAGGGCGACATCGCATACGCCGCTGAGTTTACGGGGTTCTTTTTCGCCAACGATGTCACCAACATCTACAACGCCTGGCGAAACGCGTTTGCTGGTGACTCCACCGACCAGCGGTACGCCCGCATTTTGCGCTGGGCTGGCTACACCGGGGCGACCGACATTGCTGCCGGGCAGACGAAGAGTATGGGACCGGCGAAGGTTGCCGGGCAGGACGCGCTCTCCGCACTAAACGATGTTGTGCAGACCGAGAACGGCGTCCACTACACGAGTACATCGGGGACGCTGACGTTTCGGGGTCGCAGCACCCGGTACAACAGCACCACGCCGCTCTACACCTTTGGTGAGAATACGGCGGCGGGCGAGTGGCCCTACGAAAATGTCGAGTTGGATTTCGACTCAACACACTTGGCCAACTTGGTAGCGGTCACACAGCCGTCAACAGGCCAGACGTTCACGGCTGCGGACGCTACGTCCCAAACCAACTTCTTTCCCCGCTCCATGTCTCGTACGGTAAACAGCGCCAACGCACTGGAATGCCAGGACGCGGCGAACTCCTTCCTGTCTAGATACAAAAACCCGCTCACGCGCGTACAGTCCATCAAGCTGCACCCGTCAGCGAACCCTGGGCTTTGGCCGGTATGTCTCTCGCTGGAACTCAATCAGCGAGTCCGCATTATGCGGCGGCCGTTCGGTGCTCCGGCCATTCAGGTGGATTGCTTCATTGAGCATATCCAGTGGGATCTTGACGACCAGAACGAGGCGTCCGTCACGCTGCAATGTTCGCCGGTCGACGCCACACCGTACGGCCTGTTTGCGTCGTTCCATACAGCGCTAAGCGTTCAGGCATCCAGCGGGGCAAGCTCAATCACGATTGCCAACGGTGCAGACAACACCAACCCCGCAGCAGCGCAGATTGGGCCCGGGCAACAGCTTGTGCTAGAGCCCGGGACAGCCAACAGCGAGACAGTGACGGTTCAGTCGGTGGGTGCTACGTCTGCGGGCTGGACTACGTGTGTCATTGCGCTAACTGCCAACCTCACCAAGACACACGCAGCGAACAGTGTCGTGTGTGAGCCACTTCCCTCCGGCGTGACCGATCCGACCACTTACGACGCCAGCGCCAAATTTGACAGCGCCGCGTTCTCTTACTAGCCGGGAGAGCACTGCCGAATTCGGTAGGTGTTCTCCCGGCTACGGGCGAGGAGACCATGACTAACCTTCCTGTGCCGGCTCCATCCCAGCAGTCCCCAGGAAATTTTATTACGGGGGCGTTGTGGAATGCGAATGTGTACAACGGCATAACCTTCCTTTCGACCCCGCCGCTGTTTGTGGGGACGCAAGGTACAGCGCAGTCCATCCCCTCCAACACCGTTACAGCGTTGGCCATCGACACCACCGCCGTAGATACCTACGGCGGCCACTCAAACACAACGAACAACTCGCGGTATACGGCCCAGGTGGCCGGCTGGTATCTCGTGATCGGCACAGCGTCATGGGCTGCCAGCGCTACCGGAAGCCGCAACGTCGCAATTGCGAAAAACGGAACCTTCGTTTCTCCGGCGCAATCGGGAATCGACGCGAGTCGCACTGATATCAACCAGACCGTTCAGGTTTCCGCGCTAGTGTCTCTCGCGGTCGGCGACTACGTGCAGGCGCAGGTTTATCAATCCACAGGCGGTGCACTCAGCACGAATGCCTCTGGGAACTGCGGTCTTTCTGTCTTCTGGCTTCACGCATAACGAAAGGAATTCACTATGTCTCTGTTTGGCGTCGATGTCTCCAGCTACCAGCCGTCTGGCTATGACACCTCCGGCCTGTCTTTTGCCTTCGTCAAGGCAACTGAGTCCACCAACTACGTAAACCCCAAGTACTCGGCGCAGCTGGATACCGCTCGCTCAGCCGGCCTGGTCGTCGGCCACTACCACTTTGCGCACCCGGGCAACGCGGGCGCCCAGGCGCGCTACTTTCTCGACAATGTCGACCTCCGGCCGGGCGAGGTAATCGCCTACGACTGGGAGGCAAGCGGCGTGAGCCAGGGTGACCGGGACGCGTGGATCAGCGCGGTAAAGGCGGCTCTCCCGGGCGTCAAGGTCCTGCTGTACTGCAACCGCGATTTCTGGCGGAACATCGACAGTGAGAACGGCGGACCGGCGGACGGTCTCTGGATTGCAGACCCGAACGCGCCCGCTGGTCGCCCCAACATCTCGTTTCCTTGGGTGATTCACCAGTATTCGTGGTCCGGTGGGATTGACCGGAACGTCGCCAACTTCGGCTCCATCGGTGACCTTCGCGCATGGGTTGGCGAGAACGCCGTCCCGGCGCAGGCTCCCGCATCCGACCCAAATGCATTCCCCGGTTCGCAGTACTTCGGGCCCGGCCAGTCCAATGACTATGTCGCGCGCCTCGGTCAGCTGCTCATTGCGCGGGGCGCTGGCCGGTTCTACAGCGTGGGCGCTGGCCCGTCGTGGTCCGACGCTGACAGTGCTGCCACCAAGGCGTTTCAGGAGGCTCAGGGCTGGAGCGGGGGCGACGCTGACGGCATTCCCGGCCCGGCGACTTGGAACCTGCTGGTAACCGGGCAGGGCAACAGCATTCCGGCGCTGCCCCGTGTTTCGCTGGCCAACGTCGTGGATGCTGCTCGCACTGATCCGGGTGCCGCGCAGGGCTACCAGTCCCACGCGGATGACGTCCGACCGGTGGAGGCCGGCCTTGTGGCAGAGGGCCTACTTGCGGCGCAGTACGGCTACGACGGTTCGTTTGGTTCGACCAGCGTTGCGGCGTACGCCGAGTGGCAGCGTCGTTGCGGCTACAGCGGTGACGCAGCGAACGGCATTCCCGGACATGACTCGCTGGCCCGCCTCGGTGAGCGTCACGGCTTCGAGGTGACCGACTAATGAGCAACGGTGCCGATCCGCTCGGCGTAGTCACGATCACTGCCCGTGAAATCTACGATGAGATCGTGGGCATGCGTGAGGATGTGCGCTCCGTCGCACAGACTCAGCGCGACACTGACGAGACGCTAGAGGATCACGAGCGACGCATTCGCGCTGTCGAGCGGCTGGGGTACGTGGCTATAGCGGTGACTGGCCTTGTTGGTACCGGTGCGGCCGTGTACAGCGCTGTCAAGTAACCGAGAAAGGCTTGCGCTCCAGTGCTTTTGAAATGGTGGTTTGCGCAATGGCCGCAGGTCTACCCGAACCTAATCGCGCAAGTCATGTGGTCCGGGCCCATTTGGGCCTGGCACCACTGGCACATTAAGCGTCTGATCATTCGCGAATTCGCAGCACTAACCGACAGGGAGTCTGAATGAACTTCGGCCCGATTTCCGGAAAGGTGACTGCCTCCACGGTAGCCGCCGCCGGTACCACGATGGTGTGCAACATTCTTGGCCCGTACGTCTTTCACGGGCAGGTACCGAACGATATTCAGGGGCTCATCGACTCCGGCATCGCGGCTGCCGTGACGTTCGCCGCTGGCTACATGGCGCGGCACGTCGTCCCGGCGGTTGAGAAGACTGTCGGTGGGCCGGTCGTGCGCGCGGTTGAGTCCGAGGCTATGAAGCTGGTTCGACCGGCCGCCCCTGCTCCGGCCACGGCAATTCCGTCTAGCCAGCGGGCAGACGTCCCGTTCGTTCCGCCGGTCGGCGGCTAGCCAGTGGGGCACGTAGCTTTCATCGGCCGGGCGCGTAGCGGGAAGGACTCTGCTGCCGCCCGGCTGGTGGCTTCGCGAGGCTACACGCGCGTTGCGTTCGCCGACCCGCTCAAGTCCCTTGCGCTGTCAGTCAATCCGCTGATCCGGGACGGCTGGCGGCTCGCTGGCATAGTGCGCGCGTACGGATGGGAGCAAGCAAAAGAACTGAGCGAAGTTCGGCGCCTGCTACAGCAGTTGGGCCAGTCCGTCCGCGACCTCGACCCCGAATTCTGGATTCGCCAGGCGGTTGCCCGCATTGAAGCGGCCCCCGGGCCGGTCGTGGTCACTGACTGCCGCTACCGCAACGAAGCCGTGGCACTTCGGCGCCTGAACTTCACGGTCATTCGCGTTCAACGGCCCCCGCACGGTGCTGAGTTGACCGGCCCGCAACACGTCAGCGAGACGGAACTAGACGGCTACGAAGCCGACGCAACGCTGTTCAACCTCGGTTCCCTGCAAGACCTTTGGGACCGCGTGGACCTGCTTTGAGCCAAGCCCCCTACTGCCACTGCGGCGGTAGGGGGCTTTCGCATGCCCTCACCTACCAGATCTGGTAGGTGGTCGACACGCCGCTACCTGCAGGTTTGGACTCTAGACCTGGAAGGGTCTACAGTTCTACCCATCAGCACGGCAACGGGCCGGGCGAGAGGGAGGGACCGGCAATGAAGGTCAGCGAGTTTGCGAAGCGATCGGTTGACCGTGGCGTCTACGTCGTGGGGCGGGTCGGCAAGGGCAAGACCCTGCACATCCTGGACCAATGGGCGGGTGAGACGCTCTGCCGCAAGCGTGCCGAGAAGATCGGGCACTTGCTTGAGACGGATGACCGCACGCTGTGCGTCAACTGCGACAAGAACACCATTGGTGCCACGAAGACCATGGCCGACTACCCCGCACCTGACCTGACCAACATTCCGGGCCTGAACATCACCACCGAGGGAGAGACCGAAGTGCCGAAGACCGAGACCGCCGAAACCCCCGAGACGACGCAGGAACAGATTCAGGAGCAAATCACGGCCAACATTGAGCGCGTGCGCTCCCTGGCGGAGGCGGACAACGAGGAGGGTGCGGCCGAGATCGTCAAGGAAACCAAGTCGCTCATCGACGCCGCCAAGGGTGCGAGCAGCACCGCAACCAACAAGCTCCGCAAGGGCTTCCGGGACGAACTGGAAAAGGCGATGCAGGCCAAGCCGGCTGAGCCCATCAAGCCCTCTAAGGAGGTGGTCCCGGTCGTCAAGTACGAGGACATTGAAGGCGTCTCGGACCTGGTCCGCATGGGTGCGGCCATGGTCAGCGAGGGTATCGCCGGGCTGGCCAAGAGCTCCGACGTTGCCGACAAGGTCGGGGCCATTCTGCTGGACATGTGGCTCCGCATCGAAAACCCCAAGACCGGGTGCTCGGACCTGCGTGGAGACTCGGACGAAGCCAAGCGCGCTTCCAAGGACATGTACGCTGCCATCGAGGAGGAGCTGAAGGGGAACCCCGACGGAGCGAAGATCTTGGACAGCTACAAGCGCCAGATTCAGCGGCGCAGGCAGCACCGCACCGTAGAATACGTCCGGGCGCTGGACAACAGCCCGGAGGAGCATCGGCACTTTGCGAAGGCGCTAGAGGCCAACCCGGACCTGTCCCCGAGTGAGGCTGTTCGCAAGGTTTGCCGGATCGCGGAGAAGTCCGAGATTGAGAAGACCCTTGAGCGCGACGCAGCCAAGCGTCAGCTCAAGAACGCGCAAAAGGCGCTGGAAAGCGGCAAGCTGGAGGGGGAGGAGGCTGAAGAGGCAAAGAAGATCGTTGCCGAGGCTGCCGTTCCGCCGGTAAAGCGCGCTATGGCCGCGATGGACAAGGCGGAAAAGTCGATCAACGCGGCGCTCGACCTTGCGGGGGAACTGGGCGAAGTGGAGCTGCTGGCGCTGAAGCAGCGCATTGAAACGCTCGTGAACGGCGCCTCGGAGCGCAAGGCCAAGCTGTAACGAACTGGTAACGGCCCCCGTTCGATTGGACGGGGGCCTACCACATGGAGGACCCATGTACGTTGCAGCAATCAAAAGCCCCAGCGGCAGGATCGCGAAGCGAACGTTCGACTCTGCGGAGCTGGCAGCCAGGCATCTGCTCATCCTGATGAAGGCTGACAAGTGGACCGGGGATGAGAGCGAGGCTGTCAGATCGCTCACCGCCGGCACGCCGCTGGAGCACAAGGGCTTTGAGTACCACGTGGAGCCCGTAAGCGGCCCGTAGCCGCACGCGTAGCCCCCGCCAGGTGTCCGGGTTGGCGGGGGCCCTGGTAGGCCCGCTAGACCCCCGCCTAGCCATTCCGGCTGGGCGGGGCTTTCCAAAGGGGAGAGGGAAGACCCGTGAGTGACCCGATCGTTGTTCCGCAGTCTGCCGCGTGGTACGTCCGCGTTGGGCTGGCTACGGCGCTTGAGTACACGGAAAAGTTCATCGCCGACACCGAAGACCTGTTGGCCAAGGAGGACGCCCCGGGTGCTATCCGTCAGTCGCTAGAGGGGATGTTGCGCCACAAGCACCAGCTTCTCGGGGAGATGCGCGACGAGTACGCAACCCTGCCGGACGAGATCCGGCCGCACGACATCCTGTTGCGCGTGGAGACGCCGGAAGGGCTCACGTCCAAGCGTGTTACTGGCCTGGCTGACTGGTTCCACGCCGTAGAGGACGGCGCGACGCTGTGTGAGACGGCGGACAAGCCGAACCCGGTTCACTACTCGCACTCTTGGGTCACCTGCCCGACCTGCATCCGTGCGCTGGCGGAGCGCGTTAGGGACGAAACCCCGGCAGAGGCGCGCCAGGCTGAGACGTACGCCGTGGAATGGTCGCGGGGAGAACTGGAGTACATCGCTGAGAAGTTGGCGACAGCGCGAAGCAAGATGGACGACAGCACGCTGAGTGCCACCACGCGCCGCAAGTACCGCAAGCAAGCGGCGGCACTGGACGCCATGCTGACTGAGCGCAGGGCAGACGCCGAGCGAGAGAAGACCGAAGCGCTCCCCGAGGGCTACACGGCAGCGCGGCTCCGCCCGGACGACATCGCCCACGCGTTCAAGGACGGCGACAGCGCGTGTGGAGAGTGGGAGGTTGTTCCCGGGTTCTTGATCGGCGCCGACAGCGTCGAGTGTGACGGATGCCTCGCCGCGCTGTCGGCCCTGTAGCGCCCGTCTGACGCCCGTTCTACCCCCGTCCGGCCGGTTGGTCGGGCGGGGCCCTCAGAGGACATGGAAAGTGGTGAACAATGATCGATGTGACTCTTGCATTTCCGGACTGGGACGCCAAGCGGACCGTGCCCGCCGTTCCGCGAGAGGGTGAGCACCTGATGTGGACGGACGGGTCAGAGTGAACGGTCTCCTACGTGACGTGGGGGCTGCACCCGGAAAATGTCACGGACGTGACTGTCACACTCGACCCCCGCAAAAGCTTCTGAGCGCCCCTTAGGCGCCCTTTCAGCCCCTGTCTGGCCCACCGGCCCGGCGGGGGCTTTTTCTTGCCCGTAGACGGCCGCGCAGGGCTTCTGTTACCCAGGGTCGTAGCCGGCCTAGCGGAGAGTAACCAGCGGGAGGGGAGCCTGCCACCCCATGACGAGCATGACGATTAAGACGGTACTTCGGGTATCCCTATAGAAATCTAAAGAGATACCGAGACAGACACCTTGAACGTCATGTCCGTCATACCCCGAGAAACCGGTGCGCTCCAGCGCCAGTAGAAGCACTACTAGGCGAAGGGGGCCCGCCAAATGGCAGGCGTTCATACCATCCAGCGCGGCGGATCACGGTTCTACGTAGACCCGGACAACGGGCGCGTCAAGGTGCCCGGCGTCACCTCCGTAATCGGCATGCTACCCAAGCCGTTTCTTGCGTTCTGGAACGCGAAGATGGTTGCTGAACTCGCCGTCGACTCGTTGCCGTTTGTGGCTGCGATGGCCGAGCGCGACCGCACCGGCGCTGTCGACTATCTCAAGGGTGCCGCCCGCCGTTACACCAAGGTTCGGGCCGAGATCGGCAGCGCCGCTCATGACGCCTTCGAGCGGCTGATTCGTGGTCAGGACGTCGGCCACGTCCACCCGGACATTCAGGCCCACGTGCGCCATTTCCGGGAGTTTCTGGCGGCTGTGAACCCGGAGCTTGTCCGCGCGGAAGATGTGGCGTGGTCGGATGAGCACGAGTACGCCGGCTCGTTCGACGCCATCCTGCGCATCTGGGTTGACGACGACCACCATGTGACCCCCGATCGTTCCGGCCGCCCCATGCTGGTGATGGTCGACTGGAAGACCTCCAAGGACGTTCACGCCGAAGTGGCGTTGCAGATGGCCGCGTATGCCCATGCTGACCGAATCATTGCGGCGGATGGCAGCAGCCAGCCTATGCCAACCTTTGATGGAGCAGCAGTGCTGCATATCACTGAGGAGCAGTGGGCGTTCTACCCGGTGCGTATCGACGCCGACGTGTTCGAGTTCTTTCTGAGCCTCCGTCATGTCTTCAGCTGGGACCGGGAAGCCAACAAGACCGTGATTGGCCGGAAGCTGGCAGCCAGCGCGGCGAAGCTGGTCACCGGCACACAGAGGCGGGCAAAGTGAGGGCGTCTGAGCTCATCGCAGTACTGCAAGGGCTAGTTGAGAACGAGGGGGACCCGGTCATTTATGCGCCCGGCGAGTTCATGTCGTGTGGCTGCTGTCGGTGGGACCCTAGCCCGGTGAGTCCGCCGGAGTTTGTTTCGCTGGGGGCGGGCGCCTACTCGAACGACAATAAGGGATGGGTACTGTGACTGTTGAGTTCACGCCGTGGCCGAAGACCAAGCGGCTGTTCCGGGACATCACCGTTACCGAAAAGCTTGACGGCACCAACGCCGCCGTGCACATCTACGAGAATGCGGACGCGCCCGGCACCTACGGCATTGCCGCGCAGTCTCGGAACCGCATCATTACGCCGGATCTCGACAACTACGGCTTCGCCCGCTGGGTCCACGAGAATGCCTCTGCACTGGCCGAACTCCTCGGCCCGGGGCTGCACTTCGGCGAGTGGTGGGGGAGGGGCATCCAGCGCGGCTACGGGCTCGATGAGCGCCGTTTCTCGCTGTTCAACACTGACTACCACCGGCACACCTACGCGGTCATTGGCGGGGTTGAGATTCAGCGCGTTCCCGTGCTGTATCAGGGGACGTTCAACGAGGCACGCATCCGTTCCACGCTGGGCCGGCTCGCACAGTATGGCTCCGTTGCTGCACCGGGGTTCATGAACCCCGAAGGTGTGTGCGTCTGGCACTCACAGACTCGCCAGGTTCTCAAGGTCACGCTCGACAGTAACGACGCCGGTAAGTGGGAACTCCCTCCGACTAACTGACCACCTACCAGATCTGGTAGAACCCATGCCCCGCGCCGGACTATTCCCCGGTGCGGGGCACAGTTGTGTCCGGAAACCCTTGCGCTCCAGGGCAATTAGAAGGAAATTCCCCTCCCTGATTGCACTGGAGAGCGCATGACCGCCTACGCCCGCGTCACGCTGTCGGACAACCAGATCATGACCACCCTTCGCGAAGTCGTGGCCGAGCGGCCGTACTTCATCTACAGCCCTCCGGAGCACCACGACGACGACACTGCGCGTTGCTACTACGTCCATGTGGATGAGAATGGCGACAACGAGACCCCCGGCTGTCTGGTCGGTGCGGTACTCAACCGCCTTGGCGTCCCGCTGGATGTGCTGGCCAAGTACGAGGGTTCCGGCGCGGGTTCGGTCTCCCGTGCCGTGGCCAACGTCAGCGACACGGCAGCACTGGCGTTGGCCGTTGCGCAGGATGCCCAGGACAACGGGGCAGCCTGGTCTCGTGCGTTGGAGGCCGCCGAGCAGTATGCGCCGGTCGCGGCTTTCATCTAGCCCGTGACACACCCCCGATGGCTCCGGCTGTCGGGGGCTTTTTCATGCCCGCAATCGCCGGAAACCCTTGCGCTCCAGGGCAATTAGAGAGAGAAACAGTGCGCGGCACGGAGCGGCGCACCCCGAACTACTGGAGAGTGCATGGCGCTTCGCATCTTCGATACCGACCCCGAGGCTAAGCCGAAGCCCCGTTTCACGGATGACACCGTGGGCCGCTTCCACTCCGGCAAGGCCGTGGACAACGTTCCGGTGGCGCTCAGCGAGTGGCGCGTCTCGACCGGCGATCCCGAGGTGGCCGACGCAATCGCGCAGCTTTTCGGCGGTTCGCCAGTGGAGCTGGAGACCACGAGCGAGAACTACATCTCCGTTGAGACTGACCAGCCTAAGGTCCTGGTGGTCCTGGATGGCCCCAAGGCGATCCACGCGGACATGAAGCTTTGGAACCGGTCGAAGCTGGTGCACCACTGTGACGGCGTGGAGTTCCTGTCTCCGGAGGAAAAGAGGGGAAGCCGTTGCGGCTGCCCAGAGCTGTTCGCCGAGCGGAAGCAGGCCGCTAAGGACTACATGGGTCCTTCCCCGTCTATCTCGATCACGTTCCGGCTGGCAGACGACTACGAACTTGGAAAGTTCCGTTTCCAGTCCGGCAGTTGGAGCCTGGCTGAGGTACTTCACGAGTACGAGGCCGCCCTTGCACGCATCGACGGTGAGGCGCTGGCCGAGCTGACCCTTGAGCTTGTGGAGTACACCACGAAGAAGGGTCGGGCCGTGTCTTACTACAAGCCGGTGCTGAAGGTTCTGAAGTCCTATGCGGATGCCATCGCCGACCCGCGCTGACCACCAAACACCCCAACCAATTTAGGAGAGTTCACCCATGGCGTTCTACCTCATTGCCCGCACCGACAGCGTCAACGAGAACGAGTTTGATGGCTTCGTGGTCCGCGCAAAGGGTCGTCGACAGGCGCTGGAGCTGGTGACCGGCGGCAAGACCGGGGAGCCGTTCGACGGTTTCAAGAAGGACGGTTCCAACGTCCGGGTTGAGAAGCTGGACGACTCCCGCCAGCACAACAACTCCGTCATCCTGGCTAGCTACATCGGTTCGTAATGGCTGGACAGCAATGGGGGCCCTGGGGCGAGCCGGGTAGGCCGCTCCGGGGTTTCTCGGACGACGAGATCAAGGCGCCGCTTTGGATGTGGCCCGCTGAGTTGGCGCGGGCAGTTATTCACGAGCGGCGCCGCCGGTTCGGCTGGGACGACGACGAAGGGGCGGGAAATGGCTAAGGCAGTGTCAATCGAGAAGCAGGGAACGCTGACCGAGACCACGGTCGCTCTGACGCTTTCACTACAGGAAGCGGAGTTTCTCGCTGCCGTGCTGGCGAGGATTGGCGGTGACCCTCTCAACAGCCCGCGCAAGCATCAGAAGTCGATCAGTTACGCGCTCCATGATGATGCGGGGGTTCGTTGGGGGATTGGCGCATCCCGGCACGCAAGTGCACTGTCGGAGGGTCGCATCATGTTCGACAACTACCCGGACGACTGGACGGAGTCCGAGCGTGGCTAAGCGCGGAGTCGTGACCGACTACAGCGGGCAGGAACTCTACCCCGGCGATCTGGTCGCATACTCGGCCCGGCAGGGCAACCGAGTGCGCATGGCTGACGCGATAGTGCGTGAGGTGAGCGCAAAGCTCGTCCAGGTGCCTGGAGTTGGGTCCATGCTGGTGCCCGTTCTCAAGATCCAGCCCACCGGAGTTGAGTCCGGGTTCACGAAGCGGCGCAAGCTCCGTGAGGAGTGGATCAGCGCTGAGCACGTGCGGCTGATTGTTCCGCAGGCAGAGCGCGGCTAGGCGCACCAATGAGGGCCGGACATGTACCAACACGGTGCACGTCCGGCCCTTTCGTATTGGCCCACCTACCAGATCTGGTAGGTGGTCAAGTCGGCTGAAGATAGGTGGACTTCATGGTGGTGTTGATTTACGTGCTGGCTGTGCTCGGTGCGTACTACTTGGGCACTCTGCTGAGCCGGTGGTCCGGCCGTGGCTAGCTGTGAACTGTGTGGGCGCGAAAAGCCGGCCGAGGACTTTCTGGCGGGCAAGGCTCGCAAGCCGTCGCGTGCATGCCAAGCGTGCCGCAATAAGCGCCGTGCGGCGCACGTGAAGAACTACTACCGGCGCTTGTCGCCGGACAAGCGCCACACGGTCACGCACAAGCGTCGCGCTGAGGCGTACGGAGTGGAGCACGTGGAGTACAGCCGAACGGCGATTCTTCGGCGCTGGCGATACCGGTGCGCATACTGCGACGAACGCGCGACACACCTTGACCACGTCGTCCCGCTAGCACGCGGGGGAGCGGACGCTGAATCCAACGTTGTTCCCGCATGCGCCAGTTGCAACCTCTCCAAGGGCGCGAAGACCCTAGCCGAATGGATGGCCACATGAGACACCCGGACGACGAGAGAGCCGCGCTCGTGATGGTCCTGTTCGGCCTACTGCTGGCGTGGATGACCGGCCTTTGGGTCGTGGGCGGGCGATAGGAAACCGTTGCGCTCCAGCGCCAGTGAGAGGAAGGAATCCCTTGAAATTCACTGACGTACTCGGACGCTTTGCGCAACTCACCGAGGAGGCGGACGGGGGCTATCTGGCGCTGTGTCCGGCACATGCGGACTCCCGTCCGTCCCTTCGGATTTGGCGCGGGGATGACAACAAGGTGCGGATCACTTGTCGTGCCGGATGCACCCCCGACGCGGTAAGGGTCGCTGCCCGGCTCAACTGGGCCGACCTGTTCGACGCTGAGGGTGAAGGGCTGACCGTTCCTCGCGAACCCCGCAAGCCGGCCGGATCCGCCCACGTGGCGGCGCTGGCGTACTTCGTGGACTGCACGTCTGCCGCGTTGTTTGACTACACGGAGCTGGGCGCAGAGGAAGCGCGAGGCTATCTCGCTGATCGGTTCGGGATCGGCGATGATCTAGCGGCAGAGCTGGAACTTGGCTACAGCCCAGCCGGTACGCAATTCCGCTACGCGTCACGGGCGTTCAGCACGTATCGGCGGCTGACGGTGCCGCTTCGCGACTTCAGCGGGCACCCGCGCGGCTTGCAGGGGCGGGACCTTTCCGGCAAGTGTCCGGGTCGGTGGGTCGGGCTGATGAACCCCGAAGGCCACCGATGGGCCCCCTACGGCGTGTTCAGGGGGCAGGGCGGCTACGGGGTCACCCTGGTCACTGAGGGCCCGGGAGACGCCCTCACAGCCGTTTCTGTGGGCTATGACGCGGTAGCCGTCCGGGGTGCCTCGCTGGCCGGTTCGCCGGAGCTTGTTGCGGAGCTTGCCGCCGGGCTCAAGGGGGCTCAGGTGGTGGTCGCTGGCGACAACGACACAGCGGGGCAGGGTTTCACGCGCCGTCTCGCGGACGGGTTGGCGGCGCACGGCGTACAGGTGTACACGCTGGCCATTCCCAACGCTGGGGACGACCTCACCGACTGGCGGGCGCGGGACCCCGATGCGTTCCCGTACAAGCTCCACACGGCCGTTAAGGCTGCCCGCCCGGTCAAGGATGCCAGCGAGGCACGCGCGGAAGCGCTTTCGGCAGACCTTGACGACCGAACCGGCGTGGTGAGCGTCGACAGTGATCAGGGTCGGGAAGCACTAGAGACCCTGAAGGGGCTTGCGGCGCAGTACGGCGAAACGGCCGATGTGCTCAACGCTGCCGCGCTGGTCGCCTGGACGGACGGTCGGATCAAGTACGCGCCCGGGTTGGGCTACTACGTGTGGAACGGGCGCGTGTGGGAGCGCTCCGAGGTGAAGGTCCGGCAGGAGATTCACCGCATGGGCGCCGCGCTGATGCTGTCCGGCAGCGAGGACGGGCGTAAGGCTTCGCGCGGATTCACGATGCGAACGAACATCGACAACCTGATGATTGAGCTACGGGCCGTCCCGTCCGTCCACGTGGACGCTTCGGAATTCGACGCCCGCCCGGACCTGTTGAGCTTCAAGAACGGCACGGTGAACCTTCGTACGGGCGAACTCCGGCCGCACGATAAGCGCGACATGCTGACGTACTGCCTGGATCTCGACTTCCGGGCGGATGCCGAGTGCCCGCGCTGGGAGAGCTTCCTTGCCGAGATCTTCCCTGAGGACCCCGAACTACCGGCGTTCATGCGGCGGTTGGTTGGCTACGGCGTGACCGGACACGTGAGTGAGCAGTGTTTCGCCGTGCTTTGGGGGAAGGGGGCGAATGGAAAATCGGTCCTCACGGACACGTTGACGGCGGTATTCCGCAACGTGTCCAAGACGACACCGTTCGCGACGTTCGAGGAAAAGCCATCCGGCGGCATCCCCAACGACGTTGCAGCGCTGCGCGGTTCGCGACTGGTTATGGCCAGTGAGGGGGAGTCAGGCAAGCCGATGTCCGAGGCGGTTCTCAAGCGCGTGACCGGCAAGGACATGATTGCCGCGCGATTCCTGAGGCAGGAGTTTTTCGAGTTCAAGCCGTCGTTTCTGCTCATGCTGGCCACCAACCACAAGCCAAAATTTCGCGGGCAGGACGAAGGACTTTGGCGCCGCGTGAAGATGATCCCGTTCAAGCGCTGGTTTGCCCCGCATGAGCGGGACTACGGCCTTGACGTCAAGCTGCTGGCGGAAGCTGAAGGCATCGCAGCATGGGCCGTGCGCGGGGCGGTTGAGTGGTTTCGCGACGGGCTCGGGGACCCGCCGGTCATCACGGAAGCAAGTAAGGAATACCGGGAAACGTCAGATGCGTTGGCCGGCTTCTTCCCCGGCGTCTTGGAGCGGGATGACGGCGCCCAGATGAGCGGCGCGGACGCGTTCAACAAGTATCTGGAGTGGTGCGAGGCGGAGAATCTCCCCGCACGTGAGCGCTGGACACGTCGCGTGTTTTACGACGCGATGGAGGAGCGTGCCGTTACGCGCAAGAAGACCATGCACGGCATAGCTCTCATGGGCGTACGAGATGCCAGCAAGTCTCCGCAAGCCGCAGGCCCGGGAATCTTCACCAACTGATGCAACGAGCTGACCACCTACCAGATCTGGTAGGTGGTCAGCTTGCTAGGGAGAGACATGCAGCAGCACCAGCACCGCATTGCGGGCGAGGAAGTCAACATCTTCGTACCGCAAGACCGGGTCGACCTGGATGTGTTCCTAGAGTGGGCGAGGTCTGCCGCCATGGCGGGCCCGCTGGCGCTGGACACCGAGACGACCGGGCTTGACATTTTCAGCCCCAACTACCGCCTCCGGACAGTGCAGTTCGGCACCCGGGACACCGCGTTCGTCGTCCACTGGGAGCGAGGCGGACACTTCCAGGAATACGCGCTTCGCGTGCTGCGAAACGCGCACAACTTCACGATCCACAACGCGCCGTTTGACTGGCTGGTCCTGGGTGAGCATGCGGGCATCCCGCTGGAGTCGCTGGCCCCACGGACCATAGACACCAAGATACTTGCGGCGCTGGTCGACCCCCGCCAACCCATGGAAGGGGGGATTGGGACCGGTCTCAAGCCGCTTTCGGCGTACTACATCGACCCGACGTCCCCGGATACTCAAGGGGACCTGACTGCCGTTTTTCGGTCGCTCGGCCTCACAAAGGCAACCGGGTGGCGCAGCATCCCGCTGGGCCACCCAACCTACAACCTGTACGCGGGACTTGACGTCATCCTCGGGTCGCGCATCCTGCCCATTCTGGTCTCGGAGCTGGACCGGCTAGGGGTACGCGACGCACTCCGGCAGTACGAGCACGAGATCGCCCGTATCTGCGCAGTGATGCAGCGAACCGGCATGGTCCTGGACGATGAGTACACGCGCGAACTGGACGCCGCCCTCGCGGCAGAGGCCGAGGAATTCGCCGCCGTGGCCGCCCGGTACGGGGTCGAAAACATCAACTCCACGGCGCAGGTAGCCGAAGCGCTACTAGGCATGGGTGAGCGACTGACCGAGCGGACCGCCAGCGGGGCCGTGAAGGTGGACAAAGCCGTTTTGTTGGCGTTGGCTGACCGGAATATGCAGTGGGAACCGTTGGGTGTTCGGCGGCGAAACCCGTTGGCCGAGGCGGTACTTAGGTCCAAGCGCGCGGGAAAGTGGCGCAGCGCATACGCGCAAACGTTCCTGGACGGAGCGGACTTGCGCGGTCGTGTGCACCCGAATATCAACAGCTTGCAGGCGCGCACGGGGCGCATGTCTGTGACTGGTCCGGCACTTCAGACTCTCCCGTCATCCGATTGGATGATCCGGCGCTGTCTGCTGGCGGACGAAGGACACGTCATGGTGTCCACGGACTTTGCTGCCGTTGAGATGTGCGTGCTGGCAGCGCTGGCCGACGTGAAGCGTATGAAGGAAGCCATAGCGGCGGGGATCGACCTTCACAACTTCACGGCCGGTCTCGTCTACGGGGAAGGCTTCACAAAGGCGCATCGCAAGATCTGTAAAGGGGTCGGGTTCGGCACGGTGTACGGCGGTGGCCCGGTCACTATTGCCCGCCAGACTGGCGCGCCGGAGGATGACGTCCGGTTCGCGCAAGCGAAGTACCACCGGGTGTATCCGGAAATCAAACGAACCGCGCAGCGTTGGCAGCGTGAGGCGTATGCGTCCGGCATGGTGACCGTGTCGGTTACGGGGCGCAGGCTTCCGCTGGACCGGGATCGCGCGTATGCGGTGGTGAACTACCAGGTTCAGTCGGCGGCGCGCGACTGCCTTGGGCAAGCCATGATCACCATGGAAGAGGCCGGCCTGTTGCCGTACCTCCGCTTGCCGATTCATGACGAAGTGCTGGCGTCTGTTCCGGCTACAGAGGCCGAGGAACTGGCCCGGGAAATTGAGCGGTGCATGACTTTCGACCTCATGGGTGTGCCGATTTCTGCGGAGGCTGAGATTGGCGGGCGTTCGTGGGGCTCTCTGTATGGGGCCGACTACTGAGTGTGAGGCCGCCCACTGCGGTACGTGCCCGTGTACTTGCGGGGGGTCACCTACCAGATCTGGTAGGTGAAGACTTCGGAAAGTCGCACCGCGCCGCGCGGGGTGTCGTGTGAGCGTCTACAACCCGTGTAGACAATTTATATCGAAGGCGCTGGCTCCGCCCCGCCTATCATCCCCAGGTAGGACGTGGCTGGCGCCTTCGGTTTGGGTGGTTACAAGGCCGTTATCTGACGCACAGTCAGTGGAATTCAAGATTGAACAACCCCGTGTTGCGGGCATAGATTCGCCGTCGGTAGCACACCTGATCCGATTGTCAGTGGCCCCGCATATGGTGGGGCTCACAGCACGGGGGGCACCCGAAACCGGGGAAACCGTTGCGCTCCAGGGCCAGTAGGAACCGAGGAATTTAGGAGTCGCAGTGATCAACCTGTCTGAGCAGCAGATCGCAGACGCCAAGGCAAGCGACCTTGAAGCCACTGCCGCCGTGATCCGCGAGACGGAAGACCGGGTTCTCCAGCTGGCCAAGCGTGCTGCGACCGTCGGGGGGCGCGTGAACCACGATCTCATGGACGAGTGCGCACAGGAGGGGCGCATTGCGGTCTGGGAGTGCATAGAGCGCTTCGAGGGCACGACGGTCGCACAGTTCTTCACCTTCGTTGACCGCACGGTCCAGGGCCGACTTACGGACGTGCGCAAGGTGGAGACTCGGCAGGGCGTCAGCCGGTCGGCCGCCAACGACTTTGAGCGCTGCTTGCCCATGGCCGGGGGTGACCCGTACGAGGCCGAGAAGCTGGCTTGCGCGCCGGATTCGCCGCTTGGCAAGCGCCGGATGACCCCTGACATGGCGCTTGCGTGCCGCATGGCTTGGCAGGGCGTTGAGCACATCGACCGGCCAGCCTTCGGTGCCGAGGAAGACACCCCGGGCGAGCGTGCCTACCGCATCGAAGCAACGTACGGCGTGCCTGGCGAGGACATGACTCCCGCCGACGTGGAGAACGAGCGCAAGAACGGCATTCGGACGGCCGTACGCGGAACGCTCGCCAAGATGCCCGGCGGGCAGGCCCGGGTACTGCGCGCGGACTACGGAATCGGGGACAGCGCGTACTACGGAGACGTGGTCGGCGGGGCGGACGCGGAAATGGCGCACGACTTCGGCGTGACCATGAACGCAATCAAGGTTGCGCGCAGCAAGGGTAAGAAGACCTTTGCCGGGCTGTATGTTGCGGGCGAGTTCGGCGCTCTGGCGAGCTAGTTGATAGACGCGCGTGCGGCAATCGCCCGGTACTACGGGGGCCGCCGCACCCCTCCCAAGACCTACTCCCGGGCGCGCATCTTCGCCCGCTGGCGCGGCTGTTGCTACTGCGACGGACCGGCGGAAGTTCTGGACCACATAGACCCCATATCGCGCGGCGGCGCCGATGCGGCGGGCAACCTGGTACCGGCATGCTCCGCCTGCAACGCCAGCAAGGGAGCGCTCACGCTGTCCGAATGGGCCTCTACGTTCTAGGAACGCCAATGCCTCGGTACAAGACCTGTGACGGTTCCACCATCCAGATTCGACCACTCACGGCCCGACTGGTCGACGTGCACGTGATGAACCCTGCCGGAGAATCCATTGCCACCGTGCGGACCACCCGCGCAGAGGTGGTAGTGATGATCAACGCGGGTAGACTGGACCATGCCGGCCGGTAAATCATCCAGAGGAATGATGGACCACCTACCAGATCTGGTAGGTGGTCCTTTCTGTTACCAAACGGAGACCAAATGAAGAAGCTCCAGAGGCTAGCACTGGCCGTGGGCGCCATGTTGCTGGCCGCGCTCGGCATAGATGAGTGGTGGACCACCTACCGGATCTGGTAGGTGGTCCAAGATCTTTGGCGATTCGTGTTGCGCGAGCCGTGTGTGGGGTGCTTAAGTTCTCTCAGCGCCGGAGACACCGGCAAGGGAGAGGGGCAGTCATGAAGGTTCGCGTCGTGCTCACGGTTGATGTCGACCCCGAGCAGCCGGCCGAGGCGGTCAGCCAGGCCGCCGCAGCGGCATCGTGCCCGACGCACCCGCAGGCAAGCGGCCGTGCGGGGGACGAGAAGTACCACACGGATGGCCGGTGCCAGCGCCACACGGAGATGAGCACGGATCAGCTCCGCAAGGGGGACGTCGTGATCACGCACGGCATGCGGGTCTTGCTGGAGGAGGAGCCGCGCGTCTACCCGAAGGGTGATCGGACGGTCTACGCCTTTGATGGCCGCGTGGCCAACCTGGAGGAGGTCAAGGCGCACGGTCACGTTCCGCTCGACTACCTCCGCACGCACAAGTGGGTTGACGGTCAGGGTTGGGTTACCGACCGTGAGGACATGTGGCAAATCCAGGGCAACGAATTGGCTCGCTGGACCGTGGAGCGATAGGCAACAGTACGGCCCCGGGCACGTCACCCGGGGCCACCAACTGAAGATAGGGGAGAGGACATGACGGAGCTTGCCGCGCTGGACCCGCAGACCGAGGCGGACGCGCTGAAGGTGTTCCAGGAGTACCAGGCGCACACCAACTGCCCCGACTGTGGCCCAGGGTTCTGTGCCCGGCTGGTGCAGCTCCAGGACGGCATGAAGGCGGCATCCCAGCGGGCGCTCACGCCGTACGTGGTCAAGTTCGAAGACTCCACCATCCGGGGTGCGTGGGACGCGGACACTGCACACGGATTCGTTCGCCGCTACGGCGGTACTATCGTCAAGGCGCCAAAGGTGGCCAAGCAAAGGAGCTTCAGCATGATCGCACACGAGGACCCGGTAATTGAGAACGGAGTCGGCCGCGCATGGGTCTCGGAGGAGCGAGATGGAAAGTGGCTCAACATTCAGGTAGTCATGGAGTACGGCAAGGTCGGCAAGATTCTTCGCTTCCGCGAAGATGACGCACACTTCCTTCGGGCCTCTGTGGTGGACGCAATGCGGCCGGTGATGTCCGAACTGGACGCGCGGCAGGACTAGACCACCTGCACACGAGGGACCACCTACCAGATCTGGTAGGTGGTTTCTTCGTTTCTGGGGTTGTGTGCCACGCGCGCACGCCCCTAGAGTCTCCCTTGTCATCAGGACGACGAACGAAGGGGCCGAACATGAACGACCACCGCGAGACCATCCTCACCCTCTCCGGTGAGCGCATTGTGATCCGCACCGAGCGCACCACGCGCATGACCGTCGCCAAGCTGGAGAGCGACCACACGAAGGCTGTCAAGGCGACCGTGTCGGCGTGGCGTGCCAGCGTGGGCAAGCCTAAGGCGTTCCCCAACCACACCCGTGGAAACCTCGGCCTAATTGAGAAGATCGGCGATGCGCCCGTGCGCTACACCAGCGTTAACCCGGATGTCCTGGCGGACAGCCTGCCCGGCGTCACGCACGAAACCATCGACCCGAACACTTCGGCGCCCCTGGTCGAGCCCGTGGTGGAACCCGTAACGGAGTCGATGTCCTCCGACGACTTCCTTGCAAGCCTGTTCGCCCGGTTCGCCGCGTAACCGCCGAGAGTCGACCACCTACCAGATCTGGTAGGTGGTCCCTTTTTTGTGCTCGGAAAGATTACTTAGCCTAACTAACATATACCTTTTGTTAACCATTGGGTGGGTACCATGCGTTTACACGCGTAGATATGCAGAAAGGAGTGATAGGCCGTGAAGCACTACGAGAACCCCACCGTGCGCCTGGCGCTGGAGATCCCACGTAAGCGCGGGGTGGGGGACTGGGAGTGGGCACCATGTCCGGTCATCAAGCCGGTTGATGAGTACGCCTACACCGGGCCGGAAGTGTGCCGGTTGCTGTCGTCCTATGGGCGCACCATCATCGCCGTAGCCAACACGACTGACCCGCAGGACTTCCCGCGTGTCCGGTTCGTGGCACGGGGGCTGATCACCGGGCGGACGCTCGGTACGCACGAGTGGGTCAGGAATCCGGACACCGGCCACTATGAGCCGGACGGCGATCCCATGATCACGCTGCCGCCCATCCCCACATGGCCGGACGTGGTGATCCGGGGGTGGTCCGTGATGACCGGACGAACGGGAGGCAAGCCGTGTGCCTCATGCCCACACACGGGGCCTGAATGGCGCGCGGGGGGCACCACGACGTAACCCTGCCCAGACGCCCGCCGGAGGCGTAAACGGCCCTCTAGGGGCCCCTCCCGGCCGAGCCGGCCCAACTGGGCGACCCTGCCGCCACAGGGCGCTCAAGGGCGTAGGAAAGCCCCGGAGCAGCGAACCCCGGGGCTCCGTGTCGGCGGCCTCAGATGGTGCCGAACTCCCCGCCCTGCACAGCCGAGAGAAAGGCCGACCAAGCGTCAGCCGGGAAGACCAGGGACGGGCCCTCGGGGTCCTTGGAGTCACGCACGGGGACAACGCCGGGGATGTTGGCGGCCACCTCTACGCATGCGCCGCCGTTGTTGCTGTAGCTGGACTTGAACCATGCGGGTTCGGTCACTGGATTTCCTCTCGTACCTTGCTGATCAACGCCGTGGATGCGGCCTGCGGTAGCGCCTCTACCTGTAGATGATGGTAGGCCGTGAGCAGGGGCCGCACCGCTTCGGGATCACGCTCATACGAACCTTGCTGGGCAGACTCCGAGTAGGCCGTAATCGAGTGATCTCGTAGCCCCAGTAGGTATACCGGCAAATCGAGACTGCGGACGGCGCCCATGGAGTACGGCGCAACCTGAAGCGTTACGTTGGGGAGCGCCGCGACGGACATCAGATGTTCAAGCTGCGCATCCATCGTGGCGGGGGTGCCAATGGGGCGCCGGATGCAGCTCTCATCCAAGATCGCGAACAGCTGGGGCGGTGGGGTGCGGGTGAACAGCCGCTGACGGCTTGCCAGGATCTTCAAGCGTTCGTCAGCCTGCGCCTGGGCAATCGCGCCTCGACTCAGCGCGGCAGCAGCAAGTTCCGCCGCGTACTCCGGAGTCTGTAGCAAGCCGGGGATGATGCCGACTTCAAAGCACCTGATCTCAACTGCCTTCGCTTCCTCCGCCAAGTACTGGGCGAAGCCCTGCAACAGGGAGCTCGCCCGCACGTCCAGGAACAGGTTTGCGAACTTGGTCCCCGTCCCGAACATGCGATCAACTTGCCTGGCAAACCGCAAGGTTGGCGGCTTTCGGCCGGTTTCCACGGACGAGATGTGCCCCGGCGAGTAGCCCGTACGCTCGGCTACCTGATCCTGCGTCAGTCCTAACTCCTCCCGCTTGGCGCGCAGTTGGGCGCCGAAGGAAGCTTGCGGCGAGCTGTCCGGCGTGAGCGGCTTGACGTTCAAGCGCCCCCCTTTCTTTCCGGTTCGCAAAGTTGAAAGCACTCCGAGGCTAGAGGACAGTTGGCGCCCCTGGTAGCCGTTCTGCCACCAAAAGGAGCAACGAGGTGTCCAGTACCCCCCGGCCCCCCAGCAAGCCCGCCAGCCCGGCCCTGATCGCCGCTTGCCAGGCCGACTACCGCAAAGCCCAGCGAGAGGCTGCCAACCGGCCCCCGGAGCCCTACAAGTACGCCCCGCTCATGTGGGCGTGGCACCGGCAGAACGGGGGCCCCCATGGCACAGCCTGAGTGCCCCGTGTGCGAGGCGTTCACCAGGATCACCCGGGCGGAGATGCACAAGCTGTACCCGGAACTTCGCCGGAAGGACGTACGGCACGCACTTTTCCGGCGCCGCGAACGGCACCTACGCGCCTGTAGCGAGGTGGCCCGTGTCGTTGCATGAGATCGCGCGACGAGTGCCCGAACGCCACCCGGACGCAGACGAGTGCCCGTCGTGCCAGTACTTCAACGACCTCGACGTCCAGCACGCGGAACACCCGACCATTCAGCGCAAGATCGCCAAGTGGCGGGGGCAGCACATCGCGGACGGCGAATGTCTGACGGTGCCCGATGAGTGATCCCGATTGGACACACTTCCTGGGTGGCCCAGTGCCCTACGGCGACCCGCAGACGGCCACGGACGGCCCCACCGAAGGCGCGGAGCCCGTCGACCCATTCGGCTGGCTTAGGGCGCGTCAGTGGCCCCGCATACGCCGCGCTGGGCCCCCGCCGGTCCTCACGCCGGAACAGTTCAGCGACGCTCCGTTGACCCCCGAGGAACACGACCGGCGGGCGAATCTGCTCGCACGGTTGCGCGAAGCCAACCACCCGGTGCGCTGAGGCTGCCAAGGTGGCCCTGTTGACAGAGTTAGGAGGACGACGTTGGACCCCATCGACTTGACCCCCGCCGCGTTCACCACGCTGCACGGCGAACGCATCACCGCCCGGAACGCACCCATGGGTGAAGTGGTGCTGCACCTCGGGGAACAGGTCATTGCGCTCAACCCCGAGGAAGCGGAAAAGCTCGGCCGGACGATTGTCCGGCTGTCGCGTGCGAGTCAGGAAGGAGGTGATCAGTAATGCAGTGTCCAGGCTGCGGCGCCCCCATGTCGATTCAGGCCGGTTTCTGGACGTGCCCGGCGTGTGGCGCCCGCTACCCGGCCCGGTACGTGCCTGATGAAGCACAGTGGCCGTACAGCAGGCCGGCTAGCCCGATCCGCTGCTGAACCAACCCAAGTCAGCCCCGTCCGTGCGTTGCCCCCGTGGCGCATGGGCGGGGCTTTCGCGTGCGGCCGTGCGGCGGGCGTACGACGGGTCACGATCGGGTATCGCCGCAGGTCAGCGCCGACTTGCGGTCGACTCACCCAACTGAGAGACTGCAAGACCTCGCTCGGCGAGTCGGTGGCCCGCGCCATGGGCCGCAAGTTCGTCCGGGTCGCGCTCGGCGG
Organism: Kitasatospora cathayae; assembly: GCF_027627435.1. Taxonomy (GTDB): domain Bacteria; phylum Actinomycetota; class Actinomycetes; order Streptomycetales; family Streptomycetaceae; genus Kitasatospora; species Kitasatospora cathayae. The sequence continues at coordinate 3,411,248 of NZ_CP115450.1, read as the reverse complement.
CGTCCGGGACGAGGCGGAGATCCGCGGCCACCGGCGCACCTACGTCGGCGCGCTGCCCGGCCGCCTGGTGCGGGCGATCAAGGAAGCCGGCTCGATGAACCCGGTCGTCCTGCTCGACGAGATCGACAAGGTCGGCTCCGACTACCGGGGCGACCCGGCCGCCGCCCTGCTGGAGGTGCTGGACCCGGCGCAGAACCACACCTTCCGGGACCACTACCTGGAGGTCGAGCTCGACCTCTCCGACGTCGTCTTCCTCGCCACCGCCAACGTGCTGGAGGCCATCCCCGAGCCGCTGCTCGACCGGATGGAGCTGGTCCGGCTCGACGGCTACACCGAGGACGAGAAGGTCGTCATCGCCCGCGACCACCTGCTCCCGCGCCAGCTGGAGAAGGCCGGCCTCGGCGACGGGCAGGTCAGCGTGGACGAGGCGGCACTGCGCCGGCTCGCCGGGGAGTACACCCGCGAGGCGGGCGTGCGCACCCTGGAGCGCTCGATCGCCCGGGTGCTGCGCAAGATCGCCGCACAGGCCGAGCTGGGCGAGCGCGAGCTGCCCGCCGCGGTCGGCGCGGAGGACCTGCGCGCCCTGATCGGCCGACCGCACCACGTGCCGGAGTCCGCCCAGGAGCCCGCCGAACGGCGCACCGCCGTCCCCGGCGTGGCCACCGGCCTCGCGGTCACCGGCGCCGGCGGCGACGTCCTCTACATCGAGGCCTCGCTGGCCGACGCCGAGACCGGCGGCACCGGGCTGACCCTGACCGGGCAGCTGGGCGACGTGATGAAGGAGTCCGCGCACATCGCGCTCTCCTACCTGCGCTCGCGCGGCGCCGAGCTGGAGCTGCCGGTCACCTCGCTGCGCGACCGCGGCGTGCACCTGCACGTCCCGGCCGGGGCCGTCCCCAAGGACGGGCCGAGCGCCGGCATCACCATGACCACGGCGCTCGCCTCGCTGCTCTCCGGCCGCAAGGTGCGCACCGACGTGGCGATGACCGGCGAGGTGTCGCTGACCGGGCGGGTGCTGCCGATCGGCGGGGTGAAGCAGAAGCTGCTCGCCGCCGACCGGGCCGGCCTCAGCACGGTGATCATCCCCAAGCGCAACGAGGCCGACCTGGACGACGTCCCGGCCGAGGTGCTGGAGCGGCTCACCGTCCACCCGGTGGCGGACGTCCGCGAGGTGCTCGAGCTGGCCCTGGAGCCGGCCGGGGTGCTGGTCGCCGCGGCCTGACGGTGATCGAAGGGGGGGACGGCGGCTCCGCGTGCCAGACTGCGGACATGCCGTCCCCCACGCAGCGCGTCCTGGCCCGGGTGCCGGCGCGGCTGCGACCGCTCCTGCTCCGGCACCGCCGGCTGGTGAAGTTCCTGCTGGTCGGCAGCGGCTGCTTCGTGCTCACCACGGTGATCGACCTCGAGCTCAAGTTCACCGTGCTGGCGCACAAACCGGTGGTGGCGCTGACGGTGGCGACGGTGATCGCCACCGCCGTCTCCTACGTGCTCAACCGCCGCTGGGCCTTCCGGACGAACGGGAGCCGCCCCGAGGCCCTGCTGTTCTTCCTGGTCAGCGCGGTGGCGATCGGCGTCAACGACATCCCGCTGGCGCTCTCCCGGTACGCCTTCGAGCTGCGCCAGCCGTACGTCACCGCCTTCCAGCAGGAGATCGCGGACTTCCTCAGCGGGATGGTCCTCGGCACCTTCGTCGCCATGCTGTTCCGGTACTGGGCGATGCGGCGCTGGGTCTTCACCGGCCCGGTCGCGACCAGCCCCGTCGCCCGGACGCAGGCCGGGCCGGAACCCGGTTACGCTGCACCCGAGATGCCACGGGATGTCCCGTAAGTCCGTGAGGTGCCCCGAAACGGTGGGGTGAGCGAGCGGAGCGAGCTCACAATTGAGAGGTGCGCGTTGTGCGAAGTGCCTCCCGAACGAAGTGAGGTGGGGCGCATGAGCGACATGCGCGCGGAGCCGGACGGCGTCCGGACCGGGCCCGCCAGCCAGCAGGGGATGCGCCGCGCCAACCTGGCCCTGGTGCTCGGCGTGATCGCGAGCGGCCCCCGCTCGCGCGCCGAGGTGGCCGCCGAGACCGGGCTGACCAGGGCCGCGGTCTCCTCGCTCGCCGAACAGCTGATCTCGGCCGGCCTGGTCGTCGAGGAGGGCCCCGCCGCCCCCAGCGGCAAGGTCGGCCGCCCCGGCACCGCGCTCGGACTCAACCCGCTCGGGCCCGGCGGCCTCGGCGCCGAGATCGGCGTCCGGCACCTCGGCGTCTGCGTGGTCGACCTGCGCGGCGAGGTCCGCGCCTGGCGGCGCCGGGAGAGCGCCAACCGCGGCCGCCAGCCCGCCGCCGTGCTGGCCGACCTCGCCCAGCTGGTGCGCGCGGCCGTCGCCGAGTCCGGCCTGCGCCCCGCCGGGCTCACCCTGGCGGTGCCCGGGCTGGTCGGCGCCAGCGGGGTGCTCCAGCGGGCCGCCAACCTCGGCTGGCAGGACATCCCGCTCGCCGCCGAACTGCGCCCCGCGCTGCGCCTCGCCGGGGACCGCCTGGCCGAGCTGCCGGTCGAGGCGGACAACGAGGCCAACCTCGGCGGACTGGCCGAACGGTGGCTGGGCGGCAGCCCGGAGGACTTCCTGTACGTCTCCGCCGAGGCCGGCGTCGGCGCGGCCGTGGTGGTCGGCGGCCGGCTGCTGCGCGGCGCGCGCGGCTACGCGGGCGAGCTCGGCCACGTCCCCGTCCACCCGGAGGGGCCGCGCTGCGCCTGCGGGGCGCACGGCTGCCTGGAGCAGTACGCGGGCGAGGCGGCGGTGCTGCGGGCGGCCGGGCTGGCGGGCGTGCGCGGCGACTGGGTGACACTGCTCGCCGAACGCGCCGGCGCCGGTGACGAGCCCGCCCGGGCGGCGCTGGCCGGAGCCGGCTCGGCGCTCGGCATCGCGGCCGCCGGGGCGGTCAACCTGCTGGACCCGGCCCGGGTGGTGCTGGGCGGCGGCTACGCCCGGCTGGCGCCCTGGCTGCTGCCGGCGATGCGGCGCGAGCTGGCCGCCCGGGTGACGGTGCGGCCGTGGGCGGAGGACCGGCTGACGGTCTCCCGGCTGGGCCGACGGGGGGCGCTGCTGGGCGCGGCGGTGGGCGTGGTGCGCGCCATCGTCGCCGACCCCGGTCCGCTCACGGGCGGCTGAGCCGGCATCCGTACCGGAAACGCGATCGAGCCCCCGGCCGCGCTGGCCGGGGGCTCGGGCCGGTCGTGCTCAGGCCTCGGCGGGGGTCCCGGAGCCGATCGCGGGGCCCCCGGGGCGCGGGCCGCGCAGGACGGACAGGAAGGCGACGGCGATGCCGACGACCGCCCAGACCACCAGGACCAGGATCGGCATGCCCAGGTTGGTGGAGCCGAAGTAGGCGATCGACTTGGTGGCGCTGGTGCCGGCGCCGTTCGGGATCAGCGAGCCGATCGCCCGCCAGAACGGCGGCATCATCGGGGCGGGGTAGACGCCGCCGGCGCTCGGGTTGCCCAGCACCACGAAGACCAGCACCGCGAGGCCGATGCCGATGATGCCGAACAGGCACTGCAGTGCCATGGTGAACGCGCCGACCGTGAACACCACCAGGGCGCCGACGGCGGTCAGGGCCGGGATCGAGCCGGGCATCGCGTCCAGCACCGGGCCGGCGATGATCGTGCCGCCGAGGCCGGCGCCGACCGAGTACAGCGCCAGGACACCGAGGCGGATCAGCAGGCGGTGGACGTTGGCGGGCTTGGAACCGGCGCTGATGCCGAGGATCGAGGCGACCAGGTAGCCGCCGACGCACCAGCCGATGACCAGGTAGAAGGCGGTGAGGCCGTTGGTGTCGCCCTTGGCCAGCGGCACGACGTCCTCGACCTTGACGGTCCGGCCCTGGGCCTTGTCCAGCGCGGTGGTGATGCCCTCGGCGGCCTTGGCGGCGGAGGTGCCGCGGGCGCCGCCGGTGAGCAGGGTGTCCTCGGTGCCGGTCGGGTTCACGACCAGCGCGGCGTAGATCTTCTGGTCCTTGATCTGCCGGGCCGCCGTCTCGGCGTCCGGCGCGGTGACGGGCTTGACCGCCTCGTCCGGCACCGACTCCAGGGCCTGCACCAGCTTGGGCGTGATCTGCGGCGGGGCGACCACCGCGATGGACAGCTTGTGCGGGGTCGGGTGGTGCAGCGCCCCGACGTACGAGGTGATGAAGCCGAGCTGCAGCAGCAGCACGCCGATCACGAGCAGTGCCGCACGCGGGGTGACCGCGCCCTTCAGTTCAGCGACGAAACCCTGCCCCGGGGCGGCCATCCTCATCTCCTTGCGTATCGGTGGAAATCGGATACTTAATACCATGAACTAGTTGGCTTGTCCTATCTCCGCGCCGGTTTCCGGCCACCGGTGCGCGACCTGAAGAAGGTTGACTAAGTCAACCATTTAGCCGTATGGTTGCTTAAGGCAACAAATTTTCGTGCCCGCGCATCCCCGCACTCCGCACCCGCTCCGCACTCCGCCCGCTCCGCCGAAGGACCCAGATGACCGCGACCACCGAGGCCTCGACCGGCGCCGCAGCCGCCGTCGACGACCGACCGATGACCCACCGGCAGGTGATGGAGGCACTGTCCGGCCTGCTGCTCGGCCTGTTCGTGGCCGTGCTCTCCTCGACCGTCGTCTCCAACGCCCTGCCGCACATCCTCACCGACCTGCACGGCGGCCAGTCCGCCTACACCTGGGTGATCACCGCGGCCCTGCTCACGCTGACCGCCTCCACCCCGATCTGGGGCAAGCTCTCCGACCTGGCCAGCAAGAAGCTGCTGCTCCAGATCGCCCTGCTGATCTACATCGCGACCTCCGCGCTGGCCGGCCTCTCGCAGAACACCGGTGAGCTGATCGCCTGCCGCGCCCTGCAGGGCATCGGCGCCGGCGGTGTCGTCGCGCTCGGCCAGATCTGCCTGGCCGCGATGGTCCCGCCGCGCGAGCGCGGCCGCTACAGCGGCTACTTCGGCGCGGTCTTCGCCCTCGCCACCATCGGCGGCCCGCTGATCGGCGGCGTCATCGTGGACACCTCCTGGCTCGGCTGGCGCTGGTGCTTCTACGTCGGCATCCCGTTCGCGCTGGCCGCGATCCTGGTGGTGCAGCGCACCCTCAAGCTGCCGGTGGTCAAGCGCCCGGTGAAGATCGACTACCTGGGCGCGCTGGTCATCACCGCCGCCGTCAGCCTGCTGATGATCTGGATCACGCTGGCCGGCACCGACTACCCGTGGCTGTCCTGGCAGACCGCGGTGATGGTCGGCGGCGGCCTGCTGCTGGCCGGGCTGGCCGTGGTGGTCGAGCGCCGCGCCGCCGAGCCGGTCATGCCGCCGTCCCTGTTCAAGCACCGCACCGTCACCCTGGCCGCGATCGCCAGCGTGCTGGTCGGCGTCGGGATGTACGGCGCGACCACCTTCCTCAGCCAGTACTTCCAGCTGGCCAAGGACGAGTCCCCGACCATGGCCGGCCTGATGACCCTGCCGATGATCACCGGCCTGGCGCTCTCCTCCGCCGTGGCCGGCCGGCTGATCACCAAGTACGGCAAGTGGAAGGCCTACCTGGTCTCCGGCACCGCGCTGCTCGCGATCGGCTTCGGCCTGCTCGGCACCGCCCGGGTCGACACCGACTACGGGCTGCTCTCGCTCTACATGGCGATCACCGGCATCGGCCTCGGCCTGACCAGCCAGAACCTGGTGCTCGCGGTGCAGAACACGGTGCCCCGGCACGAGCTCGGCGCGGCCAGCTCCGTCGTCACCTTCTTCCGCACCATGGGCGGGGCGATGGGCGTCTCCGCCCTCGGCGCGCTGATGACCGACAAGGTCGGCCGCTACCTGGCCGAGAACCTGGCCGCGGCGCACATCCCGGCCGGGCACGCGGCGGCCGGCGGCGGCATCCCGGACCTGGCGAAGCTGCCCGCCCCGATCCTGCCGCTGGTGACCGACGCCTTCGGCCACGGCGTCGGCACCGTCTTCCTGTGGGCCGCGCCCTTCGCGGCGCTGGCCTTCGTCACCGTGCTGTTCATCCGGGAGACCGCGCTGCGGACCACCCAGCAGAGCTGACCGGACGCGGGGACGCGCGGAACGGGCCGGGGAGTGTTCGACACTCCCCGGCCCGTTCGCGGTTCTTCGGACGTACGGACAGCCGTACGGACCGGCTACGGTGCGGCGATCAGCACCAGGCCGTAGCCCACGGCGGTGGCGCAGAGCGCGAAGCAGGCGTACGCGCCCGCCAGCAGGGCCGGCCGGCCGCCGGAGGCCCGGCCGCCCTCCGCCTCGCGCGCGCCCAGCGCGGCCTCGCGGCGGGACAGCGCCAGGATGCCGAGGGCGAAGACGGCGACCACGGCGACGGTGACGCCGAAGCTGATGCCGGCGGTCTGGGCCAGGGCGTTCCACTTGATGTGCATGGTGAGTGCTCCTCGGGCGTCGGCGCTCAGGCCGCGACGGTGGTCGAGGCGGGGGTGGGGGCGGCGTTCGCCGGGGAGGCCGTGGCGACCTCGACGGGGGTGACCTCGATCGGGGTGACCTCGGCGACGTCGTTCACGTTGTCCGCGCCGACCCGCTCACGACGGGAGAGCATCCACATCGCGGCCGAACCGGCCACCAGCGCGGCGCCCACCAGGGCGACGCCCCAGGTGCCCTGCCGGGCCAGCACCGCGGCACCGCCGGAGACCAGGCCGGCGGCCGGCAGGGTCAGGCCCCAGGTGTAGACCATGCGGCGGACCAGGCTCCAGCGCAGCTCCGGCTTCGGGCCGCCGAGACCGGCGCCCATGATGCCGCCGGTGCAGACCTGGGTGGTGGAGAGGCCGAAGCCCATGTGCGAGGAGGTCAGGATGACGGTCGAGACGGCCGACTCGGAGGCGAAGCCCTGCAGCGGCTTGATGTCCGCCAGGCCCCTGCCCATCGAGCGGATGATCCGCCAGCCGCCCATGTAGGTGCCGAGCGCGATCGCGCCGCCCGCCGAGACGATCACCCAGGTGGGGGGCAGCGCGCCGTGCGGCAGGGCGCCGACCGAGACCAGGGTCAGGGTGATGATGCCCATCGTCTTCTGGGCGTCGTTGGTGCCGTGCGCGAGCGAGATCAGCGAGGAGGAGAAGATCTGGCCGGTCTTGAAGCCCTTGTCGGTGACCGCGGAGTCGCCCTTGCGGGTGATCGCGTAGGCCAGCTTGGTGGCGCCCCAGGAGGCCAGGCCGGCGACGAAGGGGGAGGCGACCGCCGGGATGATGATCTTGGTGATCACGGTGTCGAAGTTGACGCCGTTCATGCCGACGCCGACGATCGTGGCGCCGATCAGGCCGCCGTACAGGGCGTGCGAGGAGCTGGACGGCAGGCCGCGCAGCCAGGTCAGCAGGTTCCACAGGATCGCGCCGGCCAGTGCGGCGAAGATGATCTCGGGGTGGACCCCGGCCTTCTCGTTGACGATGCCGCCGGAGATGGTGGTGGCGACCTTCACGGACAGGAACGCGCCCGCGAAGTTGAGCAGGGCCGCGATGGTGACCGCGACCTTCGGACGAAGGGCCCCGGTCGCGATCGCGGTGGCGGACGCGTTGGCGGTGTCGTGGAACCCGTTGGTGAAGTCGAAGGCGAGCGCCGTGATGATCACAACGGCCACCAGGAACGAGATGTGTTCCATACCCAAACAATCGTCGTAGTTGTCGCACGGACGTTGGTGTCGTCGCGACCGTAGGTCTGTTGGGTAAACGGAAGGTGAACTGAGCCGGGAATCGTGGTTCCTGCGGTGTCCCAGTGGTGGCCGGAAGCTTTCGGAGGGGTGTCCTGGGCCGGGCTGAGCTGGGCATTGGCCGACTACGTCCCGGTTCGACCCCGTTTGTTGAGAGCTGTCTCACACATCGACAGATCAATGGAGATTTAACCTCCCAGTCCGCGTGCGCTCTGTTTCCGACGAGTAACCCGTGGGAGGATCTGCGGGATCGTTCCCGGGGGGAGCCCCGCGACGGTCCACCGGGGCAGGACAGGCAAGGGCGGGGAGGACCATCCCATGGGCGGGGCTGCACAGCGCACGGAGACGTCGGGCGTACGCCCCTGGGTGCGGGCCGCCCTGAGGTGCGGAGCCGTCCTCGCGGCCGCCGCACTCGCCCTGCCGGCGGCCACCCAGGCCGCCTACGCCGCACCCGACCCCGGAACCGGCGCCGCGGTCGCCCCCGGCGCGGACCCGCTGGCCGCCGCCAAGGCCACCCTCGGACCGCTGCTCGACCAGCTGCACGGGCTCTACCAGAGCGCCGAGGCCGCCACCGAGCAGTACAACGGCGCGGTCGCCAAGGTGACCGAACAGCAGGCCGCGCTCACCGACCTCCAGGGCAGACTCGACCGGCAGCAGAAGCAGGTCGACACCGGGACGGACATCGCCGCCCAGCTCGCCGCCGCCCAGTACCGCAACGGCGCCGCCTCCGCGTACGCCGAACTGCTGCTCTCCAAGGACCCGTACGAGGCCGTCACCATCGCCGAACTGCTGAAGGCGGCGAGCCGCTCCCAGTCCGAGTTCCTGGACAAGCTGAAGGCCGACCGGGAGGCGCTCGACGGGCTGAAGAAGCAGACCGAGGAGGCGCTCAAGACCTCCCAGGCGCTGGTCGCCCAGCAGGACGCCGCCAAGGCCAAGGTCGCCGCCGACCTCGCCTCGGTCGAACAGCTGGTCTCCTCGCTCACCGGCGCACAGCGGTCCGAGCTGGAGCAGCTCGAGAAGGCCAAGGCCGACGAGGCCCAGCTCGCCTTCCTCGCCTCCGGCGCCCTCGGCAAGGGCGAGCGCACCCCCTCACTGGCCGGGCGCGCGTCGGTGGCCTTCGCGCTGGCGCAGCTGGGGAAGCCGTACCTGTGGGGCGGCATCGGCCCCGACTCCTACGACTGCTCCGGCCTCACCTCGCAGGCCTGGCTGCACGCCGGCAAGCCGATCCCGCGCACCAGCCAGGAGCAGTGGGCACAGCTGCAGCACGTCCCGCTGAACCAGCTGCGGCCGGGCGACCTGGTGGTCTACTTCCAGGACGCCTCGCACGTCGCGATGTACATCGGCGGCGGGCTGATCGTCCAGGCCCCGCGGCCCGGCGCCTTCATCAAGGTGTCGCCGATCGGCTCGATGCCGATCCTCGGGGCCGTCCGGCCCGACCCGGACGGCGCGGCGGACGACGTCGGCGGCGCCTGGAAGGTGCCGGACCTGCCGAAGGGCTGGGACACCGTCACCCCGATCGCCCCCAGCCCGGCCCCGACCCCGCCGGCCAACCAGCAGCCGACCGGCAACCCGAGCACGCCGAGCACGCCGCCGACCCCGAGCGGTACGCCGTCCGGCACCGGCACGCCGAGCAACCCGGGCACCCCGTCCGGCACGGGCACTCCGTCGGGCACGGGCACTCCGACGGACAAGCCCACCGGTACGCCGACCCAGACCCCGACGGGCACGCCGACGGGCACCGGGACCCAGACCCCGACCGGCACGCCTACGGGCACCGGCACCCCGAGCACCACGGGCTCGTCCAGCGCCTCCGCGCCCGGCAGCCCCACGGCGACGCTGCCGCTGGGTGGACTGCTGCACTGATTCGGTAGGAGGAGGCCGCCCCCCGCCCCCGGCCGGGGGGCGGCCTCCGTGCTGTCCGGGGCGGCGGCGGGTCAGCCGGCCGGGGTCGAGTCGGGTTCGAAGCGGATGACGACGGCCTTGGAGGTGGGGGTGTTGCTGATGTCGGCGGTGGAGTCGAGGGGGACCAGGACGTTGGTCTCCGGGTAGTACGCCGCCGCGCCGCCGCGGGCGACGGGGTAGTGGACGACGCGGAAGTGGGGGGCGCGGCGTTCGGTGCCGTCGGTCCACTCGCTGACCAGGTCGACGTACCGGCCCTCGGGGAGGTCGAGTTCGACGGCGTCGGCGGGGTTGACCAGGACCACGCGGCGGCCGCCCTTGATGCCGCGGTAGCGGTCGTCGAGGCCGTAGATGGTGGTGTTGTACTGGTCGTGGGAGCGCAGGGTCTGCAGCAGCAGGCGGCCCGGCGGGACCTCGGGGGCGGTGAGCGGGTTGACGGTGAAGTTGGCCTTGCCGGTGGCGGTGGGGAAGGTGCGGGAGTCGCGGGGGCCGTGCGGGAGGGTGAAGCCGCCGGGGCGGCGGACCTTGTCGTTGTAGTTCTCGAAGCCGGGCACGACCCGGGCGATCCGGTCGCGCAGGGTGTCGTAGTCGCTCGCGAAGTCCTCCCACGGCACGGTGTCCTGCGGCCCGAGGACGGTGCGGGCGAGGCGGCAGACGATCGCGGTCTCGGAGAGCAGGCCGGGTGCGGGCGGGCGCAGGCCGCCGCGGGAGGCGTGGACCTGGCCCATCGAGTCCTCGACGCTGACGAACTGGGCGCCGGAGGGGGTGACGTCCCGGTCGGTGCGGCCGAGGGTGGGCAGGATCAGGGCGCGCGCGCCGGTGACCACGTGCGAGCGGTTGAGCTTGGTGGAGACGTGGACGGTCAGTCGGCAGCGCCGCATCGCGGCCTCGGTGACGTCGGTGTCCGGGGTGGCCGCGACGAAGTTGCCGCCCATCGCGAAGAACACCTTGACCTTGCCGTCGCGCATCGCGCGGATGGTGTCCACCGCGTCGTGGCCGTGCTCGCGCGGCGGCTCGAAGCCGAACTCCTTGCCCAGCGCGTCGAGGAAGGCTGTCGACGGCCGCTCGAAGATGCCCATGGTGCGGTCGCCCTGGACGTTGCTGTGCCCGCGCACCGGGCAGACCCCGGCGCCGGGGCGGCCGACGTTGCCGCGCAGCAGCAGGAAGTTGACCACCTCGCGGATGGTCGGCACGGAGTGCTTGTGCTGGGTGAGGCCCATCGCCCAGCAGACGATGATCTTCTTGGAGGTCAGCACCAGGCGGCCGAGTTCCTCGATCTGCTCCCAGGGCAGACCGGTCGCGGCGAGCACCTCCGCCCGCTCGGTCGCCAGCACCTGCGCCTCGAACTCCTCGTAGCCGTGGCAGTGTTCGGCGACGAAGGCGCGGTCGACGCCGTCCTTCTCCACGATGATCCGGTTGAGCGCGCGGAACAGGGCGAGGTCCCCGCCGAGGCGGATCTGCAGGAAGAGGTCGGTCAGCTTGGTGCCGTGGCCGACCAGGCCGCGGGCCTGCTGCGGGTTCTTGAACCGCTCCAGGCCGGCCTCCGGCAGCGGGTTGACGCTGACGACGGTGGCGCCGGCCCGCTTGGCGCGCTCCAGGGCGGAGAGCATCCGGGGGTGGTTGGTGCCCGGGTTCTGGCCGGCCACGATGATCAGGTCGGCCTGGTAGAGGTCCTTGAGGCTGACGCTGCCCTTGCCGACGCCGAGGGTCTCGGTGAGCGCCGAACCGGACGACTCGTGGCACATGTTGGAGCAGTCCGGCAGGTTGTTGGTGCCGAGCCGGCGGGCGAACAGCTGGTACGCGAACGCGGCCTCGTTGCTGGTGCGGCCGGAGGTGTAGAAGGCGGCGCCGTCCGGGGTGTCCAGGGCGCGCAGCTCCTCGGCGATCAGCGCGAAGGCGTCGTCCCAGGAGACCGGCGCGTAGTGGGTGGCGCCCTCGTCGAGCAGCATCGGCTGGGTGAGCCGGCCCTGCTGGCCCAGCCAGTAGCCGGAGCGCTCGGCCAGGTCGGCGACCGGGTGGGCGGCGAAGAACTCGGCCCGGATCCGGCGCTCGGTGGCCTCCTCGGCGACGGCCTTGGCGCCGTTCTCGCAGAACTCGGCGGTGTGGGTCTTGTCCGGCTCGGGCCAGGCGCAGCCGGGGCAGTCGAAGCCGTTCGGCTGGTTCACCTTGAGCAGGGTGGCGAGGGTGCGGCGGGCGCCCATCTGTTCGGCGGCCATCCGCAGGCTGTGGCCGACCGCGGGCAGGCCGGCGGCCGCGTGCTGGGGCGCGGACACCTCGGGGGCGTCCTGCGCCGGGTCGCTCTGCGGGGCCTGCTTGGCCATGACTGCGCTCCTCGGGCGTTGCTGGTGCGGGCCGCCGCACCGTCGCGGGGCCGTCCGCCCATCCTTCCACCTGCGCCCTGGCAGGGGGAGGGCCGTCGGTAGAGTCTGGGCGTCACAACGGGGGGCGTCACAACGGGAGGGGGAGGGGCGCGTGCGAGTCGGTGACGTCCTGGACGGCCGGTACGAGCTGGAGGAGAAGCTCGGACAGGGCGGGTTCGGGGTGGTCTGGCGGGCCCGGGACACCCGGATGCGCAGGCCGGTGGCGGTCAAGGTGATCGGGCACCACGGCGGCGACCACGCGAAGGCGGCGCTGCGGTTCGTCCGGGAGGCCTGCGCGGCCGGGAACCTCTCGCACCCGCACATCGTCACCGTGCACGACCTGGGGCAGAGCGAGACCGCCGGCGAGGAGGTCACCTTCCTGGTGATGGAGCTGCTCACCGGCCGCACCCTGACCGAGGTGCTGCGGGCGGGAGTGCCCGAGCCCGCGCTCAGCCTGCGCTGGGCGCGGCAGATCTGCGGGGCCCTCGCGGCGGCGCACGACGCGGGCATGGTGCACCGGGACATCAAACCGGACAACGTGATGATCACCGACGCCGGGCACCTGAAGGTGCTGGACTTCGGGATCGCCCAGCTGGACACCGGCGTGGGCGGGCTGACCACCACCGGCACGATCGTCGGCAGCCCGGCGTACATGGCGCCCGAGCGCTGGACCGGCGGCCGGGTGGACGGGCGGGCCGACCTCTACGCGCTCGGCTGCGTTCTGGTCGAACTCCTTACCGGGGCAAGGCCGTTCGGCGGGGACTCGACGCCGGTGCTGCTCTACCAGCACCTCAACGAGCCGCCCCCGGCGCTGGACCCGGCGCGGCTCGGGCTGCCGCCACAGGTGGCCGGGCTGATCGCGGAGCTGCTGGCGAAGGACCCGCAGGAGCGGCCGGCGGACGCCCGTACGGTCGAGCGGCGGCTCGCGGAGCTGGCCGAGTGGCGCGGGGAGGCGGCGGCTCCGGAGCCGACCGCGGTGGATCCGTCGCGGCCGGCGCCGACCCACTCGCCGGTGACCGCCCCGCCGATGCCCGTCACGCCCCCGCCGCCCGTTCCGGCGCACCCGCCGGTGGCGCCGCGGGTGCCCTCGGCCTCGCAGGTGCTGTCCCCGCTGACCACCCCGCCGGTGGTCGCCGTCGCGCCCTCCGAGGACGCCGTACGGGCCGGGCTGCGCGAGCGCCGGTCGGCCGCCTACCGGGCGGCGACGGCGGGCGAGTCGGCGATCCTGCTGCAGGCGGTCGCCCAGGACTGCGTCGCCGCGCTCGGCGCGACCGACCGGGACACCCTGTGCACCTGGCGGGACTTCGCCTGGTACCTCAGCCGGGCCGGGGACCTGGACGGCGCGATCCGGCTGCTGTCCACCCTGGTGGACGACATGCGCCCGGCGCTCGGCCCGGCCGACCCGGACACCCTGGGCGCCCGCTACCACCTGGTGTGGTGCGTCGGCGAGAGCGGCTCGGACGTCACCGCGATCCGGCTGCTGAACGAACTGCTGCCGGACCTGCACGCCGCCTGGGGCCCGCAGGACGGCCGGGTCCTGAAGGCCCGGCACGACCTCGCCGTCCACCAGGCCAACCGGGGCGACCTGCAGGGCGCGGTGATGCGGCTGCACGCGCTGCTGCCCGACCTCGCCCGGGCGTTCGGCGAGCACCACCCGAGCACCGTCCAGGCCTGGCAGGACCTGGCCGGCTACCAGCAGCGGCTCGCCCAAGCCGGCCGCAAGGGCGGCACGCACCGGAGCCGGGCGCCGCGGATCAGCCGGATGGAGCTGCTGGTGCTGGTCCGGCGCCTGCGGGTGTGGGACTTCGCCACCGACCAGGAGGCCGGGGCCTGCGTCGAGGCGCTGGAGCGGGGACTCGGCGTGAAGGGCGCCGCCGACGTGGTCTTCGACGCGCCGGACCACGTCTCGGACGAGGACCTGGTGGAGGAGATCTTCGGCCCGTGACGCCCATCCCGCGGTAGCCCCCGCACGTCCGCTCCGGCTCTCACCCCACCAGGGCCGCCGCCGGGAGGGCGGCCAGGGCCCGGAGCAGGGCCCGGGCGGCCGCGTCGTTCTGCCGGAAGGCCGGGGCGTCGGTGCGCGGGCGGGCGAAGGCGGCGGCCGAGCGGAGGCTGGTGTGCGGGCCGAGGGCGGTGCGGCGCGGGTGCGGGGCGCCGCCGAGGGCCGGGTCGATCAGCCGACTGTCGGCGGGGTCGATGGTGACCAGGCCGGAGTGGTGGGTGTGTTCCCTGTCGCTCACCACCTCCTCCACCACCCGTCCGGCGCGGTGCAGTTCGCCCAGGACCGGGTCGAGGGTGCGGGCCAGTGCGTGCTTGGGCAGGTAGGCCTCGACCAGCGCGGTGGCGGTCACGGTGTGGCCGGGGACGGTGGTGCCGGAGGCCCGCCAGGTGCCGGTGGCCTCGTCCCGGTCGACCCGGACGCCCGCGCCGAGGAAGCGCACCACCCCGGCCTCGGAGAGCGCGAGCAGTTGGCGCAGCCGGAAGCCGGGCGGGCCGGAGGCGAGGAAGCTGAAGTAGCCGAAGAACCACTCGTCCACCTCCTCGGCGACCGAGCGGGCGGTGAGCCGGCCGCCGGCGACCAGCCGGGGGAGCTGGTCGAACAGCGAGAGCAGGGCGAGGAAGGCGCCCAGGTCGGCGCTGTGGGCCGGGTCGGCGCGGCGGTCGGCGTCGGCGGTGACGTACGCGCGCAGGTGCTCCTGCAGTTCCTCGGCGGAGCCGAGTTCGAGCCCGGCCAGCGGGTGGTCGAGCCGCTCGAAGTCGATCCGGTCGGCCGGGTCGGGGACGGCCTCGGCGACCAGCGCGGCGAGTCCGGGGGAGTACCAGCCGTGCCGGTCGTAGCGGGCGAGGAACTCCGGCCAGGGCAGCGCGGTGCGTTCGGGGTGGGCGTGGAACAGCTCGTGGTAGTGCCCGAAGCCGATCTCCTTGGCCATCAACGGCCAGGCGTCGCGCCGCAGTTCGAGCGGCTGGCCGGTGGCCAGCAGGGCGTCTACGGCGGCCGCGTCGAAGTACCGGGGGAGCGGGGCGGGCGGCCCCTGGAGCCGGTAGTCGGTCTTGGAGTGGTACGGGACGCCGCGCCGGGAACCGAGGTGCAGCACCGGTTCGCGGCCGGACGGACGGTAGCGCAGGGCGGGCCCGTCGCCGGTGGGCTCGAAGCGGCCGCCGCGCCCCTCGGTGAGCATCGCGATCAGGTCGACGGCGGCCAGGCCGAGACCGCGCAGCACCACCTGCTCGCCGGGGGCGATCCGGGCCAACTCGGCCTCGATGTCGGCGGAGTAGGCGGGCGGGAGGTGGAAGCGGCCGTGCCGGGCGGCGAACGCGGCGTCGGCGGCGTACCGGGGGTGCGGGGTGGAGGCGAGGTGGCCGAGGGTGAGGGCGACGTGGTCGGCGGTGAGCGTGGTGCCGCCGAGGTGGACGGTCTGCGGGCCGTCGGCCGGTCCGTCGATCCGGCGCACGGTGTCCCGGTGGACGGTGACGGTGACGTGCTCCGGCAGGTCGGCGACGGCGCGGCGGAACGCCCAGTCCAGGTAGGCGCTCTGGGCGCGCCGGGTGGGGAAGTCGGTTGGGGCCAGCTCGCGCAGCTCGGCCCGGACGGCCGGGTCGGCGACCTCCCGGTAGGGCGCGAACTCCCGCTGCCGGCGGGCCCATTCGGCTAGCGAGGGGCCGGGGCGGACGGGTCCGTCGATGGTGGAGCGCTCGTCGGTGAACATGGTGACGTCCTCGGCCATCGAGTTCATCCGCAGCAGCGGGGACTGGTCGTGGCGCCAGATCCGGCCCCCGCCGGGCGGGTGCGGGTCGACCAGGTGGATCTCCAACCGGCGCTCGGCGGGCAGCAGTTCGGCGGCGTTGGCGGCGATCCGCTCCAGCAGTCCGGTGCCGCGCGGGCCGGCCCCGACGATGACCAGGGACGTCATGCGCCCACCTCGCTGCGCTCGGCAGGGGCATGCGCCCATACGCACCTTTCGATGATTCGCTCGCTGCGCTCGCTCATGCCCGCACCACCTTGACCAGGGCCGCCCGGGCGCGCTGCAGCGGGGTGGGCGGCAGGCCGTCCCGGCTGGCGCCCTTGGCGAAGTGGCGTTCGACGTAGTACTGGCCGATGGACAGCACGGTGGTGACCACCAGGTACCAGAGGGTGGCGACCATCAGCATCGGGATGACCTGGTAGGACTGCAGGTAGACCAGCTGCACCGAGTAGAGCAGGTCGGAGACGGCCAGCACGCTGACGATGCTGGTCCCCTTGAGTGCGCCGATCAGCATGTTCCCGGCGGTCGGCACGATCGCGCGCATCGCCTGCGGCACCACGATCCGCCGCAGCACCCGCCACCGGCCGAGCCCGAGCGCGGCCGCCGCCTCCAGCTGGCCGCGGTCCACGGAGAGGATGCCGCCGCGGATCACCTCGGCGGCGTACGCGGTCTCCAGCAGGGTGAGCCCGATGACGGCGGTCAGGGTGGGGCCGATCAGGTTGACCGTCTTCACCGTGACGAACTCGGAGCCGAAGGGGATGCCGAGGCCGAGGGTCGGGTAGAGCGCGCCGATGTTGAAGAAGAACAGCAGCTGCACCAGCGGCGGGGTGGAGCGGAAGATCCAGATGTAGCCCCAACTGAGCGTGCGTAGCACCGGGTTGGTGGACAGTCGCATGGTGGCGAGGACGGTGCCGAAGACGAAGCCGAGGGCGAGGGTCACGGCGGTCAGCCACAGCGTCAGGGTCAGGCCGTCGAGGACGGACCGGGCGGTGAACCAGTCGGCGACCACGCTCCACTGGAAGGCCCGGTTGCGGATCACCGAGCTGACCGCCATCGCGGCCAGCAGCAGGGCGACGGCCGCGGCGATCCACTGGCCGGGCTTGCGGCGGGCGACGACCCGGGCCTCGGGGGCCGGGGCCGGCGGTGGGCCCTGGGCGGGGGCGGGGGCGGGCAGGACGTCCTGCGGGGTGGCCATGGCGGCGCCTCCTGGGCGGAGTGCGGGCAGGGGTAGAGGTACGGGTGTGATCACGTACGGGCCCTCGGGGCGCCGGCCCGCGTCCCTCAACGCGGCCGGTGCGTCGCACTGCACTCCGCTTCGATCGTACGCATGCGCGATCGACGGCTGTCAAGGGTGGCCGGGGCCGTCACGGGGCGTCGGAAAAGCGACAGGAGATCGCAACAGTGCGGCAATGATGGGTGGTTGACGTACCGCTCGGCCGACTGCTCAACTTGAGGCCATGTACGCCGAGCAGCCCCTGGTCACCCGCGACCACATCGACTTCGGTCGGGTGTGGTCCGCGGCGTGTCGCGGCTGACCCGGCAGCGGGCCGCCCGTCCGGCCTGATCTCCCAGCGGGGAGCCCTCCCTCAGTGTGCCCCGCCGCGGCCCGGCACCGTCGTCCGACGATGCGTCAGCGCGCCTCGCTGTCACAGATGACTTCGCACTGCGCTCCGGCACTCCCCTCCCTCGCACAACCCGTATCGCCCCTGCCCGGCGGCCACCCGCCTCCTCCTCCGGCTTGCCCGCCCGCAGTCCGCCGGACCCCGCCCACCCCGAAAGGTTCCGCCATGCCCGTCGAATTCCTCGGCATCGCCGCCACCGCCGACGGTTCGGAGACCCACCCGCGCACCACCGCCGCCTTCGACCGCGACTACACCCTGCGGCTGGCCCGGGCGCACGAGGACCACGGCTGGGACCGGGTGCTCTTCGCGTACGGCTCCGGCTCCCCGGAGCCCGCGGCCGCGGCGGCCTTCCTGGCCTCGCACCTCGACAAGCTGCAGATCCTGCTCGCGCACCGCCCGAACGTCTCCTACCCGACCTTCGCCGCCAAGACCTTCGCGACCCTCGACCGGATCAGCGACGGCCGGCTGACCGTCCACTTCATCACCGGCGGCACCGACCACGAGCAGCAGCGCGAGGGCGACTTCCTCACCAAGGACCAGCGCTACGAGCGCACCCGCGAGTACATCGGCATCGTGAAGAAGGCCTGGACCAGTCGGGAGCCCTTCGACCACGAGGGCCCGCACTACCGCTTCAACGACTTCGTCTCCGACGTCTTCCCCGTTCAGCAGCCGCGCCCGGCGGTCTCGTTCGGCGGCAGCTCGGACGCCGCCTACGCGGCCGGCGGCGCCGAGGCGGACATCTACTGCCTGTGGGGCGAGCCGCTGGCCCGCACCGCCGAGCAGATCGAGCGGGTGAAGGAGGCGGCGCGGGCCGCCGGACGGACCGACCTGCCGCGGATCCAGGTGGCGTTCCGGCCGATCATCGCGCCGACCGAGGAGCTGGCCTGGGAGAAGGCGCACCGCACGGTGGCCACCATCCGGGCCCGCCGGGAGAGCGGGGCGCTGGCACCCCGGCGCCGCCCGGTCACCGCCACCCCGGAAAACACCGGCTCCCAGCGGCTGATCGAGATCGCCGAGGCCGGCGAGCGCTACGACCGCGCGCTGTGGACCCCGACCGCCGCGGCCACCGGAGGGGCGGGCAACTCCAACGCGCTGGTCGGCACCCCGGAGACCGTCGCCCAGGCGCTGCTGGACTACTACGACCTCGGCGTGGACATCCTCTCCGCGCGCGGCTACGACCTGCTGGGCGACGCGATCGACTTTGGCCGCTACGTCATCCCGATCGTCCGCGAGGAGGTCGCCAAGCGGGACGCCGCCAAGGCCGCCGAGGCCGCTGAGCAGGCCGAGCGGGACCGGCACCAGCTGATCGCGGTGCAGGCTTGACATCCTCCCCGCCCTCAAGGGACGGGGATTCCTCCCGCGCCTGCGGCACGGACACCCGTGCGTGGCAGATCGCCGAGGCGGGTTCCCCGTTCAACGGGCCGCGCCTGGCGCGGGATCGCCGCGCCAGGTCTCACCGGCCCTCCAGGGGCGTTTAGCCTGTCCGCCTGCCCGGCGGCCAGGATGTTGCGAGCAGCATTGAGGTCACGGTCATGCAGCACACCACACACGCCGCAGGCCCACTCCCTCATTTGCAGGGGTTTGGGTCCGTCGCGGTGTCCGCAGTCCGAGCAGAGCTGGGAGGACGGGAATGCGCGGTGCACGATGCCGATGGTGCGCCCGTATCGGGCGGCCTTCTCTTCGAGCAGTCGCCGGAAGGTGGACCAGCCGGCGTCGTGGACGGACTTGGCCAGTCGGCCCCTGGCGAGGCCGCGCACGTTCAGGTCCTCCAGGTACACCGTTTGGGTTTCGCGGATGATCCTGGTGGTCTGCTGGTGCAGCCAGTCCATGCGGGTGTCGGCCACCTTGGCGTGCGCCCTGGCGACCTTGATGCGGACCTTCGCCCGGTTCTTGCTGCCCTTCGCCTTGCGGGACAGTTCCCGCTGCGCGGCCTTGAGCTTCTTCTCCGCCTTGCGGAGGAAGCGCGGGTTGTCGATCACGCTGCCGTCGGAGAGGACGGCGTAGGTGGTCAGTCCGAGGTCGATGCCGATCTCGGCATCGACCTCGGGCAGGTGGACCGGTTCGACGTCCACGACGAAGCTGGCGTGGTACCGGCCAGCCGGGTCCAGCACGATCGTCACGGACGACGGATCGGCGGGCAGTGCCCGAGACCATTTCACCCGCACATCGCCGATCTTCGCCAGGTTCAGCTTGCCGTTGGACCGGATGCGGAACCCGTTGCGGGTGAACCGCAGGCTCTGCCGGGCATCGCGCTTCGACTTGAACCGCGGCAAACCGACCGGGCGCCCCTGCCGCTTGCCGGACACCGAGTCGAAGAAGTTCCGGTAAGCCGTGTCCAGATCCCGAAGGGACTGGATCAG
This sequence comes from Kitasatospora cathayae, assembly GCF_027627435.1. Taxonomy (GTDB): domain Bacteria; phylum Actinomycetota; class Actinomycetes; order Streptomycetales; family Streptomycetaceae; genus Kitasatospora; species Kitasatospora cathayae. The sequence continues at coordinate 3,391,593 of NZ_CP115450.1, read as the reverse complement.
CGGGTCCACCCCGACCGATGCAAGCCACGCCCGTTCGGGGGTCTTCTTTGCCGCCGTGATCGCCAGCTTCTGCAAGTCCGTGGACTTGGGGTACGGCAGGCCGCCCTTCCGGGCTTCCTTCCGCACCGCGAGAGCGTCGTTGTACACCACCCGGGCACACCCGAACGTCCGGGCCAGCGAGGCACGCTGACCTGCCGTCGGGTAGATGCGATAGGAGTACCGAAGATGCACCAGATCAACCTACCGACAGGCACTGACAACGGCTCACGTCAGAACCTGCGAAGGTCACTCCGCCGCTTCGCGGCTCCGGGTCAACGCCCCTCCCCCACCCTCCGGGCGGGGGGACCCCCATCTCCCCGGCCTGCAGGCCGGGGCATCTTGGGAGACCAAAGTTGAGCGAGGTGCACCACAAGGAGTTCCGCCGGGTCACCCTGGCCGACCCGCTGGTCGAACCGCTGCTGCGCGAGCTCACCCACGAGTACGTCAGCCGCTACGGCCCCGGCGCCCACCAGGAGATGACCCGCTACCCGGCCGAGGCCTTCGCCGAGCCGCACGGTGCGCTGCTGCTCCTGCTGGAGGACGGCGAGCCGGTGGCCGGCGGCGCGTACATGCGCCGCGACGAGCACACCGCCGAGGTGAAGCGGATGTGGACGCACTCCGCGCACCGCCGCCGGGGCCTGGCCCGCCGGGTGCTGGCCGAACTGGAGCGCACCGCCGCGGCCGCCGGCTACCGCCGGATCTTCCTCACCACCGGCCCGCGCCAGCCCGAGGCCAAGGGCCTCTACCTGGCGGCCGGCTACACCCCGCTGTTCGACGTCACCGCCGATCCTCCCTCCTTGCCCGCCGACGGGCAGGAGGGGCCCATTCCCATCGGCCCGCTCCCCTTCGAGAAGCCCCTGCCGGCCCTGCTCCCCACCCACTGAAAGGCCCCCCGTGAGAACCACCACCGTCCGCCGCCGCCTCCTCGCGACCACCGCCCTGCTGCCGGTCCTGGCGCTGGCCGCGTGCGGCTCGGACCCGAAGATCGCGGGCGCGGCCGGAGCGAGCGGGCCCGCCGCGACCGCCACCGAGGACGTCGTCTCCGGCCTGGGCCGGTCGGAGGCCGCCGCCGCGCTGCTGCCCGAGGAGGTGCGCAAGTCCGGGGTGCTGAAGTTCGGTTCGGCCTTCGGTACTCCGCCCGGCGCCTTCTACGTCGACCAGGCGACCAAGAAGGCGGCCGGCGTGGACATCGACTTCTCCGAGGCCGTCGCCAAGCTGCTCGGCCTGACCGTGCAGCGCGAGGAGGCCGCCTTCGAGACCATCCTGCCCGCCCTGGGCAGCGGCAAGTACGACGTCGGCACCGGCAACTTCGGGGTCACCACCGCCCGCCTGAAGACCGTCGACTTCGTCACCTACATCGACGACGGCCAGGGCTTCGCGGTGAAGCAGGACAACACGGCGTTCCAGCCGGTCACCGACCTGGCCCAGCTCTGCGGGCTGACCATCGGCACCGGCGCCGGCACCACCTTCGAGAGCACCCTCGACAGCAAGAAGGGGGTCTGCGCCGACGCCGGGAAGAAGCCGTACGAGGTCAAGGCGTTCAGCGACGGCGGTGCGCTGCTGACCAGCCTCCAGCAGGGCCGCGTGGACGTCGAGATGTCCACCATCAACGGCCTGCGCCACCAGGCCGCGCAGCCGGCCGCCGGGGTGCGCTTCCTCAACGAGTTCCACCGGCTGGACGTCGGCTTCGCCTTCAGGAAGGGCTCCCCGCTCACCCCGGCCTTCCAGGCGGCGGTCAACCAGCTGATCAAGGACGGGACGTACGAGCGGATCCTCCGGAAGTGGGGGCTCACCGGCTCGGCGATCAAGGAGTCGCAGATCAGTCCGCCCGAACACCCGTGACCGTCAGGTCCGTCGAAGGAGTCCTCCGATGACCGTCCGCACCCAAGCACCGCCGGCCCCGGCGAGAACCGCCGGCACGGCCGGCCCCGACCGCGGTCCCGACCGCGGCCTCGACCCCGAGGAGCTGGACGGCCTGCGGACCGTCCCCGCCCGGCACCCGTGGCGCTGGGCCGCCGGGGCCGCCGCCCTCGTCGTCCTGGTCCAGTTCCTCCACGGCCTGGCCACCAACCCCGCCTGGGACTGGGCCACCTTCCGGCTCTACTTCACCGCCGACACCATCCTGCAGGCGATCGGCCGTACCCTCGAACTCACCGCCTACGGCACCCTGTTGGGCTTCGCGCTCGGCGCCGTGGTGGCCGCGATGCGGCTGTCCCGCAGTGCGATCCTGCAGACCCTCGCCTGGGCGTACGTCTGGGTGTTCCGCTCGATCCCGCTGATCGTCCAGCTGGTGTTCTGGTTCAACCTCTCCTACCTCTACAAGCGGTTCGGCTTCGGCATCCCGTTCGGCCCGACCTTCGGGGAGTTCGAGACGGTCGGGGTGCTGGGCGCGCTCGGCGCCGCGGTGCTCGGCCTCGGGCTGCACCAGGCCGCGTTCGCCGCCGAGATCATCCGCGGCGGCGTCATCGCGGTGGACGCCGGCCAGCGGGAGGCCGCCGCCGCGCTGGGCATCCCGCGCGGACGGCAGGCCTGGCGGATCGTCCTGCCGCAGGCGATGCGGGGCATCCTGCCGGCCGCCGCCAACGAGGTGATCTCGCTGCTCAAGGGCACCTCGGTGGTCTACGTGATGGCCATCGGCGAGCTCTTCTACCAGGCCCAGGTGATCTACGGCCGGACCGGCCGGGTGGTGCCGCTGCTGATGGTCGCCACGGTCTGGTACGTGGTGCTGACCACGGTGCTGTCGATCGGCCAGTACTACGTCGAGCGCTACTTCTCCCGCGGCGCCCGGCGCACCCCGCCGCCCACCCCGCTGCAGCGCCTGCGGACCTTCCTGCGGACCCTGCCGAACCGTACTGCCGGAGGACGTTCATGACCACGCTGACGAAGACCGCCCCGATGGTGCAGGTCCGCGGCCTGCACAAGAGCTTCGGCCGGTTGGACGTGCTGCGCGGGGTCGACCTGGACGTCCCGGCCGGCTCGGTCACCGTGGTGCTCGGCCCGTCCGGCTCCGGCAAGTCCACCCTGCTGCGGGCGATCAACCACCTGGAGAGGCTCGACCGGGGCTACGTCGCCGTCGACGGCGAGCTGATCGGCTACCGGCGCTCCGGCGACCGGCTGTACGAGCTCAAGGAGCGCGAGGTGCTGCGCCAGCGCACCGGCATCGGCTTCGTGTTCCAGAACTTCAACCTCTTCCCGCACCTGACCGTGCTGGAGAACCTGGTCGAGGCGCCGATCGCCGCGCTCGGCCGGCCCCGGGCCGAGGCCAGGGCGACGGCGCTGGGCCTGCTGGAGCGGGTCGGGCTGGCCGACAAGGCGGCCGCCTACCCCCGGCAGCTGTCCGGCGGGCAGCAGCAGCGGGTGGCGATCGCCCGGGCGCTGGCGCTGGAGCCCAAGGTGCTGCTGTTCGACGAGCCCACCTCGGCGCTCGACCCCGAGCTGGTCGGCGAGGTGCTGGACGTCATCAAGGACCTCGCCCGCAGCGGCACCACGATGATCGTGGTCACCCACGAGATCGGCTTCGCCCGCGAGGTCGCCGACACCGTGGTCTTCATGGACGGCGGCGTGGTGGTCGAACAGGGCCCGCCCGCCGAGGTCCTGGACCGCCCGCAGCACGAGCGCACCCGGGCCTTCCTGGCCAAGGTGCTCTGAATCCCGACCGCCCCCAACCCCCCTTCATCGAGCAGGAGTTCCGCCATGTCCCTACCTCGTCGCGCCCTCGTGACCGCCGCCGGCGCGCTCGCCGCCGCCCTCGTCCTGGCCGGCTGCGGCAGCGGCGCCACGGGCGCCTCGGCGGAACTCGCCCCGGCCAAGGGCAGCACTGCACCGAACGGCACCGTGGTGAACCTGTCGCCCGAGCAGAACCGGGTGACCACGCCCAAGGTCGAGGCGATCGCCGCGCTGGTGCCGGAGGAGATCAGGCGAAGAGGCACGTTGAAGATCGTCGACTCCCTCGGCACCACCCCGCCGCTGGACTTCTACGCCGACGACGACAGGACGATCATCGGCGTCGAGCCGGACATCGCCTCGCTGGTCGGCAACGTGCTCGGCCTCAAGGTCGAGTTCAACCCGGTCTCCTGGGAGAACATCTTCGTCGGCCTGGACAGCGGCAAGTACGACGCGGGCCTGTCCAACATCACCGTCACCGAGGAGCGCAAGGAGAAGTACGACTTCGCCACCTACCGGCTGGACGTCCTCGGCTTCGAGGCGAAGAAGGGCAGCGGCATCAAGGTCACCGGCCCCAAGGACCTGGCCGGCCGGTCCGTCGGCGTCTCCACCGGCACCAACCAGGAGAAGCTGCTGATCGCCTGGAGCGAGGAGAACGTCCGGAGCGGCCTCAAGCCGATCGACATCAAGTACTTCTCCGGCACCGAGTACTACCTGGCGCTCTCCTCCGGCCGGATCGACGTCTTCACCGGCCCCGATCCCAGCCTGGCCTTCCACGCCGTGCAGACCGGCGAGACCGAGGTGGTCGGCACCTACTCGGGCGGCGGCGCGGACGTCCTCGGCAAGATCGGGGCGACCACCCGCAAGGACAACGGGCTGGTCAGGGCGCTCAACGAGGCGCTCAACGAGGTGATCAGGAACGGGACGTACGGGCAGGTGCTGAAGCGCTGGGGCCTGGAGACCGAGGCGGTGCAGACCTCCGAGATCAACCCGCCGGGCCTCCCCAAGCCCAAGCCGTAGGACCGGCCCGAGTCGTAGAACAGGCCCTGTTTCGTTCACCCGTTCGTCCCCGCCCGCCGCTATGGTGACCCCTCCGACCCTCCGGCGGCGAACGCCGCACGGCCGCGGTCGAGTTGGGGGAGGGCATGCACAAGGGCGAGGTGCTCGGCGGTCGCTTCCGGCTGGACGAGTGGCTGGGCAAGGGCGGCTTCGGCGTGGTCTGGCGGGCGACCGACACCGTGCTGGACCGGCCGGTCGCGGTGAAGCTGCTGCTGGCCGAGCACGCCGCCGACCGGGAGGCCGTCGGGCGGTTCGTCCGCGAGGCCAAGCTGGCCGGCAACCTGTCCCACCCGCACATCGTGACGGTGCACGACTACGGCCGGGTCACCGACACCACCGGGGAGATCCACTACCTGGTGATGGAACTGGTCCGCGGCCGCCCGCTCGCCGCCGTCCTCAAGGCCGGCCTGCCCGACCACGGGCGCGCGCTCGGCTGGATGGCGCAGGTCTGCGAGGCGTTGGACGCCGCGCACCGCAGCGGGGTCGTGCACCGGGACATCAAGCCCGAGAACGTGATGATCACGGACGGCGGGGACCGCGCCAAGGTGCTGGACTTCGGCATCGCCCGGCTGCTCACCCAGTCCACCGGGCTCACCTCGACCGGCAACGTGGTCGGCACCGTCCCGTACCTGGCGCCCGAGTGCTGGTCCGGCGGCACCGTGGACGGCCGGGCCGACCTCTACGCCTTCGGCGTGATGCTGTACGAGGTCAGCACCGGCCGGCGGCCGTTCCGCGCCGACTCGCCGTACGAGTACATGCACAAGCACATGGAGGAGACCCCGCCCCGAGTGCGCGGCAAGGACCCGGCGCTGGCCGAGCTGGTCGCCAGGCTGCTCGCCAAACGGCCCGCGGACCGCCCGGCCGACGCCGCCGAGGTGCTGGAGCGGCTGCGCCGGATCCGGCCCGGGATGCTGCGGCCGGACGACCCCAGCCCGGAGCAGCTGCGCCGCCGGGCGGACCTGGCCTGGCAGCACGGCGTCGAGGGCCGGGCCGGGGAGGCCGTGGACATCCTGGCGCAGCTGGTGCCCGACTTCGCCCGGATCTGCGGCCCGGCCGACCCGCGCACCCTGCGCACCTGCCACGACCTGGCCCTCTGGCTGGCCCGGGACGGCAGTCGGGGCACCGCCGTCGCGCTGCTGGAGGCACTGACCGAGGAGCCGGGCGCCGCCCCGGAGGCCCGGGCCGACCTGCGGCGCGACCTCGCGCACTGGCGCCGGGAGGCCGCCCGGCTCGGCCCGGGCCCGGCGCGGACGGCGCTGAGCGCCAGGGTACTGCTCGGCGGAAGCGGAAGCGGAAGCGGAAGCGGAGGCGAAAGCGGGGGCGGGGGCGGAAGTAGCAGCGGCGGCGGCGCGCCGGGCCGCTGAGGCGCCCTTGGCGATCGGGTCGCGCGGGCGGGTGTCAACCGTACGGGCCGCCGATTCGGGACCCCGCGCCATGGTGCGACTTGATGGGAATCCGCCCATCGGGACGGTCTGGTCCACCGGCCCGGGCCGTTGATATACCTCGTTGCCAGACTCGGGAGCGGTGTCCGCGCCGCCCCGGTGAGCTGCGACGAAAGGCTGGTGACGGATCGATGAAGCTCCTCCGCGTCGGACCCCCGGGCACCGAGCGCCCGGTCGTGCTGGGCGAGGACGGCACCGCGTACGACCTCTCCGGGCGGGCCCGCGACCTCGACGGGGCCTTCCTGGCCGGGCTGGACACCGCCGCGCTGGCCCGCGAGGTGGCGGCCGGCGTGCTGCCGGTGGTGGACCTGGACGGCCTGCGGGTGGGTGCGCCGGTGGCCCGGCCGGGCAAGGTGGTCGGCATCGGGCTCAACTACCGCGACCACGCGGAGGAGGCCGGGGCCGCGATCCCGGCCGAGCCGGTGATCTTCCTCAAGCCGAGCTCCACCGTGGTCGGCCCGTACGACGAGGTGCTGGTGCCGCGCGGCGGCGAGAAGACCGACTACGAGGCCGAGCTGGCCATCGTGATCGGCCGCACCGCCCGCTACCTGGACTCGCACGCCGAGGCCGCCGGGGTGATCGCCGGCTACACGATCGCCAACGACGTCACCGAGCGGGCCTTCCAGTTCGAGCGCGGCGGCCAGTGGGACAAGGGCAAGTCGGCGGAGACCTTCACCCCGCTCGGGCCCTGGCTGGTCACCGCCGACGAGGTGGCCGACCCACAGGCGCTGGAGCTGCGGCTCTGGGTCAACGGCGAGCAGCGGCAGCACGGCAACTCCGCGGAGATGATCTTCCCGGTGCTCGAACTCGTCCGCTACACGAGCCAGTTCATGGTGCTGGAGCCCGGCGACGTGATCGTCACCGGCACCCCGGCCGGGGTCACCCTGGGCCGTCCCGGCACGCCCTTCCTCGCCCCGGGCGATGTCGTCGAGATCGAGATCGACGGCCTCGGCCGCCAGTGCCAGGTGCTCGGCAAGGCGTAGTCGCCGGGCCGCCCCGACCCTTGGCACGGGGGTCGGGAACGCTAGGGCGTACCGAGCACCGCCCGCAGCCGCTCGGCGCGTTCCGCCCGCGGACCCTCGAGCGCGAGCAGCCCCGCCAACACCTCCGCCGTCTGCGGATCGTGCAGCGCCGTCGCCGCCGCCATCGCCGTGAACTGGTCCACCAGCCAGTCCCGCAGCCCGTCCACCGGCAGCGTGCGCCCCTCGTCCAGCCAGCTCAGTGACGCCCCCTCGACCACCGCGATCCACGAGCGCACCAGCAGTGTCAGCCGCGGCCCGGCCTCCCGCACCCCCAGGTGCCGCAGGGTCCGCTTGAGCGCCGCCCGCCGGACGTCGTCCACGATCGCCGAGGTCCGGGCCGTCTCCACCACCGAACCGCCGCGCAGCAGCGCCGAGTAGCCCGCGTCGTGCTCGGCCACGAAGGCGAAGTAGCCGTCCAGCGCGGCCGCCAGCTGCTCGGACGGCGTCCCGGTCAGCGGCACGGCGAACCGGCTGGTCAGCTCGTCCGCCGCGGTGCGCAGCGCGGCCTCGTACAACTGCTGCTTGCCGCCCGCGAAGTAGCGGTAGACCAGGGGCCGGGAGGCGTCGGCGGCCTCGGCGACGTCGTCCAGGCTGACCTCCTCCGGCGGCCGGTGCGCGAACAGCTCCAGGGCGACGGCGATCAGCTGTTCGCGCCGCTGTTCGACCGGCAGCCGGCGGTAGCCGGCGCGGCGCGGGCGCGGCTCGGGGGCGGCCGGGGCGGGCACCGGTCCGGTTGCCGTGGTGGGGCGGGCTTCCATGGAGCCTCAGCGTAATGGTCGTCGGACCGATCGGGGCCGGTCGGGCGCGGGATCCTTCCGAACGGGTGTTTGCGCCGCCACGGTGCCGAAACGGTGTCACCACCGCGGCCCGACCCCGCGTCAGATCCCCGCCCGCAGCAGGTCAACGGTCGATGACGGAGGGCTTGCAATCGGCCCCGGCGACGCGATGATGTCCGGATGGCTGAAGAACTGATCAACTCCGACGGCGACACCCCCCGCCGCATCGCCGACGGTTACGTCCAGGCCCTGGCCGACCTCGACCCGCTGACCGCCGTCTACCTCGGCCTCAACCCCGAGGACGACCGGCTGCCCGACCTGTCCCCGGCCGGGGCCGAGGCGGTCGCCGATCTCGCCCGCCGCACCCTGGCCCGGCTGGACGAGGCCGAGCGGGCGGGCGCCGCCGACGACGAGGCCGAGCGCCGCTGCGCCCGGCTGCTGCGGGAGCGGCTGACCGCCGAACTCGCCGTCCACGACGCCGGGGAGAGCTACCGCGCGGTGCGCAACCTGGGCTCCCCGGTGCACAACACCCGGGAGGCCTTCACCCTGATGGCCACCGGCACCGAGGCCGAGTGGCGGCTGATCGGCCGTCGGCTGGCCCGTTTCCCGCTGGCGTTGGAGCAGTACCGGCGGACCCTGGCCGAGGGCATCGAGCGCGGTCTGCTGTCCGGCCCGCGCCAGGTGGAGACGGTGGTCGGTCAGTTCGGCGAGTGGCTGGCGGGGGAGATGCCCGGCGGCTGGTTCGGCGAGTTCGTCAAGGACGCTCCGGAGGGCGTGCGCGCCGAGCTGTCCGAGCACGCGGTGGCCGCCGCCGAGGCACTGGCCGCGCTGCGCGACTGGATGCGCGACGTGTACGCCCCGGCCGCCGCAGGGACCCCGGACACCGCCGGCCGGGAGCGCTACGGCCGCTGGGTGCGCTACTGGACGGGTGCCGACCTGGACCTGGACGAGGCGTACGCATGGGCCTGGAGCGAGTTCCACGACCTGCTCGCGCAGATGGAGGCCGAGGCCGAGAAGGTCCGCCCGGGCGCCGGCCCGATGGCGGCGATGAAGTGGCTGGAGACGGACGGCCCGGCGATCGAGGGCGCCGAGGCCGCCCGGGAGTACCTGCAGGGCCTGATGGACCAGGCCGTCCGGGACCTCCAGGGCACCCACTTCGACCTGGCCGAGCCGGTCACCCGGGTCGAGTCGCGGATCGCCCCGCCCGGCAGCGCCGCCGCGCCGTACTACACCCAGCCCGCGCTGGACTTCAGCCGCCCCGGGCGGACCTGGCTGCCGGTGCTCGGCGAGGAGCGCTTCCCGGTCTGGGACCTGGTCTCGACCTGGTACCACGAGGGCGTCCCGGGCCACCACCTGCAGCTCGCGCAGTGGGTCTACGTCGCCGACCGGCTCTCCAGCTACCAGGTGAGCCTCGGCGGGGTGAGCGCCAACCTGGAGGGCTGGGCGCTGTACGCCGAGCGTCTGATGGACGAGCTCGGCTACCTCACCGACCCCGGTCACCGCCTGGGCTTCCTCAACGCCCAGATGATGCGGGCGCTGCGGGTCATCGTGGACATCGGCATGCACGTCGGCCTGGACTTCCCGGCGGACTCCCCGTACCGGCCGGGTGAGCCGGTGAGCCCGGAGCACGCGCGGGAGTTCTTCGGCCGCTACTGCGGGCTGTCCGCCGACTTCCTGGACAGCGAGCTGGTCCGCTACCTGGGCCTGCCGGGCCAGGCGATCGGCTACAAGCTGGGCGAGCGCGCCTGGCTGCGCGGCCGGGCGGCGGCGCGGGCGGCGCACGAGGCGCGCGGCGAGGAGTTCGACCTCAAGGCCTGGCACATGGCGGCGCTCTCGCAGGGCTCGCTGGGGCTGGACGACCTGGTCGCGGAGCTGTCGGCGCTCTGAGGGCGGTAGGGCGCTCGAAGGACCAGGGCCCCGGGACTCGTCGTGAGCCCGGGGCCTGGTCCGGGCCGCCGACGTCCGTGCGGAGGCGGGGGCGGAGCGGCCAACGCCCGACTGACGACGGGTGATTGAAAGTTTGCAGTAAGGCCTTGCAGCCAACCTCCGGCGCCTGCTTGACTCCTGGCCACCGTCCGGGGATCAAGGAGGCGCCGTCGTGCCGCAGCAGTCCGAGCAGCAGCAGTCCGAGTCAGCGGAGTTCGACCTGCTCGTGGTGGGCGGTGTGGGCGTGGACACCGTCGTCCGGGTCGAGCGGCTGGAGATCCCGCCCGGTGACTCGCGGTTCGTCGAGCCGGTGCGCGACTACGTCGGCCACACCGGCAACGGCGTGGCCCTCGGCGCCCATCACCTCGGCCTGCGCACCGCCCTCCTGGACTTCCTCGGCGACGACCCCCAGGGCGAGCTGGTCCGCACCGCCTACCGCCGCCACGGACTGCACTTCGCCCACCTGGTCAGCCCGTACGGCACCCCGCGCGGGGTCAACCTGGTGGACGCGGACGGCCGCCGGTTCTCCTTCTTCGACGGCCGCCACCCCGCCGGCCTTCGGCTGCCGCGCGAGTTCCACCTCCCGTACGTCGAGCGCAGCCGGCACGTCCACCTCTCGATCACCGGCGTCAACCGGGACATGTACGGCGACCTCCACCGGCTCGGCCGCACCACCTCCACCGACCTGCACGACTGGGACGGCGAGAACCCGCACCACCGCGACTACGCGCTCGGCTCCGACCTGGTGTTCCTCTCGGTGGCCGGCTGCCGCGGCCGGCACGAGCAGGTGATGCGCGCGATCCTCGCCGAGGGCCGCGCCACCGTGGTCGTCGCCACCGCGGGCGCCGAGGGCTGCCACCTGCTCACCCGCGAGGACGGCGTCCTGCGCCAGCTGCCCGCCGTCGACCCGGGCCGCCCGGTGGTGGACACCAACGGCGCCGGGGACGCCTTCGTCACCGGTTTCCTGTACGCCTGGTTCCGCGGCCACCCGCCGCTGGAGTGCGCCCGGGCCGGTTCGGCCGCCGGGGCGTTCGCCTGCACCACCGCCGGGACGCACACCGCCTTCATCGAGGCGTCCGCTTTGGATACGCTCCTGGGTCGGTGACCGTTTTCTCATCGAGATCCAAGCCTGACGCAACAAACTTTCCAGGCTGAGGCGTCATAGTCATTGACCGAACCAGACGCCATCGACCACTGCAGGAGAGAGACAGGCATGGGTCAGCACCGCCGCCAGAGGTCGCGCCGCCACCGTCTGCTGGCCCCTTCGCTGTTCACCGCGCTGTCCGCCGTCGTGGTGGCCGCGGTGGTGGCCGGGACGCACGGGTTCGACCTGTCCGACGCCACGGCCGCCGGGAAGGAGGCCCGCAGCGCCCGGGCCGTCGCGCCCGCCCCGGCCGCCACCACGGCGGCGCCCGCCTCGCCCGGCCCGGCCGCGGACACCACCCCGAGCGGCAGCCCGACTCCGACCGCCGCGCCGACCCCGACCGCCTCGCCGACCCCCGCGGACAGTCCGTCGGCCACTGCCGCCGCCCCCGACCTGCACAACGTCGCTCTGGGGACGACCGCCCCCGCCCCCGCCGACAACCGGGAGACCGCCACCGTCGGCGCCCTGTTCAGTGGCTCGGTCGCGGCCGGCAACCACTTCTGCACCGCCAGCGTGCTGCACAGCGACACCGGCAACCTGCTGCTGACCGCCGCGCACTGCCTCACCAGCACCGACGGCGTGACCTTCGTCCCCGGCTACCGGGACGGCTCCGCCCCGTACGGCACCTGGCGGGTGACGGCGATCCACACCGCCGCCGGCTGGTCCCAGAAGGGCGACGTGGACGAGGACTTCGCGATCCTGGAGACCGCCCCCAGCAACGGCCGCAAGGTCGAGGACGTGGTCGGCGGCAACCGGCTGGGCACCGACGAGCCCTTCGGCGCCACCGTCCGGCTCTACGGCTACCCGGCCGACGCCGAGGTGCCCAGCCTCTGCACCAACACCACCGCCCAGCAGAGCGCCTACCAGCGCGTCATCCGGTGCCCGTCCTACCCGAGCGGCACCAGCGGCGGCCCGTGGATCGACACCGCCACCGGCGACGTGGTCGGCACCATCGGCGGCTACCAGCAGGGCGGCGACACCGACGACACCTCGTACGGCGCCTACTTCGACCACACCATCGCCGACCTGTACACCCAGGCCGAGGCCGCCGCCTCCTGAGCCGCCCGGCCGGACCGCCCCCGCCCGGGCACTCGCCCCCTCGCCTCCGGACCGCTCCGACCCGGTGCCGACACTCTCCCCCAGCCTGGCGGCTGGGAGGTGCCCCCACGCTCCGGCGCTCCTTCGTCGCTGGTCGCTCGTCCCTTTCGGCACCGGCGCGGCCTTCGGCCCGGGCGGGGCCGCCGAACCGCCCTCGGAACATGACGAAGGCCCAGATCCGTGGATCAACTCCACTGATCTGGGCCTCAGTTGCACTCCCTGCGAAGTGCCCCCGGTAGGATTCGAACCTACGCACCCGCCTCCGGAGGGCGGTGCTCTATCCCCTGAGCTACGGGGGCCTACTGGCCTGTCGGCCGCTCGCGCGTTCCGACGTGATGAACACTACCAGGCTTCGAGGGCGGTCCGTGCACGGGTTTCCGGAAAGATCGTCCGGGCGGCCCCGGAGGCCCGGTGGGCGGAAGTGCCCAAAGGCCGGACGGGGCGGCGGGGCCGCCGATACCCTCGGTGAGGTGTCGGGAGTGTCCGGGCGGGTCCTCGTGGTGGACGACAGCGAGGTGATCCGCCAGCTGATCAGGGTCAACCTCGAGCTGGAGGGCTTCGAGGTGGTGACCGCCGCCGACGGCGCCGAGTGCCTGGAGGTCATCCGCCGGGTGAAGCCCGACGTGGTGACGCTGGACGTGGTGATGCCCCGGCTGGACGGCCTGCGGACGGCCGCCCGGCTGCGCGCGACTCCGGACACCCGTGGACTGCCGATCGCGATCGTGAGCGCCTGCACTCCGGCGGACCTCGACCTGGGGGAGACGGTCGGCGTGGACGGCTACCTCGGCAAGCCCTTCGACCCCGCCGACCTGGTGGCCCTGGTCCGCCGCCTGATGCGGGCCGGCGAACGGCCCGGCGGGTTTCGCCCTGAGCGAACAGAGCGGACGGATCGCGGCTGAGACCCCCGAGTGGACGGCGCGGTGGCCCCTCCGGGTGTCTCAACCGGCAAACCGGGTGGCGGGCGGGTACCCCGTCTCGCCTACGCTTGGCGTCGTGACCCCCGCAGACCTTTCCCAGGCAATCCAGGCCGCAGTGAGCTCCGCCGTCGAGGCGGGCGAGCTGGCCGTCGCCGTGCCCGAGCACGTGACGGTCGAGCGGCCCAAGAACCGGGACCACGGCGACTACGCGACGAACGTGGCCCTCCAGCTCGCCAAGGCGGCCGGCAAGCCGCCGCGAGCCGTTGCCGAGGTGCTGGCCGACCGCCTGCGAGGGATCACCGGCGTCGCCGAGGTCGACATCGCCGGTCCGGGCTTCCTGAACATCACCCTGGACACCGCCACCGCCGGCGCGCTCGCCCGCACCATCGTCGAGGCGGGGGAGGCCTACGGCCGCAACGAGGCGCTCAAGGGCCTGCGGATCAACCTGGAGTTCGTCTCCGCCAACCCGACCGGCCCGATCCACATCGGCGGCGTCCGCTGGGCCGCGGTCGGCGACTCGCTGGCGCGCGTGCTGCGGGCCTCCGGCGCCGACGTCACCACCGAGTACTACCTCAACGACGCCGGCGTGCAGATCACCAAGTTCGCCGCCTCCCTGCAGGCCGCCGCGAACGGCCGCGAGGTGCCCGAGGGCGGCTACGTCGGCGAGTACATCGTCGACATCGCCAAGACCCTCACCGACGCGATCCCGGGCGTGCTCGACCTGCCCGAGGCCGAGCAGCTGGAGGTCTTCCGCACCGAGGGCCTCAAGCTCATGGTGGCCGAGATCAAGCGCTCGATGGACGAGTTCGGCACCCACTTCGACGTGTGGTTCTCGGAGAAGACGCTGCACGACTCCGGCGCCGTCGAGAAGGCCATCGACCGGCTGCGCGAGCAGGGCCACGTCTTCGAGCAGGACGGCGCGGTCTTCCTGCGCACCACCGACTTCGGCGACGACAAGGACCGCGTCCTGATCAAGGCCGACGGCGACAAGACCTACTTCGCCGCCGACGCCGCGTACTACCTGTCCAAGCGGGACCGCGGCGCCGAGGTCGCGCTCTACATGCTGGGCGCCGACCACCACGGCTACGTCAACCGCCTCAAGGCCATCGCGGCCTGCGCGGGCGACGACATGAACCGCAACATCGAGGTGAGGATCGGCCAGTTCGTGAAGATGCTTCGCGACGGCGAAGAGGTCCGCATGTCCAAGCGGGCCGGCAACATCATCACGATCGACGACGTGGTCGAGTGGATCGGCGTCGACGCCGCCCGCTACACCCTGGCGCGCTCCTCCACGGACTCCACGATCACGCTGGACATCAACATCCTGACCAGCCAGACCAACGAGAACCGGGTCTACTACGTCCAGTACGCCCACTCGCGGATGTGCGCGGTCCAGCGCAACGCCGACGAGCAGGGCATCACGCGCGGTGCGGCCGAGGACTTCAAACCGGAGCTGCTGGCCACCGAGTGGGAGTCCGACCTGCTCGGCCACCTCGGCGAGTTCCCGCGCGTGCTGGCCGCGGCCGGCGAGCTGCGCGAGCCGCACCGGGTCGCCGTGTACCTGGAGGACCTGGCCGCCAAGTACCACCGCTTCTACGACAACTGCCGCATCCTGCCCCGGGGCGACGAGGAGGTCACGGACCTCACGCGCGCCCGCCTCTGGCTGGCCGACGCCACGCGCACGGTCATCGCCAACGGCCTCACGCTCCTGGGCGTGACGGCGCCCGAGCGGATGTAGGCACCACCCCCCCAAGCGCACCAGCGGGGGCGGCTGACGGTCAACGGCGACCGTCGCCGCCCCTCGCCATAGGTCTCGAAGGACACTGAGAGCATGAGTCGCTCCGCACACCCCGCAGGTCCCCGCCACGGCGACGTCCTGCCCGAGGGCCACTACCAGGCCCCGCCGGCCGACCTGAACGCGCTCGACCCCAAGGTGTGGTCGCGCACCGTCGCCCGCGACGCCGAGGGCGTGGCCACCGTCGGCGGGATCGACGTCAAGCGGCTGGCGGCCGAGTTCGGCACCCCGGCCTACGTGCTGGACGAGGACGACTTCCGCACCCGGGCCCGCGCCTGGCGGGACGCCTTCGGCGCCGACGCGGACGTCTACTACGCCGGAAAGGCCTTCCTCTCCAAGGCGATCGTCCGCTGGCTGCACGAGGAGGGCCTCAACCTCGACGTGTGCAGCGTCGGCGAGCTGGCGGTGGCACTGGCCGCCGGGATGCCGCCGGAGCGGATCGCGCTGCACGGCAACAACAAGTCGGTGGACGAGCTCGAGCACGCGGTGAAGACCGGTGTCGGGCACATCGTGGTCGACTCCTACGAGGAGATCGAGCGCCTGGCGGCGATCGCCGCCCGCCAGGGCGTGCGCCAGCCGGTGCTGATCCGGATCACCGTCGGCGTCGAGGCGCACACCCACGAGTTCATCGCCACGGCGCACGAGGACCAGAAGTTCGGCCTGTCGCTGAACGGCGGGGCCGCCGCCGAGGGGGTGCGCCGGGTGCTCGGCCACGACAGCCTGGAGCTGCGCGGCATCCACTCGCACATCGGCTCGCAGATCTTCGACATGGCCGGCTTCGAGGTGGCGGCCCGCCGGGTGGTCGGCCTGCTGGCCGGGATCCGGGACGAGCACGGCGTCGAGCTGCCCGAGATCGACCTCGGCGGCGGCCTCGGCATCGCGTACACCAGCGAGGACGACCCGCGGGAGCCTGCCGAGATCGCCGCCGCGCTGGCCGAGATCGTCCGCCGCGAGTGCGCCGCCGCGAACCTGAACGCCCCCCGGCTGAGCGTGGAGCCGGGCCGGGCGATCGTCGGCCCGACCGCGTTCACGCTGTACGAGGTCGGCACGGTCAAGCCGCTGGAGGGCCTGCGCACCTACGTCAGCGTGGACGGCGGGATGTCCGACAACATCCGCACCGCGCTGTACGACGCCGAGTACTCGGTGGCCCTGGTGTCACGCACCAGTGACGCCGAGCCGATGCTGGTCCGGGTGGTCGGCAAGCACTGCGAGTCCGGCGACATCGTGGTCCGGGACGCCTTCCTGCCGGCCGACCTGGCCCCGGGCGACCTGATCGCGGTGCCC
This sequence comes from Kitasatospora cathayae, assembly GCF_027627435.1. Lineage (GTDB taxonomy): Bacteria > Actinomycetota > Actinomycetes > Streptomycetales > Streptomycetaceae > Kitasatospora > Kitasatospora cathayae. The sequence goes on along the minus strand of NZ_CP115450.1, from coordinate 3,375,428 downwards.
GCCACCGGCGCCTACTGCCGCTCGATGGCGAGCAACTACAACCACGCCCTCAAGCCCCCCGTGCTCGCCGTCAGGGACGGTGCGGCGCGGGTGATCGTCCGGCGCGAGACGGAGGAGGATCTCCTGCGCCTGGATATCGGATGACGAAATTCTCGTCTCAGATCATGGAACGACCGTAGATCCGTCCGGCAAGTCCCCGAGACTGGTACGGACCGAAGTTTCCGGCGGGCCCCGAAAACCGCCGGAAATACCGAAGCACGAAGAATGCAGAGCGGAGTCGGATGATGCGTACGCGCCCGCTGAAGGTGGCGTTGCTGGGTTGTGGTGTGGTGGGCTCCGAGGTGGCGCGCATCATGACGACGACGGCCGACGACCTCGCCGCTCGCATCGGTGCCCCGGTCGAGCTCGCCGGGATCGCGGTCCGCCGGGCCGGCCGGGTGCGCCCCGGGGTGCCCGAGCACCTGATCACCACCGACGCCGAGGCCCTGGTGGGCCGGGGCGACATCGACGTCGTGGTCGAGGTGGTGGGTGGGATCGAGCCCTCCAAATCGCTGATCCTGTCCGCCTTCAAGCAGGGTGCCTCGGTGGTCAGCGCCAACAAGGCGCTGCTCGCCCAGGACGGCACCGAACTGCACGCGGCGGCCGCCGCGGCCGGCGTGGACCTGTACTACGAGGCCGCGGTGGCGGGCGCGATCCCGCTGCTGCGCCCGCTGCGCGAGTCCCTCGCCGGGGACGAGGTCAACCGGGTGCTGGGCATCGTCAACGGCACCACCAACTTCATCCTCGACAAGATGGACACCACCGGCGCCGGCTACTCGGAGGCGCTGGAGGAGGCCACCGCGCTCGGCTACGCCGAGGCCGACCCGACCGCCGACGTGGAGGGCTTCGACGCCGCCGCCAAGGCCGCGATCCTGGCCGGCATCGCCTTCCACACCAAGGTCACCGCGGCGGACGTCTACCGCGAGGGCATCACCGAGGTGACCGCCGCCGACATCGCCTCCGCCAAGGAGATGGGGTGCGTGGTCAAGCTGCTCGCGATCTGTGAGCGGGCCGCCGACGGCGAGTCCGTCACCGCGCGGGTCCACCCGGCGATGATCCCGCTCTCGCACCCGCTGGCCTCCGTCCGGGAGGCGTACAACGCGGTGTTCGTCGAGGCCGAGGCGGCCGGCCGGCTGATGTTCTACGGCCCGGGCGCGGGCGGCTCGCCGACCGCCTCCGCGGTGCTCGGCGACCTGGTCGCGGTCTGCCGCAACAAGCTGGCCGGGGCCACCGGTCCGGGCGACTCGGTGTACACCCGGCTGCCCGCCAAGCCGATGGACGAGGTGGTCACCCGCTACCACGTCAGCCTGGACGTGGACGACCGGGCGGGCGTGCTCGCCCAGGTCGCGTCCGTCTTCGCCGAGCACGGCGTCTCCATCGACACCGTGCGCCAGCAGGGCCGCGACGGCGACGCCTCGCTCGTCGTGGTCACCCACCGTGCCACCGACGCCGCGCTGTCGGCGACGGTCGACAAGCTCCGCGCGCTGGACAGCGTGCGGGACGTGGCCAGCATCATGCGGGTCGAAGGGGAATAAGGAACCAGCCATGAACGCCGTTGCCGAGAACGTCGTCCGAGGCGCGCACACCCACCAGTGGCGCGGCCTGATCGAGGAGTACCGGGACCGCCTGCCGGTCACCGCGGCCACCCCGGTGGTCACCCTGCTGGAGGGCGGCACGCCCCTGGTGCCCGCCCAGGTGCTCTCCGAGCGCACCGGGTGCGAGGTCTACCTCAAGGTCGAGGGCGCCAACCCGACCGGCTCCTTCAAGGACCGCGGGATGACGATGGCCATCTCCAAGGCCAAGGAGGAGGGCGCGCAGGCCGTCATCTGCGCGTCCACCGGCAACACCTCGGCCTCCGCCGCCGCGTACGCGGTGCGGGCCGGGATGGTCTCCGCGGTGCTCGTGCCCCAGGGCAAGATCGCGCTGGGCAAGATGGGCCAGGCGCTGGTGCACGGCGCGAAGATCCTGCAGGTCGACGGCAACTTCGACGACTGCCTGACACTGGCCCGCGAACTGTCCGAGAAGTACCCGGTCGCCCTGGTCAACTCGGTGAACCCGGTGCGGATCGAGGGTCAGAAGACGGCGGCCTTCGAGATCGTCGACATGCTCGGCGACGCCCCGGACATCCACGTCCTGCCGGTCGGCAACGCGGGCAACATCACGGCGTACTGGAAGGGCTACCGGGAGTACGCGACCGACGGGATGGCCGCGCGCACCCCGCGGATGTGGGGCTTCCAGGCGGCCGGCTCGGCGCCGATCGTGGACGGCGCGCCCGTCCTCAAGCCGCAGACCATCGCCACCGCGATCCGGATCGGCAACCCGGCCTCCTGGGACTTCGCGCTCGCCGCGCGGGACGAGTCCGGCGGCCTCATCGACAAGGTGACGGACCGTCAGATCCTCGCCGCCTACCGGCTGTTGGCCGCGCAGGAGGGCGTCTTCGTGGAGCCCGCCTCGGCCGCCTCGGTGGCCGGTCTGCTGGCCAAGGCGGAGGCCGGCCTGGTCGACCCGGGCCAGCGGATCGTCTGCACGGTGACCGGCAACGGCCTCAAGGACCCGGACTGGGCGGTGGCCGGCGCGCCGCAGCCGCAGGTCGTCCCGGTCGACCCGGAGACGGCCGCCCGGCGGCTCGGACTGCTGGACTGACGACGGGGTCTGACGCTTCGACGGGCCGACCCTTTCGGGGGCGGCCCGTCAAAGTTCTCCGCTGACTCTTTTGGTCAATTCCGCTGCGCATTCCGATCCGATTCCGCCCCTCTCCCTGACCGAGCGGGGTGTGCATTCCGGCCAGAACCGGCAACACACCAGATCGAAGGCCCACGGGGTGTACCACTGGGGAACCTCTCTTCGATACTCTGGGTTCGGCCGTGTGGCACATGCCCCGGGCCCGTCCTGGTACGGGCCGCGCCGACGACTGTGACCGCCAGGCCCGAGGGGCCCGCGGCCCTTTCCCCCACCCTCGCACCGACGACGCGCTCCGCGCCGCCCGATTTCCCCAGGAGAGTCCACCGCATGGCCGGTCCTGCGTTCCGTGCCGCCGCCGTCCGGGTCAGGGTTCCCGCGACCAGCGCCAACCTCGGCCCGGGCTTCGACGCCTTCGGGCTCGCGCTGGGTCTGTACGACGACGTGGTCGTCCGGGTCGCCGACTCCGGCCTCTCCGTCGACATCGCCGGCGAGGGCGCCGAGACGCTGCCCCGGGACGAGCGCCACCTGCTGGTCCGCTCGATGCGGGCCGCCTTCGACCGGCTCGGCGGCCAGCCGCGCGGCCTCGAAGTGGTCTGCGCCAACCGGATACCGCACGGCCGCGGCCTGGGCTCCTCCTCGGCCGCCATCTGCGCCGGCATCGTGGCCGCCCGCGCGGTCACCATCGGCGGACCGTCCGCGCTGGACGACGACGCGCTGCTGGCCCTCGCCTCCGAGCTGGAGGGCCACCCCGACAACGTCGCGGCCTGCCTGCGCGGCAACTTCACCATCGCCTGGACCGACGAGGAGTCGGCCAAGGCGGTCGCCCTGGAGCCCTCCGAGCAGGTCGTCCCGGTGGTGTTCGTCCCGGCCGGCGAGGTGCTCACCGAGACCGCCCGCAGCCTGCTGCCGAAGACCGTCCCGCTGGCCGACGCCGCCGTCAACGCGGGCCGGTCCGCGCTGCTGGTGGAGGCGTTGACCCGGCGGCCCGAGCTGCTCTTCGCCGCCACCGAGGACCGGCTGCACCAGGACTACCGCGCCTCCGCGATGCCGGACAGCGCCGCGCTGGTCGGCGCGCTGCGCGCGGAGGGCGTCCCCGCGGTCGTCTCCGGGGCCGGCCCGACCGTGCTGGCGCTCACCGACGAGGCGGGCGTCGACAAGGTGCTCTCCTTCGCCGGGCACCACGGCCACGGCGGCGACCCGGCGTTCGCCGCGCACCGGCTGGGCATCGACCGGACCGGGGCCACCGTGCTCCCGCTGGACGTCTGAGCAGCTCGTTCGGCCCTGCGGCGAGCCGGGCCGTCCGGACACGATTGGCAGGCCCGAGGTCGGGGAATGTCTGAGGGGGTCGGTAGTGTTAACCTCATTGCTGCACCAGGTGCCCTCCGGGGCTCGGTGCGCCGCGTCCCGATCCCAGCACTCCACGGCCGTGGAGTCGTGGCGATGTCCGGGGCGACGATTCTCCGGGAGCCCACCGCAGCGCGTACGCAGCCTGCCTGCGCGACATGCGGCCGCATCCCGAAGCCGTGACGGCACCTGACTCCCACCCGCGGCCTCCAACCTCGAGGCCAGGACGGGCGGAGCACGGGTCACCGTCACGCGACGGGGGCCCGGGATTCGCAGGCAGCGTGGGGGCAACGCCCTCTGGGGAGGTCGACACACGACCGGCCCACGCGCCACCTCAGCACCACCGTGCTTCATGCACCGCACCTCGCAGCTCTCCCTCGACGGGCTCCCGCCATTCGAGGGACCACCGCCTCGGACCGACGCAGTCGAGCGTTGGTCAGGACAGCACAACCGGTCGCCGAGCCAGACAGGCCGACGTCCGCTCCAGGGAAGGACCCTTAGTGAGCGACTCCACCGATCTGATGGGCGCGCGCCCGGACGCCGATGCGTCGGACGCGGCCGCCGCCGCCCCCGCCGCCCCGCGCCGCCGCCGCAGTGCCGCCGCGGGCCTGGACGGCATGGTCCTCGCCGAGCTGCAGAAGCTCGCCGCGGACCTGGGCATCACCGGTACCGGACGCCTGCGCAAGAGCCAGCTGATCGAGACCATCAAGGAGAAGAGCGGCGGGGACCCGCTGCTCGCCGCCGGTGGCGCCCCGGCCGCCAAGCGCACCGCCGCCAAGGCGGAGGCCGAGGCCCCCGCCGAGAAGCCGGCCCGCCGCAGCAAGGCCGCCGCCGCTGCCGCGGCGCCGACCGCCGAGGCCCAGATCGAGATCCCGGTCCAGGCCGCCGCCGAGACCGCCGCGCCCGCCCGGGCCGAGCGCACCCGCCGCCGCGCCACCTCGGCCGCCGGCGCCCCTACGGCTCCGGCCGCCGAGGCCGCCGGCGAGGCCGCCACCGTCGCGGTGGTCGAGCCCAAGCAGGCCGAGCGTCCGGCCGAGACCCGCGGCTTCGAGGGCCGCGAGGAGGGTCGCGAGACCCGTCGGGACCGCCGCGAGCGCCGTGACCGCCGCGACGCGGGCGAGCGCACCGAGCGCCAGGACGGCGCCGAGGCCCAGGCCGGGCAGGACGGCGAGGGGCGCGAGTCTCGTCGCGACCGCCGCAACCGCCGCGAGCGCGCCGACCGCCAGGGCGGCCAGCAGGGCCAGCAGCAGGGCCAGGGCGACGGCCAGCAGCGCCGCGAGGGCGGCCAGCAGGTCCAGCAGCCGCAGGCCCAGCAGGGCGGCTACGACGACGACGAGTTCGGCGAGGGCCGTCGGGGCCGTCGCGGCCGCTACCGGGACCGTCGGGGCCGTCGCGGCCGCGAGGGCTTCGAGACCGGTGCCGTCGAGCCGCAGATCGGCGAGGACGACGTCCTGATCCCGGTCGCGGGCATCCTCGACATCCTCGACAACTACGCGTTCGTGCGCACCTCCGGCTACCTGCCGGGCCAGAACGACGTCTACGTCTCGCTCGCCCAGGTCCGCAAGAACGGCCTGCGCAAGGGTGACGCCATCACCGGTGCGGTGCGTCAGCCGCGCGAGGGCGAGCGCCGCGAGAAGTTCAACGCCATGGTGCGGCTGGACTCCGTCAACGGCATGGACCCGGAGACCGGCCGCGGCCGCCCCGAGTTCAACAAGCTCACCCCGCTCTACCCGCAGGAGCGGCTGCGCCTGGAGACCGACCCGGGCGTGCTGACCACCCGGATCATCGACCTGGTGTCGCCGATCGGCAAGGGCCAGCGCGGTCTGATCGTGGCGCCGCCGAAGACCGGCAAGACCATGGTGCTGCAGGCGGTCGCCAACGCGATCACCCACAACAACCCCGAGTGCCACCTGATGGTCGTCCTGGTCGACGAGCGTCCGGAAGAGGTCACCGACATGCAGCGGTCGGTGAAGGGCGAGGTCATCTCCTCGACCTTCGACCGCCCGGCCGAGGACCACACCACCGTCGCCGAGCTGGCCATCGAGCGCGCCAAGCGCCTGGTGGAGCTGGGCCACGACGTGGTCATCCTGCTGGACTCGATCACCCGCCTGGGCCGCGCCTACAACCTGGCGGCGCCGGCCTCCGGCCGCATCCTGTCCGGTGGTGTCGACTCGACCGCGCTGTACCCGCCGAAGAAGTTCTTCGGTGCCGCGCGCAACATCGAGAACGGCGGCTCGCTGACCATCCTGGCCACCGCGCTGGTCGAGACCGGCTCGCGGATGGACGAGGTGATCTTCGAGGAGTTCAAGGGCACCGGCAACATGGAGCTCAAGCTCGACCGGAAGCTCTCGGACAAGCGCATCTTCCCGGCCGTCGACGTGGACGCCTCCAGCACCCGCAAGGAGGAGATCCTGCTCGGCAACGAGGAGTTGGCCATCGTCTGGAAGCTGCGCCGGGTGCTGCACGCGCTCGACTCGCAGCAGGCGATCGAGCTGCTCCTGGACAAGATGAAGCAGACCAAGAGCAACGCCGAGTTCCTGATGCAGATCGCCAAGACCACCCCCGGCTCCGGCGACTGACCGTAGCCGCAGGGCTGATCGAGCACGGAACCCCGGATCGCGCGAGCGGTCCGGGGTTCCGCGCGTTCGGGGCCGTTTGTTCCAGAGGTGGGACAACTTGGGAGTTTTCGATCTTCTTGTCCGATTTACTCTGGACCGTATGGCCGAGCACAAGAGGGTCCCGAGTCGCCGCCGCAAGGTCCTGCTGGTGGCCGCCTGCGCGTTCGTCGCGCTCGTCGTCGTCGGTGCCGGGGCGGCCGGGTGGGCGTACCTGAAGCTGAACGGCAACATCAAGAGCGTCGACATCGACTCCCGCCTCGGCGACGCCCGGCCTCCGGCCGCCACCGACGGCTCGTTCAACATCCTGGTACTGGGCTCCGACTCACGGGCCGGCGCGAACGGCGACCTGGCCGGCGGGAGCACCGGTGACTCCGCCCGCTCCGACACCGCGATGGTGGTGCACGTCAGCCAGGACCACTCCCGGGCCTCGATCGTCTCGATCCCGCGCGACACCCTGGTCGACCGCCCGCAGTGCACGGACGGCGCCGGCAAGACCGTCCAGGCCGTCAAGCGCGCCATGTACAACAGCGCCTTCGAGACCGGCGGCGCGGCCTGCGCGGTCAAGACCACCGAGCAGCTCACCGGGCTGCGGATGGACCACTACCTGCAGGTGGACTTCGCCGGCTTCGCCCGGGTCGTGGACGCGATAGGCGGGGCCACCGTGACCACCACGGTGGCCATCCACGACAAGGACAGCGGGCTCGACCTGCCGGCCGGGCAGCACCACCTCGACGGGCAGCAGGCGCTGGCCTTCGTGCGCACCCGGCACGGCGTCGGCGACGGCAGCGACCTCGGCCGGATCGAGCTGCAGAAGCAGATGGTCAAGTCGCTGCTCCAGCAGGCCGGTGGGATCGGGCTGTTCTCCGACCCGGTCAAGCTGTGGTCGATCGGCGACACCATGACCAGGAGCATCACCACCGACTCCGCGCTCGGCTCGGTGAACTCCCTGGTGGGGCTGGCGCAGGAGCTCAAGGGGATCGGGCCGGACCAGCTGACCATGGTCACCCTGCCGGTGATGACCGCCCCCGCCGATCCCAACCGGGTGGTCGAGCAGCAGCCGCAGGCCGGGACCGTCTGGGCGGCGCTCAGGGCCGACCAGCCGGTCCCGCGGTCGGTCGTCTCCGCCCAGCCGGAGAACCCCGCCCAGGCGGCCCCCACCGCGTCCCCGAAGGCCACGGAGAAGGCCACCGGGAAGGCCGACGCCGTACGGTGAGACGGCGCCCGGAATATCCCCCGGAATAAGCCGCAGCCGGACCCGGTTTGGGAAGATGCGGCCGGTCCTGGCAGACTGGACCGTCGGTCCCGGTTCACGTGCGGCACTCCAGCCGCCGACCCGGTGCCCTCCCGAACTATAGGAGAACCCCTTGAAGTCCAACGTTCACCCGGAGTACGTGGTCACCCGCGTGACCTGCACCTGCGGCGCCGAGTTCACCACCCGCTCGACCGAGACCAGCGGCGAGATCCGCGCCGAGGTCTGCTCGCAGTGCCACCCGTTCTACACCGGCAAGCAGAAGATCCTCGACACCGGTGGCCGCGTCGCCCGCTTCGAGGCCCGCTTCGGCAAGCAGCACAGCGCGAAGGCCTAGCGCTCCCTCGGCGCCGGTTCCCGGTGCCCCCGTACTCGTGTCGGGGGCGCTGGGAACCGGCGCCGTTCGCGTCCCAGCGCGCGTTCCGCGGCTCCACCGCTCCGTCCCCCCGCACACACGTTCCGATTCCCCGGGAAGAAGGCCACCCCATGTTCGAGGCAGTCGAAGAGCTCCTCGTCGAGCACGCCGACCTCGAGACGAGGCTGGCCGACCCGTCCGTCCACGCCGACCAGGCCAACGCCCGCAGGCTGGCCAAGCGGTACGCCGAGCTGACCCCGATCACCCGGGTCTACCGGCAGTGGCGACAGGCCGGCGAGGACATCGAGGCCGCGCGCGAACTCGCCGCCGAGGACCCGGAGTTCATCTCCGAGGTGAAGGACTCCGAGGCGCGCCGCGACGAACTGACCGAAGAACTGCGGCTGCTGCTCGTCCCGTGCGACCCGAGTGACGACAAGGACGTCATCCTGGAGATCAAGGCGGGCGAGGGCGGCGAGGAGTCCGCGTTGTTCGCCGGCGACCTGCTCCGGATGTACCTGCGCTACGCCGAGCGGATCGGCTGGAAGACCGAGATCATCGACTCCAACGAGTCCGACCTCGGCGGCTACAAGGACGTCTCGGTGGCCGTCAAGACCAAGGGCAACGCCGAGCCCGGCCAGGGCGTCTGGGCCCGGCTGAAGTACGAGGGCGGCGTGCACCGCGTGCAGCGCGTCCCCGCCACCGAGTCGCAGGGCCGCATCCACACCTCCGCGGCGGGCGTGCTGGTCACCCCCGAGGCGGAGGAGGTCGAGGTCGAGATCCTCGCCAACGACCTGCGGATCGACGTCTACCGCTCCTCCGGCCCCGGCGGCCAGTCGGTCAACACCACCGACTCCGCGGTCCGGATCACCCACCTGCCGACCGGTATCGTGGCGTCCTGCCAGAACGAGAAGAGCCAGCTGCAGAACAAGGAGCAGGCGATGCGCATCCTGCGTTCGCGGCTGCTGGCCGCCGCGCAGGAGGAGGCCGAGCGCGAGGCCTCGGACGCGCGTCGCAGCCAGGTCCGTACGGTGGACCGCTCCGAGCGGATCCGGACGTACAACTACCCGGAGAACCGCATCTCGGACCACCGCACGGGGTTCAAGGCGTACAACCTGGACCAGGTCCTGGACGGCGAACTGAACGCGGTGATCCAGTCCTGCGTCGACAAGGACGCGGCGGCCAAGCTCGCCGCGGCCCAAGAGAACTGAGACCGGCGCGCCCCAGCCCGACGCAAGCCTGAAGCCGGAGCGCAGAAACAAGAGGTCGTACGGATGAACCTGCTGCTCGCCGAGGTGGCCCAGGCCACCCAGCGGTTGGCCGCGGCCGGCGTGCCGTCGCCGCGCTTCGACGCGGAGGAACTCGCCGCCTACGTCCACCACGTCAAGCGCAGCCAGCTGCACACGGTGAAGGACGCCGACTTCGACGCCCGCTACTGGGAGGCGGTCTCGCGCCGCGAGGCGCGCGAGCCGCTGCAGCACATCACCGGGCGGGCGTTCTTCCGCTACCTCGAACTGGAGGTCGGCCCCGGGGTGTTCGTGCCCCGGCCGGAGACCGAGACGGTCGTCGAGTGGGCGATAGACGCGGTGCGCGACATGGACGTCGCCGAGCCGCTGGTGGTCGACCTGTGTTCCGGCTCCGGCGCCATCGCGCTCGCCCTGGCCCAGGAACTTCCGCGCTCCACCGTGCACGCCTTCGAACTCGACGAGGGAGCGCTGGAGTACACCCGGCGCAACATCGAGGCCAGCCCGGACCGGGCCAGGGTCACCCTGCACGCCGGGGACGCCACCAAGGCCTTCGAGGACGACCGCTCCTGGGACGGCCGCTTCGACCTGGTGATCTCCAACCCGCCGTACATCCCGCTCACCGAGTGGGAGTACGTCGCGCCGGAGGCCCGCGACCACGACCCGCAGATGTCCCTGTTCTCCGGCGAGGACGGCCTGGACACCATCCGCGGCATCGAGCGGGTGGCCGCCCGGCTGCTGCGCCCGGGCGGCGCGGTGGTGATCGAGCACGCCGACCAGCAGGGCGGGCAGGTGCCGTGGATCTTCAACGAGGAACGCGGCTGGACGGACACCGCCGACCACCGTGACCTGAACAACCGGCCGCGCTTCACGACCGCCCGGAGGGTCGGGTCGTGAACATCGAGCGCAGTACGACCGCCCGGAGGGTCGGGTCGTGAACATCGAGCGCAGTACGACTGCTCGTGAAGCCGCGCTGTGAAGACCGCAGTGAACGTGATGAGCCATTCCGGAAGGGGACCGTACCGATGAGCCGCCGCTACGACTGTGCCGACGCCGGGGACCGCGCCACCGGCCTGCGCGAGGCCGCCTCGGCCATCCGCCGCGGCGAACTCGTCGTGCTGCCCACCGACACCCTCTACGGCGTCGGCGCGGACGCCTTCTCCCCGGAGGCCGTCGGCGACCTGCTGGCCGCCAAGGGCCGCGGCCGCAACATGCCCTCGCCCGTCCTGGTCGGCTCGCCGACCACCCTGCACGGCCTGGTCACCGACTTCTCCGAGCAGGCCTGGGAGCTGGTCGACGCCTTCTGGCCCGGCGGCCTCACCCTGGTCGCCCGGCACCAGCCGTCGCTGCGCTGGGACCTCGGCGAGACCCGCGGCACCGTCGCGGTCCGGATGCCGCTGCACCCGGTCGCCATCGAGCTGCTGAACGCCACCGGCCCGCTCGCCGTCTCCAGCGCCAACAAGACCGGCGGGCCGTCCCCGGCGACCTGCGACGAGGCGCAGGCCCAGCTCGGCGACGCGATCTCGGTCTACCTGGACGGCGGGAAGGCCGACCACGCCACCGCCTCGTCCATCGTCGACGTCACCGGGAAGGTCCCGGTCCTGCTGCGGGCCGGCGCGATCAGCATCGAGCAGCTGAGGGAGGTCGTCCCCGACCTGGAGGCCGGAAGTTGACGCCCACCGCCTCGCTCCATGACGGGCCCGGCATAGCGCCGTACCTGAGCGTGGGTCCCAGGCCGCTGGACCACTTCCGGATCCTGTTCGTCTGCACCGGCAACATCTGCCGCTCGCCGATAGCCGAGCGGCTCACCCGGCGCGAGCTGGACACCCGGCTCAACCCCCGGGTGGCCGGGCGGATCCTGGTCGAGAGCGCCGGCACCTGGGGCCACGAGGGCGCGCCGATGGAGGACCACGCCGCGACCGTGCTCAACGAGTACGGCGCCGACAGCGGCGGCTTCACCGGCCGGGAGTTGCTGGACGAGCACGTGGTCGAGGCCGACCTGGTGCTCACCGCGACCCTGGACCACCGCGCCCAGGTGATCTCGATGGGCCACGAGGCGGGGCTGCGCACCTTCACGCTGAAGGAGTTCACCCGCCTGGTGCGGACGATCGACCCGGGCACCCTGCCCGACCCGCGCCGCGGTGCCGACGTCACCGAGCGGGCCCGTGCCCTGGTCCGGGCGGCCGCCGCGCTGCGCGGCTGGCTGCTGGCCGCGACCCCGGAGTCGGACGAGGTGGACGACCCGTACGGGGCTCCGATCGGCATGTTCCGCAACTGCGGCGAGGAGATATTCCACGCGGTCGACCCGGTGGTCACCGCGCTCACCGGCGTCCAGGCGCCCCGCTAGGCACCCGTTCGGACGGGCCGGAGACCTCTTCGGACGGCCCCTGGGGCCGAACGGCCCTGCGCCGCCGAGCCGGGCGGCCGCGACGGTCCTACGCTGGGTGGACCGTCCCTGCAGCGCCCGGGAGCCCTGCCATGACCGTCACCGATGCCGCCTCCGGCTCGACCGCGACGACGAAGGGGCGCCCGTGGGCGTCCGAGGCGTTGCACCGGGCGGATCCGCAGATCGCCGACCTGCTGGCCGCCGAGGCCGAGCGCCGCGCCGAGACGATCCAGCTGCTGGCGGGGGAGAACCTGACCAGCCCCGCCGTCCTGGCGGCGCTGACCGGTCCGCTGATCGACAAGTACGCCGAGGGCTATCCGGGCCGCCGGCACCACACCGGCTGCGCGCTGGCCGACGCCGCGGAGCTGCTGGCGATCGACCGGGCGCGCCAGCTGTTCTCCGCCCCGCACGCCAACGTCCAGCCCAGGTCGGCGACTTCGGCGATGCTGGCGGCCTACGCGGCGCTGCTGCGGCCGGGTGACGGGGTGCTGGCGATGTCGCTGGAGCACGGCGGCCACCTCAGCTGCGGTTCGCGGGCCAACTTCTCCGGCCGCTGGTTCGACTTCACCGGCTACGGCGTGCGCGAGGGCGACGGCCTGATCGACCTCGACCAGGTGCGCGAGCTGGCCCGGATGCACCGCCCGAAGGCCATCGTGGCGGGTTCGATCTCCCACCCCCGGCACCCGGACTGGGCGGCCTTCCGGGAGATCGCCGACGAGGTGGACGCCTATCTGATCGCCTCCGTCGCGCAGACCACCGGCCTGGTCGCGGCCGGGCTGGCGCCCTCCCCGGTGCCGTACGCGGACGTCACGGTGGCGGCCACCCACAAGCTTCTGCGCGGTCCGCGCGGGGGCCTGCTGCTGTCCACCGCGGAGCTGGCCGAGCGGATCGACCGGGCGGTGTTCCCGTTCAGCCAGGGCGGTGCGGCGATGAACGAGGTGGCGGGCAAGGCGGTGGCCCTCGCGGAGGCCGGGAAGCCCGCCTACCGGGCGTACGCGGAGCGGACGGTGTCCGGGGCGCAGGCGCTTGCCAGGGGGCTCGCAGAGGCCGGTATGCGCCCTCTGACGGGCGGTACCGACACCCATCTGGTGACCGCCGACGTGAGCCCGCTCGGCGTGACCGGCGCGGAGGCGGAACGGCGCTGCGCGGCGGCCGGGTTGCTGCTCGGCAAGTGCGCGCTGCCGTACGACCCGGCGCCGGCCGCCGAGGCCTCCGGGATCCGGCTCGGCACGGGCACGGTGACCAGCCAGGGGATGGGCGTGGCGGAGCTGTCCGAGATCGCCGGCCTGATCGCCCGGCTGCTCTCCGGGCAGGCGCCCGGGCCGGTCGCGGCGCGGGTCCGGGAGCTGGCGGCGGCCTTCGCGGAGCGGAGCTGAGGGACGCGATCGAGCGGTGCCGCCCACGGGTAACCGGATCTCTTACCCGGGAGGGCGAACCGCGATGCACGCACCGGGCGTCCGACTCAATAAGGTGGGTGCCGTGGCGACGCACCTCGAACCCCGGGAAGGCAGGGGAGTACCTTCGGTACCTCCCCGTTCGACAGTGATGCAGGAGGCCAGTGGTGCGTGAGTATCTGCTGGTGCTGTTCTGCACCGCCGCCGTCACCTACCTGCTGACCGGCCCGGTCCGGAAGTTCGCCATCGCAGCCGGCGCGATGCCCCCGGTCCGCGCCCGCGACGTGCACCGCGAGCCCACTCCGCGGCTCGGCGGCATCGCGATGTTCGGCGGGCTGTGCGCGGGCATCCTGGTCGCCTCGCAGCTGGACAACCTGAGCAAGGTGTTCAACGGGGGCAGTGACATCCGCGCGCTGCTGTCCGGCGCGGGGATCATGTTCCTGCTCGGGGTGCTCGACGACAAGTGGGGCGTGGACGCCCTGGTGAAGCTCGGCGGCCAGATGATCGCCGCCGGCGTGATGGTCTGGCAGGGCGTCACGGTGATCACCCTCCCGGTGCCCGGCGTCGGCCCGGTGGCGGTGAGCCCGACCCAGGGCATGGTCATCTCGGTGACCCTGGTCGTCGTCATGGTCAACGCGGTGAACTTCATCGACGGCCTGGACGGCCTGGCGGGCGGCATGGTCTGCATCGCCGCGATCGCGTTCTTCCTGTACAGCTACCGGCTCTGGTACGGCTACGCGATCACCGACGCGGCCCCCGCCGTGCTGTTCAGCGTGCTGCTGATCGGCATGTGCCTGGGCTTCCTGGCGCACAACATGCACCCCGCCCGGATCTTCATGGGCGACTCCGGCTCGATGATGCTGGGCCTGATGCTGGCCGTCGCCGCGATCTCGATCACCGGCCGGGTCGACCCGGACCTGATCAACAGCGAGACCGGTTCGCAGACCGCCACCGTGCACACCCTGGTGCCGATCTACATCCCGCTGCTGCTGCCGCTGACGGTCATCGCGCTGCCGCTGGCCGACCTGCTGCTCGCGGTGGTGCGCCGCACCTGGGCCGGCCAGTCCCCGTTCGCCGCCGACAAGCGCCACCTGCACCACCGACTGCTCCAGGTCGGGCACTCGCACAGCCGCGCCGTACTGATCATGTACTTCTGGGCCGCGCTGATCGCCTTCGGCACGGTCGCCTTCTCGGTGACCAACACCGGCCGCACGGTGGTGCTGACCCTCGCCGGGCTCTGCCTGGTCGGCCTGGTGGTGCTGCTGACCCCGCGGTTCCGGCCGCGGGCCCCCCGGGCGGTGCAGTCCTTCGTCCCGCCGCGGTACCGGCGGCGCCCGTCCGGCGCCCCGATGGCTGAACTGTCCGCAAAGGACAAGCAACTTCTCGGTGAAGCCAGCCGGGGCTCGTCCGCGCCCTCCGATCACGACAAAGCCACCGGCCGCCGGTGACAGGAAAGTTGACGCTCCGTCAAATGGGCTCACCCGTACGGCGGAACCACTGCGCCGTCAGTGTGACAGGAGCCACACATTCATGGTAAAGCTCTCATCAAATAGTTTGTGATACCGTTCACGAGTACCGAGAACACGCCGAAAGACCTGACAGGTGGAGGACTTCCGTCCCTCGTCGGTCTCCCTCGACGGGCCCGCCGCACTCGCGGGCGGCCCGGCGGCGGCCACTCGGTCCGGTGTCACCCCGCCACCATCTGTGCCCGTCCCCCGCCACATCGACATGCCGCCGGAGCTGCCGACATGCCGTCCACCGACGCCCGGATCCTCCGAGGCGCCGCGATTCCCACTGCGGTCGCCGGGATCATCGCCATGGCGATCTCCTTCCCCGTCGCCGGTGGGAAGGGCCTGCTCGGCGCCCTCTTCGGCGCCCTGCTCGTGATGGCCTTCTTCAGCTTCGGCCAGATCGCGCTCGACCGGCTGACCAGGTCCAACCCGCAGATCATGATGGCTGCGGCGCTGCTGGTGTACACCACTCAGATCCTGCTGGTGGGCATCGTCCTGGCGGTCTTCAAGAACACCGAGCTGTTCAACCGGCAGGCCTTCGCCTTCACCCTGCTCGGCTGCGCCCTGATCTGGACGGGCTTCCAGGTGCGCGGCGCTCTCAAGGCCAAGACCTTCTACGTCGACCCCGGCGCCTCGGGAAGCAAGGGCGACAAGCCCTCCGACAAGGGGCGTCAACAGTGACGAGGCCCAGCTGTCCCCCCAACGAGGGGGGCGGTGTTTATGCCGCACTGACGGGCTGCTATCGTCCGTCGCAACAACGGAGTACGGGAAGAGGCCAGGTCTGTCCGGACAGTGGACGGATCGCCCCCCGGATCCGCGCAGTCTTCGATGATCCCGCTGTGGTGCAGCGCACTGCCGCGCGGGGTCGGCGAGATACCCATCAAGTTCCAGTGCCGCTCCGTGGTCGCAGGCCACGCCGACACACCGAGGTTGCCGTAACCATGCGTCACGACGAAGGAGTCCGTGGTGAGTGCTGAACTCCCCCTCGCCAGCAGTTGCCACTTCGGGGACGCTGGCTGCGGCTTCCCGGCCCCGGGTCTGAACGAGTTCCAGTTCAAGCCGATCTTCTCGGTCGGCGGCATCGACTTCAACAAGCCGATGCTGCTGTCGATCATCGTCGCGCTCCTGGTCGTCGTGTTCTTCTGGGCCGCCTTCGCGAAGCCGCGCCTGGTCCCGGGCAAGCTGCAGCTGGTCGGTGAGATCGGCTACGACTTCGTCAAGCGCTCCATCGTGCTGGAGACGATCGGCAAGAAGGGCGAGAAGTACGTCCCGATGCTGGTCTCGATGTTCTTCTTCATCTGGTTGATGAACATCATGTCGATCATCCCGTTCGCCCAGTACCCCGTGACGGCGACGATCGCGTTCCCGGCCGGCCTCGCGGCCGTCGTGTGGATCACCTACATGACGCTGACCTTCAAGAAGCACGGCTTCGTCGGCGGTCTCAAGAACCTCTGCTGGCCGTCGGGCATCCCCGGCTGGGTCATGTTCATCCTGGTGCCGATCGAGTTCTTCTCGAACATCTTCGTGCGCCCCTTCACGCTCGCGGTCCGAGCCTTCGCGAACATGTTCGCCGGCCACCTGCTGATCGTGATGTTCTCCATCGCCTCCTGGTACCTGCTCAGCCCGACCCTGGGCGCGCTGTACGGCTCGGCCTCGTTCGTCGTCGCCGTCGGCCTGACCGCCTTCGAGCTGCTGGTCCAGTTCCTGCAGGCCTACATCTTCGTGATGCTGGCCAGCAGCTACATCGCCGGTGCCCTGGAAGAGGCGCACTGAGCCAGGGGGCCCTCGGCCCCGCCCAAGAACCACCTCCCGGATCGCCCGGTGGCCAATCACCACCGGTTCACCACCCTGCAAAGGACAACGTCAATGAGCATCCTCGCTGAGGGCACTGTCTACGGTTCCGTCGCCTCCCTGGGCTACGGCCTCGCCGCCATCGGCCCCGGCATCGGCGTCGGTCTGATCTTCGGTAACGGTGTCCAGGCCATGGCCCGCCAGCCCGAGGCTGCCGGTCTCATCCGTTCCAACATGTTCATCGGCTTCGCGCTGACCGAGGCGCTCGCCCTCATCGGCATCGTCATGCCGTTCGTCTTCGGCAACAAGTAATCCTGCCGCAGACCCTTTCGAGGAAGGTCCAGAAATGAGCATCGTGGCTCAGCTCGCGGCTGAGGAGAAGATGAACCCTCTTCTCCCCAACTGGCCCGAGATCGTTATCGGCCTGCTCTGCTTCTTCATCGTCTTCGGTCTGCTCGGCAAGAAGCTCCTCCCCAGCATCGAGAAGGTGCTGTCGGAGCGCCGGGACGCCATCGAAGGCGGCATGGAGCGCGCCGAGGCCGCTCAGGCCGAGGCCCAGGCCCTGCTTGAGCAGTACCGCGCCGAGCTCGCCGAGGCGCGCCACGAGGCTGCCCGGATCGTCGAGCAGGCTCGCGAGCAGGGTGCCGCCCAGCTCGCCGAGATGCGCGAGGAGGGCCAGCGTCAGCGCGAGGCCATCGTCGCCGCCGGTCACGCGCAGATCGAAGCCGACAAGAAGCAGGCGACTGCCGCCCTGCGCCAGGACGTGGGTTCGCTGGCCACCCAGCTGGCTTCCCGCATCGTGGGTGAGTCCCTCGAGGACTCCGCCCGCCAGAGCGGCGTGATCGACCGCTTCCTGGACGAGCTGGAGGCCAAGGCGGCCGTTGCTCAGGGTGCGGCCAAGTGATCGGCGCCAGCCGCGAGGCTCTCGCCGCCGGTCGGCAGAACCTGGACAGCCTGACCGACTCCACCTCGGTGGACGCGGCCAAGCTCGCCGAGGAGCTCACCGCCGTCACGGCCGTGCTGGACCGTGAGGTGTCGCTGCGCCGCGTCCTGACCGACCCGTCCCGGTCGGGTCAGGACAAGGCCCAGCTGATCACCTCGCTGCTGAC
The DNA here is from genome assembly GCF_027627435.1 of Kitasatospora cathayae. Lineage (GTDB taxonomy): Bacteria > Actinomycetota > Actinomycetes > Streptomycetales > Streptomycetaceae > Kitasatospora > Kitasatospora cathayae. The sequence continues at coordinate 3,357,709 of NZ_CP115450.1, read as the reverse complement.
CGGTCAGGTCTCCGGCGAGGCGGTGGACCTGGTCTCCGGCCTGGTCCGCTCGCGCTGGTCGGGTTCGCGCGACCTGGTGGACGCGACCGAGGAACTCGCCGCGTACGCCGAGGTCATCGCCGCGGACAAGGCGGGCGTCCTGGACGACGTCGAGGACGAGCTGTTCCGCTTCGGCCGGGTGGTGAGCGGTTCGCACGAGCTGCGCGCCGCGCTGACCGAGCCGAAGGCCGGTGCCGCCGCGAAGGCCCAGCTGATCAACAAGCTGCTCGGCGGCCGCGCCAACGCCGGCACCGTCCGGCTGGTCACCGCCCTCGTCAACGCGCCGCGTGGCCGTAGCCTGGAGCAGGGCCTCGAGTCCTACTCGAAGCTCGCCGCCGCGCGCCGCGGCCGCGTGGTGGCCCTGGTCACCAGCGCGGTGCCGCTGTCGGACAGCCAGAAGGAGCGCCTGGCCGGTGCTCTGGGCCGGATGTACGGCCGTCAGGTCCACCTGAACATCGACGTCGACCCCGAGGTCGTCGGCGGCGTCCGGGTGCAGATCGGCGACGAGATCATCGACGGCACCGTGTCGAGCCGCCTCGAAGGCGCTCGCCAGTCGCTCGAAGGCTGAGCAACAGAGCAGCACATCCGACCCTCGGTCGGGAAACCGGCTCCCCAAGGAGCCGGCAAAACGTACGGCCGGTTCATACGACCCGGCCGAGAGTCGAGTACTTGCGGCCCTCAATGGCGGGCCGAGGATCGCAAACTAGGAGAGCAGGGAAGCCTGATGGCGGAGCTTACGATCCGTCCGGAGGAGATCCGGGACGCGCTGGCCGACTTTGTCCAGTCGTACCAGCCGGACGCCGCTTCTGTGGAAGAGGTCGGCACGGTCACTGACGCGGCGGACGGCATCGCGCATGTCGAGGGCCTGCCCTCGGTCATGGCGAACGAGCTGCTGAAGTTCGAGGACGGCACGCTCGGCCTCGCGCTGAACCTCGACACCCGCGAGATCGGTGTCGTCATCCTCGGTGAGTTCGGCGGCATCGAAGAGGGCCAGACCGTGCGCCGCACCGGCGAGGTCCTCTCGGTTCCGGTCGGCGACGGCTTCATGGGCCGCGTCGTGGACCCGCTGGGCAACCCGATCGACGGCCTGGGCGAGATCGCCGCCGAGGGCCGCCGCGCCCTCGAGCTGCAGGCCCCCGGCGTCATGGCCCGCAAGTCGGTCAAGCAGCCGCTGCAGACCGGCATCAAGGCCATCGACGCGATGACCCCGATCGGCCGCGGCCAGCGCCAGCTGATCATCGGTGACCGCCAGACCGGCAAGACCGCGGTGGCCGTCGACACGATCATCAACCAGCGCGACAACTGGCGCTCGGGCGACCCGGAGAAGCAGGTCCGCTGCATCTACGTCGCCGTCGGCCAGAAGGGCTCCACCATCGCGTCCGTCCGCGGCGCCCTGGAGGAGGCCGGCGCGCTGGAGTACACCACCATCGTGGCGGCTCCGGCTTCCGACCCGGCCGGCTTCAAGTACCTCGCCCCGTACACCGGTTCGGCCATCGGCCAGCACTGGATGTACGCCGGCAAGCACGTCCTGATCATCTTCGACGACCTGTCGAAGCAGGCCGAGGCCTACCGCTCCGTCTCCCTGCTGCTGCGCCGCCCGCCGGGCCGCGAGGCCTACCCGGGTGACGTCTTCTACCTGCACTCCCGCCTGCTGGAGCGCTGCGCCAAGCTGAACGACGAGCTGGGCGGCGGCTCGATGACCGGTCTGCCGATCATCGAGACCAAGGCCAACGACGTCTCGGCGTACATCCCGACCAACGTCATCTCGATCACCGACGGCCAGTGCTTCCTGGAGTCCGACCTGTTCAACGCCGGCATCCGCCCGGCCGTGAACGTCGGTATCTCGGTCTCCCGCGTCGGTGGTTCCGCCCAGATCAAGGCCATGCGCTCGGTCGCCGGCCGTCTGCGCCTGGACCTCGCCCAGTACCGTGAGCTGGAGGCCTTCGCCGCCTTCGGTTCCGACCTGGACGCGGCCTCCAAGGCCCAGCTGGAGCGCGGTGCGCGCATGGTCGAGCTGCTGAAGCAGGGTCAGTACCAGCCGTTCCCGGTCGAGGAGCAGGTCGTCTCCATCTGGGCCGGTACCACCGGCAAGATGGACGACGTCCCGGTCGCCGAGATCCGCCGCTTCGAGCGCGAGTTCCTGGACCACGTCCGTCTGCAGCACAAGGACCTGCTGGCCGGCATCGTCGAGACCGGTCTGCTCGCCGACGGCACCGTCGACGCGCTGACCAGCGCGATCGAGGCCTTCAAGCAGGGCTACCAGACCGCCGACGGCAAGCTGCTCTCCGAGCAGGCCTGAGTCCGGTAGCGAGGGAAAGGACGTAACGACCCATGGGAGCACAGCTTCGGGTCTACAAGCGCCGGATCCGCTCTGTCACCGCGACGAAGAAGATCACCAAGGCGATGGAGATGATCTCCGCGTCGCGCATCGTCAAGGCGCAGCGCGCGGTGGCCGCCTCCACTCCGTACGCCGACGAGCTCACCCGGGCGGTGACGGCGGTGGCCACCCGGTCCAACGCCAAGCACCCGCTCACCACCGAGAACCCGAACGCCAAGCGCGCGGCCGTCCTGATGATCACGGCGGACCGCGGCCTGGCCGGCGGCTACTCGACCAACGCCATCAAGGCCGCGCTGACGCTCACCGAGCGCCTGCGCGGCGAGGGCAAGGAGGTCGTGACCTACGTCGTCGGCCGTAAGGGTGTCGCGTACTACACGTTCCGCAACCTCTCGGTTGAGGAGTCGTGGACGGGCTTCTCCGACAAGCCGACCTACGGCGACGCGAAGGCCGTTGCGGCCCACCTGATCGAGGCCTTCACGGCCGAGACGGGCGGCGTGGACGAGCTGCACCTGATCTCGACCGAGTTCGTGTCGATGCTGACGCAGAACGCGGTCGAGGCCCGGCTGCTGCCGCTGAAGCTGGACGAGGTCCAGGCCGAGGCGGAGGCCAAGGGCAAGGGCGAGATCTTCCCGCTCTACGACTTCGAGCCGTCGGCCGAGGGCGTCCTGGACGCGCTGCTGCCGCGGTACGTCGAGAGCAGGATCTACAACGCGCTGCTGCAGTCGGCCGCTTCCGAGCACGCCGCCCGCCGCCGCGCGATGAAGAGCGCGACGGACAACGCCGGCGAGCTCATCAAGTCGCTCACGCGGCTTGCCAACTCGGCCCGCCAGGCCGAGATCACCCAGGAAATCAGCGAGATCGTCGGTGGCGCCAATGCGCTCGCTGACGCGAGCCGCGGGAGCGAATGAGTATGACCACCACTGTTGAGCCGACCACGGCGACGGGCCGCGTCGCGCGGGTCATCGGCCCGGTCGTCGACGTGGAGTTCCCCGTCGACGCGATTCCGGACATGTTCAACGCCCTGCACGTCGAGGTCGACAACCCCGACGGCACGGGCAAGAAGACCCTCACCCTCGAGGTCGCCCAGCACCTCGGCGACGGCCTGGTCCGCGGCATCTCGATGCAGCCGACCGACGGCCTGGTCCGCGGTTCGCAGGTGACCGACACCGGTGCCGCCATCTCGGTGCCGGTCGGCGACATCACCAAGGGCAAGGTGTTCAACGCCCTCGGTGAGGTGCTGAACGTCGACAAGGCCGAGTTCGAGTCCCAGGTGTCGGTCCGCTGGCCGATCCACCGCAAGGCCCCGAACTTCTCGGAGCTCGAGTCCAAGACCGAGATGTTCGAGACCGGCATCAAGGTCATCGACCTGCTCACCCCGTACGTGCAGGGTGGCAAGATCGGTCTGTTCGGTGGTGCCGGTGTCGGCAAGACCGTTCTGATCCAGGAGATGATCTACCGCGTCGCCGAGAACTTCGGTGGTGTGTCGGTGTTCGCCGGCGTCGGTGAGCGCACCCGTGAGGGCAACGACCTGATCGACGAGATGGTCGACTCGGGCGTCCTGGACAAGACCGCGCTGGTCTTCGGCCAGATGGACGAGCCGCCGGGCACCCGTCTGCGCGTCGCGCTGTCCGCCCTGACCATGGCGGAGTACTTCCGCGATGTGCAGAAGCAGGACGTGCTGCTCTTCATCGACAACATCTTCCGGTTCACCCAGGCCGGTTCCGAGGTGTCGACCCTGCTCGGCCGCATGCCCTCCGCGGTGGGCTACCAGCCGAACCTGGCCGACGAGATGGGCCTCCTGCAGGAGCGCATCACCTCGACCCGCGGTCACTCGATCACCTCGATGCAGGCGATCTACGTCCCCGCGGACGACCTGACCGACCCGGCCCCGGCCACCACCTTCGCCCACCTGGACGCGACCACCGTTCTGTCGCGCCCGATCTCGGAGAAGGGCATCTACCCGGCCGTCGACCCGCTGGACTCCACGTCCCGCATCCTCGACCCGCGGTACATCGCGCAGAACCACTACGACACGGCCGTCCGTATCAAGGGGATCCTGCAGAAGTACAAGGACCTCCAGGACATCATCGCGATCCTCGGCATCGACGAGCTGTCCGAAGAGGACAAGATCACGGTGCACCGTGCCCGCCGCATCGAGCGCTTCCTCTCGCAGAACACCTACGTGGCGAAGCAGTTCACCGGTGTCGAGGGCTCGACCGTGCCGCTGTCGGAGACCATCGAGGCCTTCAACGCGATCGCGGACGGCAAGTACGACTCCGTCCCGGAGCAGGCCTTCTTCATGTGCGGTGGCATCGAGGACCTCGAGAAGAACGCCGCCGAGCTGGCCAAGAAGTAATCGCGGCCGGTAGCAGCTGAGTGACCGTGAGGGGTGGCCCCCGAGCCTGGGGACCACCCCTCACGGCGCATCGGCTGTGATTCCGGTCAAATCCGTGCCGCCGGTTTCATGCCGGAGGCGCGGGGCCGTTATTCTTACCGAAACTCCCGAGTAATCGGGCGTTGCATGAGCCTAGGAGCCCACGTTGGCTGAGCTGCACGTCGAGCTGGTCGCAGCCGACCGCAAGGTGTGGTCCGGTGCGGCCACCATCGTCGTCGCCCGTACGGCCTCCGGTGACACCGGCATCATGCCGGGTCACACCCCGGTGCTGAGCGTGCTGGAGACCGGACCGGTCACCATCCGCACGGTGGACGGCGGCACCGTCATCGCCGCGGTGCACGGCGGCTTCATCTCCTTCGCCGACAACAAGCTGTCTCTGCTCGCGGAGATCGCCGAGCTGGCGGACGAGATCGACGTCGCGCGCGCCGAGCGCGCACTGGAGAAGGCCAAGGCGGACCTGGACGCGCACGCCGAGCGTCGCGCCGAGGTGCGTCTGTTCGCGGCGCGCGGCCTCAAGGCCCACGCCTGAGTGCGCCGGACCCCGGCTTGGCGGGGTCGACCGACGGTCCCGGGGACGCGCGAGCGTGACCCCGGGACTGTCGTCGTAGTTGGTAGGTCAGCGCGGTCGTCTGGTACGACCGTAACGGGGAACGCGGGTAGCGAGGAGGTAGGTGAGCATGGTCCTCGCGCTTGTGGTGTGTGCGGCGGTCGTGGCGCTGGGAGTGATCGGCCTGATGGCCTTCGCCGTACGCCGCCGCCTGATCCAGCGGGTCGGCGGCACGTTCGACTGCAGCTACCGGCTCAAAATGCCCGCCGACGCCTCGACGCAGCCCGACCTCGACGAGAACGGCAAACCCACCTCCGCCCCGGTCCCCCCGACCGACGGCAAGGGGTGGGTTTTTGGTATCGGTCGCTACAGCGGCGACTCGATCGAGTGGTTCCGGGTCTTCTCGTACGCCCCGCGCCCGCGCAAGGTGCTGCCGCGCCGGGAGATCGAGGTGCTCGGCCGGCGCTACCCGGAGGGCCAGGAGGAGCTGGCGCTGCTCTCCGGCTCGGTGGTGCTGCGCTGCCTGCACAACGGGGACCCGCTGGAGCTGGCGATGAGCGAGGACGCCCTCACCGGCTTCCTGGCCTGGCTGGAGGCCGCCCCGCCCGGGCAGAGAGTCAATGTCGCGTAGCGACGAGACTCTCGGGATGGGGGCACCCCCGGCCGAAGGCTGGGGGAGGGTTAACGTCGCCTAACCCCCGGCTAGGCTGTGCGGCATGGTCAATCTGACGCGCATCTACACCCGTACCGGGGACGACGGCAGCACCGCGCTCGGCGACATGAGCCGGACCACCAAGACCGACCCGCGGCTGATGGCCTACGCCGACGCCAACGAGGCGAACGCGGCGATCGGGGTGGCCCTCGCGGTCGGCGCGCTGTCCGAGGACGTGGTGGCCGTGCTCACCCGGGTCCAGAACGACCTGTTCGACGTCGGCGCCGACCTGTCCACGCCCGTGGTCGAGGACCCGAAGTACCCGCCGCTGCGGGTGCTGCAGTCCTACATCGACCGGCTGGAGCGGGACTGCGACCACTACCTGGAGCAGGTGGAGAAGCTGCGCAGCTTCATCCTGCCCGGCGGCACGCCCGGTGCGGCCCACCTGCACCTGGCCTGCACGGTGGTGCGGCGGGCCGAGCGCTCGA